>NZ_CP159534.1:3320170-3622003 GCF_040529335.1 Streptomyces sp. HUAS MG91 | reverse complement strand
TCTGGACTGAAACGCATGGGGGCCAGCAGTTCGAGTGATACCGGGCGGTTTCGCTTCTGTTCGGGACCGGGACGTGGTGTAGGCCAGTCCACAAAACTCACCGGAAAACCCTTGTGCGGCGCCCGTAGGGTGGAGGTATGACCACGACGGGGGAAGTTCACCGAGCCGCGGCCGGGGGGCCGTGGTGGTGGGAGCGGCGGCGCAGTGCGCTGTTCGACGGGGGACTGGGGGTGCTGTCGGCCGCGGAGTGCGCGGTCGAGGGAGTGTCGTTCGCGCACAAGGCCGGGCTGCCGGCCGCGGTCGGCGTCGTCTTCGGTGTGCTCGCCGGGGCGACCCTGGTGCTGCGCCGGCAGTGGCCGATCGCGGTGGTCCTGGTGTCGGTGGCGATCACACCGGCCGAGATGGGCGTCCTGATGACCGTCGTCGCCCTCTACTCCCTGGCGGCGTCCGAGATGCCCCGGCGGATCATCGGCGCGCTGGCATCGATGTCGTTCGCGGGGACGCTGATCGTGACGGTCGTGCGGGCGCAGCAGGACGCGGCGCGCGGTGTCGACGCGTTCCAGGTGGGCACCTGGCTGGTGCCCTTCATCGCGATCACCACGGCGCTGGGCGTGACGGCTCCGCCGCTGCTGCTCGGCATGTACGTGGGTGCGCGCCGGCGCCTGATGGAGAGCCTCCAGGAGCGCAACGAGTCGTTGGAGCGCGAGCTGTCGCTGCTGGCCGAGCGGGCCGAGGAGCGGGCCGAGTGGGCGCGGGGCGAGGAGCGGACCCGTATCGCGCGGGAGATGCACGATGTCGTCGCGCACCGGGTGTCGCTGATGGTGGTGCACGCGGCGGCGCTCCAGGCGGTGGCCCGCAAGGACCCGGAGAAGGCGGTGAAGAACGCCGCGCTCGTGGGGGACATGGGCCGCCAGGCGCTGACCGAGCTGCGGGAGATGCTCGGGGTGCTGCGTTCCGGGGAGGCCGTGCCGCAGCGGGTGCCGGAGGTGCCGCTCCAGGCCGTCGGGGTCGCCGCGGCGGCTGCCGCGTCGCGGGCCGAGGCCGAGGCGGAGGGTGACGGCGGGCCCAGTCTGGCCGAGCTGGAGGAGCTGCTGGGGCAGTCGCGGGCGGCCGGGATGGTGGTCGAGATGTCGGTCGAGGGGGACGTGGTGGTGTACGCGGCCGTGGTGGAGCAGACCGCCTACCGGGTGGTGCAGGAGGCGCTGACCAATGTGCACAAGCACGCGGCGGGCGCGAAGACGTATGTGCGGCTGGCGCACCGGGGGGCCGAGGTGGCGATGCAGGTGGAGAACGAGCCGCCGCCGGTGCCGGCGGCGGCGTCCGTGGGGTTGCCCTCCGGGGGGAACGGGCTGGTGGGGATGAAGGAGCGGGTTGCCGGGCTGGGTGGGGTCTTTGTGTCCGGGCCCACTGATGCCGGGGGGTTTCGGGTGTCGGCCGTGTTGCCCGCGCAGGGGGTTGGGCGGCTGGCCGGGTAGTCGGTCGTCCGCGGCCCGGTGGGGCTTCGCGCGCAGTTCCCCGCGCCCCTGAGATGCGCACTGCGTGCGGCATCTCATCAGCGGCCACCGGCCGTCGGGCGGGGACGAGAGGTCTTATGCCGCCTGGAGGCGGGGTGGCTGCATGCCGGTGATCAGGGTTTCCAGGGCCTGGTCGATGGTGGGGCCGAGGTACCAGTCGCCGCTGTGGTCGAGGGCGTAGACCCGGCCCTCGGTGTCGATGGCGAGCAGCGCCTCGGTGCCCGATTCGGCGCCGAGCGGGCAGACCTCGGTGTCGAGGGCGCGGCCGAGGTCGCCGAGGGTGCGGGCCATGTGCAGGCCGTGCAGCGGGTCGAGGTGCGGCTGGGACGGGGCTATGTGCCGGCCGGGTCCGGTCGGGGTGAGGTGCAGGCCGCCGAACTCGGCCCAGGCCTCGACCGCGGCTGGGAAGACGGCGTGCCGGTGACCGGCCGGGGAGACGTGGGTGCGCAGGGCGTCGGCCCAGAACTCGGCCTGCTTGATGTCCCAGCGGCCGGGCTGCCAGCCGGCGGCGCGCAGGGCCGCGTCGGCGTGGGTGGTGAAGCGGCCGGGTGAAGTGCCGTTCGCGGTGGGGGAGTCGGGCATCAGCGGGCGGCCTCGTCGGAGTCGTCGGTCGGGTCCACGACGCGGACGCCGAAGTGGGCGGTCAGCGCGGCGCAGGCGCGGCAGGGGCGGGCGAAACCGCCGTGCAGCGGGTCGCCGTCCTCGCGGATCCGGCGGGTGGTGAGCTTGGCGTGCTTGAGGGCCTTGCGGGCCTCGCTCATCGTCATCGGTCTGCGCCGGGCCCGCTTCGACTTCTCCGTGCGTTCGGTGTCGGTCGAGGCGAGGTGCCGGGAGATGAGGATGGCCTCGGCGCAGCGGCCGGTGAAGCGGTCGCGCTGGGCGGAGGTGAGGGTGTCGAGGAAGTCCTGGACCAACGGGTGCAGCGCGGGCGCCTGTTCACCGCGGGCCGCCGTGGAGGTGAGGGTGGTGCCGCGCACGGACAGGGCCGCGGCGACCGTCGGCAGGATGCCGTCGCGACGGCCGCGCAGGGCCGGGGCGGGAGCGGCGTCGGTGCTGCTCCAGCCCACGCGTGGATCGGCACCCGTCCCGGTGTCGGTGGGTGTGGCGGACTGAGCCGTGCCGCTGTTCATGTGGTGCTTCCCCTCTGCTTCCCGCCTGCGGTCTCCCGCTGCAATCCCCCGGGTTGCCTGGACAGAGTGCCAAATGGGGCGGGCGGTGCGGTAGTCGGTCCCCCGCGACACGCCCGATCGTCACGGGGTGGTGACAGAGGGGTGACTGCTGGTCATGGAACTGGAGGCCCGATGACCGGTGTCGTACAACCGCATAGGCTGTCATGACGGCTAACCATCAACATCGTCCACAGCGCCGCAGGGGGCAACCGCCATGACGACAGGTCGGCTCGGGCAGCAGGCCGCGCCGCCGAACGCGGCCTATGCCGGGCAGGTAGTGCACTTCCCGGACCCGGTCCGTGCCGCCCGGCATCCGAGAGGAGTGCGGGTGGACCGTGACGGCTACCCGGACTTCTCCGCGTACGCGCGCGCGGCGGCCGAGATCGCCGAGCCGCCGCAGGGGTTCGGAGTCGACGAACTGCGGCTCACGGACTACGTGTCGGCGAACGCCGTGCAGGCGGCGGCGGGGCACGAACTGTGGGACACCATCCCGCCGGTGGCGACGCCGCACGGCTGGACGTGGCACCACGTGCGCGGTTCGCGTCGCCTGGAGTTGGTGCCGGTGGAGGTGAAGGCGCTGCTGCGTCATCACGGCGGTCTGGCGACGGCCGCCGTCGACCAGCACAAGCGGGGGACGCGTTCCTTGCAGGACACCCGGCCCGCGCACTTCGGGCTGCCGAAGTCGGCGGTGGCGGTGACCGAGCAGCAGGTGCTCGCCGCCGAGGAGGACCTGGGCTGCCGGCTGCCGGGCGCGTACCGCTCGTTCCTGAAGGCGGGCGGCGGGTGCGCGCCCGTGGGGGCCGCGCTGGACGCCGAGTTGGGGCTGCTGATCGACCAGCCGTTCTTCACGGTGCGCGACGAGGCGGCCGTCAACGACCTGGTGTACGTCAACAAGTGTCTGCGTGATCACCTGACGAAGGACTACCTGGGCGTGGCCTTCGTGCAGGGCGGGATCCTCGCCGTGAAGGTGAAGGGCGAGGCGATCGGGTCGGTGTGGTTCTGCGCGTACGACGACGCGCGCGACGGCGGTGAGACGGCGCACTGGTCGGTGGCCGAGCGGGTGGAGCGGTTGCTGCTGCCCTGCGGCGACGACTTCGACGCCTTCCTGTCCCGGCTGGCGGGCAATCCGCCGGAGCTGGAGACGGTGGCGAACCTGATGGTGGACGGCGGTTTCGCGCACGCCGTCCCGGCCGACGCGCCGGACGAGGGGTGAGGGTCCGATGGTGACGTTCGCACAGGCGCAGGAGCGCGCCGAGGAGTGGATCAACGGCGATGTGCCCGCGTACCAGCACCGGGAGGTGCGGGTGCGGGAGTTCGAGCTGGGGTTCGTGGTGTGGGCCGAGGACCGCGAGGGCGGCGCTGTCTCCGACGGCGGCCGCCAGCGGCTCGTGATCGCCCGGGACTCCGCGGAGGCGACGCTGTGGCCCGCGCTGCCCGTGGGTGAGGTGATCCGGCGGTACGAGGAGGAGTACGGGCTGCCGGAGGCCCTGGCGGAGCCCGCGGCGCCGCGGCCGCCGGAGCGGGTGGACCTCAATCAGACGTCGTTCCTGCTGTCGCCGCCGGAGTGGTTGCAGGAGGCGGCGGACAAGCTGGGGATCGCCGGGGGCGGTGCGTCCGCGCCGGCCGGTGACGCCGAGCCGCAGGACGCCGTACCGCAGGACGCGGTACCGGCCACCGCGTCCGCCCCGCCGCCGCCCCCGCCGCCCGCGCCGGTGCCCGCCGACGCGACGCCGTGGGCCGGTACGGACACCAATGGCGTGGGGGACGAGGAGGACCGCCTCGTCCCGCTGCCCGACACGGTGTTCTCGCCGCCGCTGACCGAGGACGCGAAGCCCGCCGAGGTGCCGGGCGGCGTGCCGCTGCCGCCTCCGCCGCCCCCGCCGTCCGCGCCGGGTCCGGCCGGTGCCGCGCTGCCGCCGCCGGTGCCGGGGACCGCCGTGCCGATCACGCCGCCGCCCGGTGCCGTGCCCGCGTACGGGTATCCGCAGGGCTCCGCGCCCGCTGCGGGCCGGGACGCCGCCGGGCGCCCGCTCGCGCCCGACGCGGGGGACATCGCGAACGCGGCGACCAGCAAGGCGCAGCCGCCGCGCGGCGCCGGTGCGCCGCCCCCGCCGCCGCCCGGCAGCCCGGGGCTGCCCGGTGCCGGTTACGTGCCGACGCAGATGGTGCCCGCGCCCGGCCCCGCCGGACAGCCGGAGCCCCCGGCCGCGCCGCAGCCTCCGCCGCCCGGTGCGGGCGTGCACCACGCGGCGACGATGCTGTCCGGCCCGCCGGTCGCGGGCCCCGGCGCGCCCGGCACCCCGCCGCCGCCCGGCCCGCCCGGCGCTCCCGGTACCCCGCCCCCGCCCGGTCCGCCCGGCCCTCCGCCGCCCCCGGCGCCGGGCGGCGACGCGGTGCACCACGCGGCGACGATGCTCTCGGGCCCCGGCCCGCAGGCGTCCGTCGGCATGCAGCCTCCGCCGCCCGTCGGTATGCAGCCTCCGCCGCCGGTCGGAATGCAGCCCCCGCCGCCCGGTGCGATGCCGCCGCCCGTGCCCGGGCAGCAGATCCCGGGCGGGCCGCCGCCCGCGTACGGGTATCCGCAGACGCTCCCCGGGCCCGCGGGTCCTCCGGCCGGTCCGCCGACCGTGGGCCCCGGCTACCAGGCGGTGCTGCGCTACCGCGCGCCCGACGGCTCCGAGCAGCAGCTCATCCGGCGCTCGGCGCCCGGTGTGCCGCACCCGGAGTGGCAGATCTTCCACGAGCTGCGCGGCATGAACATCCCGCCGGACCAGGTGCTGGAGCTGCACACGGAGCTGGAGTCGTGCGCGCTGCCCGGCGCCTACTGCTCCCGCATGATCCAGGAGCAGTGGCCGCAGGCGCGGATCACGTCGATCGCGCCGTACGGCACCGATCACGCCTCGCGCCAGCAGGGCATGTCGCAACTGCTGGCGCACCAGGGCGAGTTGCACCAGGTCGCCGACGGTCCGGCGCGTCCGGCGCCGGTCCGGGCGCCGCTGCCGCCCGCGCAGCCCGCGCCGCCGATTCCGCCGGAGGGCATCGCGCAGGAGCTGGCGGCGGCCTTCGGGCCCGGGGTGTTCCGCTTCGACCAGCGGGCGGTGTCGCGCCAGGGCGTGCCGGACGTCGTCGCGCACACCCTCGTCGTCGCGGGGCTGCCCGCCGACTTCGGGCCGTTCTTCTGGGCGCAGGCCCAGCCGGGCCGCCCGGTACCGACGCTGGCCGAGCTGGCCCAGGAGCGCGGGGTGCAGCCGGGGCAGGACGCGGGCTCGTACCTGGTGATGGGCTCCGACTTCGGCAAGGCGCTGTGCGTGCAGTACGGGACGGCGCACATCGTGGCCGTGCCCGTCGAGGCGGGTGCCGGCGGGGCGCCCGTGCCGCCGCAGTTCGTGAACAGCGGGCTGCCGGAGTTCGCCCGGTCGCTGGCGCTGCTCGGCCGGATGTGGCGGCTGCGCTACGGGCTCAACCCCGAGCAGGCGGGCCGCTGGACCGTCGACTTCCAGGCCCAGCTGAACGCGCTGGACCCGGCGGCGCTCGGCTCGCCCGAGACCTGGTGGTCGGTGCTCCTGGAGCAGATGTGGGACGGCCTGCTGTAGCGGGTCCGCGCGCCGTGGGGCGATGCACCGTAAGGGTGTGTCGCCCTGCGGCTTTTCTGGTGCTGTGTCAGGTTCGTACCATGACGACGCCGCCAGACCCGCCGGAGCACCCGCTGCCGCCCGCGAGCAGCACCACGGTGTACCGGGCGTCGGGCAGGCGCACCCGCGGGAAGAACGGGAAGAAGCGCCGGAGCCCGCTCCGGCGGATCCTGCTGGCGCTGCTCCTGGTGCTGGTGGTGGTCGTCGCGTACGCGGTCGGCGTCGGGATCTGGGCGGTCGGGCAGGTCCAGCGGACGGACGCGCTGAGCGACTACAGCGGCCGTCCGGCCGCGGGCAAGGGCACGAACTGGCTGCTCGTCGGCTCCGACACCCGCAAGAACCTCACCAAGGAGCAGCAGCAGGAGCTGCACGTCGGCTCCGACTCGGGCGACGAGACGGACACCATCATCGTGCTGCACTACGGCGCGAGCGGCCCGTATCTGGTGTCGATCCCGCGCGACAGCTACGTGAGCATCCCCGGCCACGGCAAGAACAAGATCAACGCCTCGTACGCGCTCGGCGGTCCCGCGCTGCTGTCGCGTACGGTCGAGCAGGCGACGGGGCTGCGCCTCGACCACTACGCCGAGGTGAACTTCGCCGGGTTCGTGGACGTCGTGGACGCGCTGGGCGGTGTCGAGGTCTGTGTGCCGAAGGACCTCAGCGACTCGTACTCGGGTGCCGACTTCAAGGCCGGCTGCCAGACGATGAACGGCACCCAGGCCCTGGCCTACGCCCGTGACCGGCACAGCTACGCCAACGGCGACCTGGGGCGCGTGCAGGCGCAGCAGCAGCTGATCGCGGCGATCGCGGACAAGGCGCTGAGCCCCGGCACGCTGCTGGCCCCGTGGAAGCTGCTGCCGTTCCTGAGCGCCTCGCTGGACGCGCTCACCGTCGACCGGGGCGCGGGGCTGCTGAACCTCGGCAAGCTGGGCCTGGAAATGGATGACATCTCACACGGCGACGGCTCCACGACGACCGTGCCGATCGCGGCCGAGCCCTCTGTCCCCGGGGTCGGGGACGTCGTCGAGTGGAACGCGTCCGAGGCCGCCGAACTCTTCTCCGCGCTCCGCGCCGACACGACGATTCCGACTTTCGGCAGCAATTGACGCATCCTTGACCGAGTGGGTCATGCGGTGTGTCACGTGTGTCGCGTTATGAGCGCTTCCGTTTGATCCATAAGGATGTGCGCCAATCACGCAGAACGTCGTGCGTCGGTCGGTCGCAGTGTCGGTGTGGAGAGGGGAAACCCAGCATGAGCCCTGTCAGCGGTGCAGATACGGATGCGTCGGCGTTCGGCTTCGTGGTCACGCGCGGCCGGGGCGTGCGCGGCTACCGCCCCGAGCAGGTGGAGGCCTTCGCCGCGGGCCTGTCCCAGGAGCGCGACGACGCGTGGGAGCGGGCCGCGCGGCTGACCGTCCTGCACAAGGAGATGGAGGCGGAGGCTGAGCGGCTGCGCGCGGCCGTCGACCGGCTCGCCCCGCAGACCTACGCCTCGCTGGGCAAGCGCGCCCAGTACCTCCTGGAGCTCGTGGAGGAGGAGACCGCCGCGGTGCGGCACACCGGGCGGAGCGACGCGCAGGGCGTCGCCGAGGCCGCCGAGCGCACGGGCGGCGAGCTGCGGGACGCCGCCCAGGCCTACGCCGACGAGGTGCGCGGCGAGGCGGAGGAGCGGGCCCGGCAGCGGGAGGCCGCGACCCGGGCCGCCGCCGACGAGGTGCGGATCGCCGCCCGCCGCGAGGTCAAGGAGACGCGGAGCGAGGCGCTCGAGGCGCTGCGCGAGATGCGGCGCCGCTGCGAGGGCGTCCTCGCCGACCAGGCCAAGGAGCAGGCCGAGCGGATCGACGCGCTGGAGCGGGAGAGCGCCCGCGGCGAGGCCGCCGCGGACGAGTGGGAGGCCGCCGCCGTCACGGAGGCCGAGGCGCGGCTCTCCGAGGCGAAGCGGGCCCTGGCCGAGGCCGAGGAGGCGGCGCGGCACCGGCAGGAGGACGCGGAGGCCTCCGCCGCGGAGCTGGTCGCGCAGGCGCGGGCGCGGGCCGAGCGGATCGGCCGGGAGACCGACGGGGTGCTGCGGGAGCACGACGAGGTCCGGGACGAGATGCGGGCTCATATGGATCATGTGCGGAGTTCTCTGGCGGCGCTGACGGGGCGGGCGCCGGCCGAGTCCGAGTAGGGGGTCTGCGGGCCGCGGTCGGGTGCGCCACCGTCGTGGCCGGCCGCGCGGTTCCGCGCGCCCCTGACGACGGTTCGGGCCTCGTCGGCCAAGTGGCCTGCTACGTTGCCGAGGACGTCGTCGACAGGCGCCAACTGGCGCGCGGAAGGCAGGGATTGACGGTGACGAATGAAGGGCGGCTGCTGCCGGAGGTCGAGCGGGGGGCCGTGCGGCGCATCACCGTGGTCGGCGAGGACGTCCTGCGGCGCCGGTGCGCACCGGTCACGCGGGAGCACTTCGGCACCCCCGAACTGGCCCGTCTGATCGACGACATGTTCGCCACGAACCACGTCGCGCACGGCGCGGCCATCGCCGCCAACCAGGTCGGCGTGGACCTCCAGCTGTTCGTGTACGACATGGAGGACGACTGGGGCGTGCGGCACACCGGCGCCATCGCCAACCCGGTGCTCGACGAGGAGCCGCTCGCCGACCGCAGACTGGTCGAGGGGATGGAGGGCTGCCTGTCCGTGCCCGGCCCCTACAAGGCGGTGGCCCGCGCCGACCACGCGGTCGTCCGGGGGCAGGACATGGACGGCGCCCCGCTGGTGGTGGAGGGCCGCGGCTACTTCGCCCGCTGCCTCCAGCACGAGACGGACCACCTCTACGGGCGGCTCTACCTCGACCGCCTCGGCAAGCGCGAACGCCGGGACGCGCTGCGGGAGATGGAGGAACTGCGCGACGGGGTGCTGGCCCGGCGGGCGGCGCTGGCGGAGCGGCTGGGCAAGTGAGCGGGGCGCGGCGGCCGCCGGCGGTCTCGCGAGGTTCCACCGGCATGTTGCGCCGCCCCCGCCCGTCGTCGTCGGCACACTGCTCCCGAGGGGGCGGAGCGCGACGAGAGGGAACGGCGTGAAGCGCAGGACGATGGCGATGGCGGCGTCCTCGGTGGCCCTGGTGAGCGCGGCCGTGGGCGCGGCGCTGCCCGCCGCGGCGGCCGCCTACTACCCGGACGTCGACTGGATCACCTGTCAGGTCAACGAGGAGCGGGCCGCGCACGGGCTGCCGGTGCTCCGGGTGTCCGACAAGGCGTCCGAGGTGGCCGCCGGGCACGCCCGCGACATGGCGGCCCGGGGCAGGCTCGGCGCGGTGGGCAGCGACGGGCGCGACCTGCGGGCCCGGCTGACCGACGCCGGGCTGTACTCCGCCCACGCCGAGGAGTTCATGTACACGGGCTACCGCCACGACGGCTACTTCGCGGACACGATCACGGACCCGGACCCGGGCAACGACATCTACGCGTCGCTCATGAGCACCGAGGTCACGGCCGTCGGCATCGGCTACGACAGCACGTACTGGGACGTGGACCTGCTCGGCCCGCACCGCAAACTGGTCACCCGGGCCGCGGTCTGCGCGGCGGCGGGCTGAACCGTCGGGACACCCGGCCGGGGCGGCCGTCCGCCGCCTCGGGGTCAGTCTCCCGAGATGCCCCAGAAGTACAGCTCGCTGGGCCGTCCCGCGCCGTCGTGCAGGACCGCGACGCGGCCGGACCAGCCCTCCTCGACCAGGGGCTCGATCGCCTCGACGTGCTCGCGCGTGAGGACGTCCGTGCCGGTGAGGCGGCAGGCCTCGTCGGGCTGGACCGGGCGTACCGCGCCGGCGCAGGGGCGCTCGCCGGGGTGCACCACCCGCTCCATGTCGAGTATCGAGTGGGTGCCCGACTCCTGGGCCTCCTCGTCCTCCCACAGCTCCTCGACCGTGGCGGGCCGGGGCACGGGAGCCTGGCCCTCCGGCGGCAGGTCGCCCGACCAGTAGTAGTCCTCGTCCCGGAAGACCCGCGCCTGCAGCTCCTCCAGCGCCGCCGCCACATCCTTCTGGTACGGGACGTAGTACTCCCACCCTGACGCGCCCACGGTCGTCCACTCCTCAACTCGCACACCTGTTCCGGCAGTTGATGAGCGAACGTAGCAGGAGGCGCCGGCCGCCGGTCAGTCGGTCCCGGCCCGGCGGCGGTCCCGGTCCGGCGGCGCCGCGACCGGCGCGCCCGCCAGGATCCAGGCCTCCACGGCCTCGTACTGCTGTCGCTGTCGCGCCGCCTTCCTCGGTGAGGTCAGTACGGTGCCCAGCCAGCCGAAGAGGAAGCCGAGCGGGATCGAGACGATGCCGGTGGTCGTGAACGGGAACCAGTTCAGGTCGTGGCCGGGGAAGGCCGAGCCGGGCGAGCCCGAGACGAGGTTGGAGCCCGTCATCAGGATCAGGCAGGCCGTGGTTCCGCCGAGCAGGGTCCACAGCAGGCCCGCCCGTGTGTAGCGGCGCCAGAAGAGGCTGTAGATCAGGGCGGGGGCCAGGGCGGAGGCGCCCAGGCAGAAGGAGAGGGTGGTCAGGGGCTGGAGGTTGCGGTGCTGGACCAGGGTGGCCAGGAGGACGGCGGGGACACCCACGGCGAGGGCCGAGATCCGGGCCGTCCTCAGCTCCTTGCGCGGGGTCGGCTGTCTCCTGCCGTACGCGAACACGTCGTGCGCCAGCGAGTTGGCGCAGGCCAGGATCATGCCCGCCACCGAGGCCAGCAGGGTCAGGAAGATGGCCGTCGTGACCGCCGTGAACAGGAGCGACTCCGCTGTCGAGAGGGTGGCGCCGAACGCGGCCCGCGCGCCCAGCAGGAAGGCGGTGTTGCCCTGCGCGCTGTCCGCCACGATCCCCGTACGGCCCACCAGCGCCGCCGCCCCGACCCCGAGCACCGCGATGATCAGCACGAAGACGCCGACCGCGGAGACCGCCCAGGACATCGAGCGGCGCACCTCGCGGGCGTTGCGCGCCGTGTACATGCGCATGGTGACGTGCGGGAGGGCGGCGCCGCCGAGCACCACGGTCAGCTCCGAGCTGATCATGTCCAGGCGGGGGAAGCTGCTGCCGGTGAACTGCAGGCCCGAGGTGAGGTAGGCGCGGCCCGCGCCGCTGCGGCGGGCCGCCTCGGCGAGCAGGGCGCCCGGGTCCCAGCCGAAGCGGTGCAGGATCACCGCCGCGACGGCGATGCCCGAACCGAGCAGCATCACGATCTTGAAGATCTGGATGACGGCGGTGCCCTTCATGCCGCCGATCGCCGCGTAACTGATCATGAGGCCGCCGACGCCGATCACGCAGACCGTCTTGAAGGTCTCGTCGCTGAAGCCGAGCAGGAAGGCCAGCAGGTCGCCCGCGCCCGCGAGCTGCACCAGCATCAGCGGGACGAGCGCGGCCAGCGTCACCGCGCAGGCCGCCATGCGCGCCGCCCGCCCCGGCATCCGGCGCGCGAGGACGTCGCCCATGGTGAACAGGCCCGCGTTGCGCAGCGGTTCGGCCAGCAGGAACATCAGCAGCATCAGCGAGAGCCCGGTGCTGAGGGCCAGCACCACGCCGTCGTAGCCGACCAGCGCGATGATGCCGGTGGTGGTCAGGACGGTCGCCGCGGAGATGTAGTCGCCCGCGATGGCCAGCCCGTTGCGCATCGGCGTCAGCCGGCCGAAGCCCGTGTAGAACTCCTCCAGGTCGTCGCGCTCGGGGCTGGTGACGATGCACAGCAGCAGCGTGGCCGTCGCCACCGCCGTGAACGCGGTCAGCGACATGGACTCGGCCGAGGTGTCCACCAGCGTGTTCACCTCCGGCCGCCGATGCGGCGCAGCCGGTGGGCCAGCGGGTCGACGCGGCGGCGGGCCGTGCGCTCGTAGAGGATCAGCGCCAGGCAGGTGACCGGGAGTTGGAGCAGGCCGATGAGCAGCCCCGAGGAGAGGCCGCCGGTGACCGAGCGGTTCATCAGGGCGGGGGCGAACGCCGACAGGAGCAGGAAGAGGGTGAAGTAGCCGAGCGCGGTGAGGGTGGCGACGCGGCGCTGCCAGCGGTAGGCGGTGCGCAGCAGGCGGAGGTCGCCGGTGGGGCCCGAGGGCGGGGGCAGGTCGGGGTGGCGGGGGAGGCGGTGGGTGTGCGCGTGCGGTGGGCGGTACGGCATCCCGGTGTCTCCTTGCTGGCTCGGGTCCGCCGGGGACGGGCGGACCGCAGGGAGGGGCGTGGGGAGCCGGAACGTTACTCGTAGGTAAGGGAGTTGGGGGAGGGTTTGCGTGAATCGGGCGGTGCGGTCGTCGCCGGGTACCGGTTTCGTCGTGGCTGGTCGCGTAGTTCCCGGCGCCCCTGTGTTGTTCGTCTTGTGCGGGCCGCCGGCCGTCAGTTGGGGGACTTTCTGGGTGGGGCCGGTGCGGGGGACGGAGGCGTCGGCTGTGTCGCGGGTCGCTCGGTCAGGACCGGGAAGCGGCGGGGCGCCAGGGCGACCAGAACGGCCAGGGCCACCGCCGCCGCGCAGGCGGCACCCACATACACGGCGTCGACAGCCGCGTCGATCGCCCGCCGCACCGGCTCGGCCCCGCTGTCACGCGCCACCGAGTCGAGATCGGCGCCGACCCCGAGCCGCCGCGAGATCACCCCGTTGGCGACCGCGCCGAAGACGGCCGCGCCGACGGTCTGCCCGATCTGCCGGTAGAAGAGGATCGACGCGGTGGCGGTGCCGCGCTCGGCCCAGCCCACCGTGGACTGCACGCCGATGATGAGCGGCAGCTGGAACAGCCCGAGCGCCGCCCCGAGCAGCAGGCTCAGCAGCGTGGGCTGCCAGACCGCGCCGGGGAAGGGGAGGAGAGGGAACGCGATCAGCAGCCCGAGCGCCGCCGTCATGCCGATCAGCGCCGTGTCCCGGAAACCGATCCTGCGGTACACGTGCTGGCTGAGCGCCGCCGAGACCGGCCAGCTCAGCGTCATCACCGAGAGCACGAACCCGGCGGCCGTGGCGGACAGGCCGAGCACCGACTGCGCGTACGTGGGCAGGAACGTGGTCGGCGCGACCATCAGGAACCCCATCGCGCACAGCGCCAGATTGACCGCGGCGATGGTGCGCCGCCGCCACACCCACCCGGGCAGGATGGGCTCCGCCGCCCTCCGCTCGATCAGCACGACCGCGCCGATCAGCGCAAGTCCCGTACAGAGCAGGGCGATCGACGTCCCCGAGCCCCAGGCCCACGCGACCCCGCCCTGCACCAGCCACATCAGCAGCACCCCGCCCGCCGCGAACACCGCGAGCGCGCCCGCCCAGTCGATCCGCGGGCGCGGCGCGGCCTCGCGGGCCGGCTCGTGCAGATGCCGTACGACGAGGAACAGCGCGACCGCGCCGATCGGCAGGTTGATCAGGAAGATCCAGCGCCAGCCCGCCGTCGAGGCGAGCAGCCCGCCCAGCGCCGGGCCGAGCACGGACGACGTCGCCCACACCGTGGACAACTTGGCCTGGATCTTGGGGCGTTGTTCGAGCGGATAGAGGTCGGCGGCCAGCGTCTGCACCGTGCCCTGGATCGCGCCGCCGCCCAGCCCCTGCACCACCCGGAAGGCGATGAGCGCGGCCATGCTCCAGGCGCTCGCGCACAGCAGCGAGCCGGCCAGGAACAGCACGCTGCCCGCGATCAGGACGGGCTTGCGGCCGAGGGTGTCCGACAGCCTGCCGTACACCGGCAGCGTGACGGTCACCGCGAGCAGGTAGCCCGAGAAGAGCCACGAGAAGACCGAGAAGCCGCCGAGGTCCCCGACGATCTGCGGGACCGCGGTGGAGACGATGGTGGAGTCGAGCGCCGCCAGCGCCATGGACAGCATCAGCGCGGCGACCACGGCCGTCTTCTTGCCCTGCATGTGTTCCCCCTGCACGTATCTCCGTCCAGGAGCTTATGCGTGGGGGCCGACCCTGAGTAGGGCTCCTCCGGCGGGCGGACAGCCCCTAGGGGTACCTCCGTAGCGCGCACCGGGGGTGGTTCGTCCCGCCGGAGGACGAGCGGTGCGGGGGTTCTTCCTACCGTCGAGGGGTGGGGTTTTCCCCCGGGAAAGACGGTGACTTCCACCAGCGCGCCCGGGGCCCCGCGTCACCAGACTTGAAGGCGCAGCGCGGGCACTTGTGGATCCGCGTGACCGACATAGGAGACTTACCGTGACATCGGCTGTGACCATTCCCGGGGCCGGGGGCTCATCAGAAGGTG
Organism: Streptomyces sp. HUAS MG91; assembly: GCF_040529335.1. Taxonomy (GTDB): domain Bacteria; phylum Actinomycetota; class Actinomycetes; order Streptomycetales; family Streptomycetaceae; genus Streptomyces; species Streptomyces tabacisoli. The sequence continues at coordinate 3,607,510 of NZ_CP159534.1, read as the reverse complement.
CGGCGCGGAGCGCCTCCGGGCGGGGCGGTGGTCGGGAGACGGGTGGGCGTACGGCCGTTGCCGCGCGGGCGCGGCAGGTCGTGAAGGCGTACGGGTCCGGGGAGACCCGCGTCGTCGCGCTCGACCATGTGGACGTGGACATCGCGCGGGGACAGTTCACCGCGATCATGGGCCCGTCGGGCTCCGGCAAGTCCACGCTCATGCACTGCCTCGCCGGGCTCGACACCGTGACCGGCGGCCAGATCTTCCTCGACGAGACCGAGATCACCGGCCTCAAGGACAAGAAGCTCACGCAGCTGCGCCGGGACCGGATCGGCTTCATCTTCCAGGCGTTCAACCTGCTCCCGACGCTGAACGCGCTGGAGAACATCACGCTCCCGATGGACATCGCGGGCCGCAGGCCGGACCGCGCGTGGCTGGACCGGGTCGTGGAGACCGTCGGCCTCGCCGGGCGCCTGAAGCACCGGCCCACCCAGCTCTCCGGAGGCCAGCAGCAGCGCGTCGCCGTGGCCCGGGCGCTCGCCGCCCGCCCCGAGATCATCTTCGGTGACGAGCCGACCGGAAACCTCGACTCCCGGGCCGGCGCCGAGGTCCTCGGCTTCCTGCGCCGCTCCGTCGACGAGCTGGGCCAGACCATCGTCATGGTCACCCACGACCCCGTGGCCGCCGCCTACGCCGACCGCGTCCTGTACCTGGCCGACGGCCGCATCGTCGACGAGATGCTCCGGCCGACCGCCGACGCCGTCCTGGACCGCATGAAGGACTTCGACTCCCGGGGCCGTACGTCATGAGCGCCAACACCGTCATGAAGACGTCGCTGCGCAACTTCCTCGCGCACAAGGGCCGGATGGCCCTCTCGGCGATCGCCGTGCTGCTGTCCGTCGCGTTCGTCAGCGGGACGCTCGTGTTCACCGACACGATGGACAAGACCTTCGACAAGCTGTTCACGGCCACGTCCTCCGACGTCACCGTCAGCCCGAAGGGCTCCGCGACCGAGGGCAGCGCGACCGGCCGCCCCGAGTCGCTGCCCGCCTCCACCGTCGCCGCCGTCGCGAAGGCGAAGGGCGTCAAGTCGGCCGAGGGCGCGGTCAGTTCGATGAACGTGACCGTCGTCGACTCGAAGAACAAGAACATGGGCTCCGAGAACGGCGCCCCGACCATCGCGGGCAACTGGACCAAGAACGACCTGCGCTCGATGGAGATCACCTCCGGGCACGCGCCGCGCGGACCGACCGAGGTCATGGTCGACTCCGACACCGTCAAGAAGCACCACCTGAAGCTCGGCGACGAACTGCGCACCATCGCCGCCACCGGCGACCTCAAGGCCCGTATCGTCGGCGTCGCCTCCTTCACCGTCACCAACCCGGGCGCGGCCGTCGTCTACTTCGACACCGCCACCGCCCAGCGCGAACTCATCGGCAGGACCGGGCAGTTCACGCAGATCAACGTCGCCGCAGCGGCCGGCTACACCGACGCGCAGGTCAAGGCGAACATCAAGGACACGCTCGGGTCGCCGTACAAGATCCAGACGCAGCAGGAGGCCGCGGACGCCAACGCCTCCGACGTCTCCTCCTTCATGGACGTCATCAAGTACGCCCTGCTCGGCTTCGCCGGGATCGCGTTCCTCGTCGGCATCTTCCTGATCATCAACACGTTCTCGATGCTGGTCGCCCAGCGCACCCGCGAGATCGGCCTGATGCGCGCCATCGGCTCCAGCCGCAAGCAGGTCAACCGGTCCGTGCTCGTCGAGGCGCTGCTGCTCGGCGTCGTCGGCTCCGTCGTCGGGGTCGGCGCGGGAGTGGGCCTCGCCGTCGGCCTCATGAAGCTGATGTCCGCCGCGGGCATGGACCTGTCCACGAACGACCTCACCGTGAAGTGGACGACCCCGGCGATCGGCCTGCTGCTCGGCATCGTCGTCACCGTCCTCGCCGCCTACCTGCCCGCGCGCCGGGCCGGCAAGGTCTCCCCGATGGCCGCCCTGCGCGACGCGGGCACCCCCGCCGACACCAAGGCCGGAGTCGTCCGCGGCGTCCTCGGCGTCCTCCTCACGGGCGGCGGCGGATACGCGCTCTACCTCGCCACCCAGGCCGACAAGGCGAGCCAGGGCTCGCTGTGGCTCGGCGCCGGCATCGTCGCCTCGCTCATCGGCTTCGTCGTCGTGGGACCGCTCCTCGCCGGGCTCGTCGTCCGGGTGATCAGCGCCGTACTGCTCCGCTTCTTCGGCCCCGTGGGGCGGATGGCCGAGCGCAACGCGCTGCGCAACCCGCGCCGCACCGGCGCCACCGGCGCGGCCCTGATGATCGGCCTCGCGCTCGTCGCCTGCCTCTCCGTCGTCGGCTCCTCGATGGTCGCCTCGGCCACCGACCAGCTCGACAAGTCGGTCGGCGCGGACTTCATCGTCGAGCCCAGCAACGGCGCGATCACCCCGCAGGCCGCCGCCGCCCTGAAGAAGGTCACGGCGTCCGGCGACCTCGACCACGTCACCGAGGTCAAGTACGTCAAGACGACGCTGACCGCACCCGACGGCACCAAGGAGGAGGAAGAGCTGGTCGCGGCCAGCCCGTCCTACGCCAAGGACCTGCGCCGCGAGGCCACCTCCGGTGAACTGGCCGCCGCCTACGGCACGAACGCCATGTCGGTCGGCTCCGGCTTCGCCGAGAAGACCGGCGTCAAGGTCGGCGACGAGCTGACGGTCGCCTTCGACCACGGCCGCACCGCGAAGCTGAAGGTCGCGGCGATCACCTCCGACGACACCGTCTTCGACAAGGGCGCGATGTACACCAACATCGCGACCGCCACCCGGTACCTGCCGAAGGACCGGGTCCCGCTGAACGGGATGATGTTCGCCAAGGCCGCCGACGGCAGGGCCGACCAGGCGTACGCGGCGCTCAAGAAGTCCGTCGCCGCCGACCCGACCGTCAAGGTCAAGGACCAGACCGACTACAAGCAGACCCTCAAGGACCAGATCGGCCAGCTCCTCAACATGATCTACGGGCTGCTCGCCCTCGCGATCATCGTCGCGGTGCTCGGCGTCGTGAACACCCTGGCCCTGTCGGTCGTCGAGCGCACCAGGGAGATCGGCCTGATGCGGGCCATCGGCCTCTCCCGCCGCCAGCTGCGCCGCATGATCCGCCTGGAGTCCGTGGTCATCGCCCTCTTCGGCGCCCTGCTCGGCCTCGGCCTCGGCATGGGCTGGGGCGCGACCGCCCAGAAGCTCCTCGCCCTGGAGGGCCTGGGCGTCCTGGAGATCCCCTGGCCGACGATCGTCTCGGTCTTCGTCGGCTCGGCCTTCGTGGGACTGTTCGCCGCGCTGGTCCCGGCCTTCCGGGCGGGCCGGATGAACGTACTGAACGCGATCGCGACAGACTGACGCGTACAGACTGACGCGTTTTGACGCGTTCCTTTCCCGGGGGACGGCTCCCGGCGCACCCACCGTGCGCCGGGAGCCGTTCTCATGTCCCGGAAGGTACGGGCTGCACAGGAAAATCCCTGCTGACGGGAAAACTCCCCTTTTTCAGACATGCGCAATTAGTAGCCATATCTCAATTCTTCTGGCCCCGCGGGGGGTTCAGGACCTAATGTCTGACCCGGAGGGGTGAACGCCCGAGGGCGTTCAACATTCATGCAATGCAGGGGGGTTGAGGGGGAGTGCTCTCGTCTTCGACCGCGGTCGCCCGCGCCGCCGATGCCATCGGCCGTGAGCTGCGGGAATCCGGGGGACCGAGAGCGCGGGCGGCGGACGGGTCCAGAGCGCGCCGGCGTTGAGCCGACGCTCCGGCGTCCGCACCAGCAATTCACTTTTCCGCGCCCGTATGCCGGTTCTCTCTCGATCTTTCCGGTCTCCACCGGTCCTTCCAGGCCCTTCGCGGGCCTTTTCAGGCCGGCCGTGGGCGCATTCCTGTGACGTTTCGCCTGCGCGGACCCGAGGGCCGCGCATTCGACCGGGAGACGAGCTCACCATGCCAAAAATCTTCATCGTCGGTTCCGGCGTCGTCGGCACCGCCACCGGCAAGGGCCTGCTGCGCGCCGACCACGACGTGACCTTCATCGACGTGTCGGCCCACCGCCTGGACCACCTGCGGTCCCAGGGACTCGACGCCCACGACTCGCTCGACCTGAAGGGAGCGCCCGACGCGTTCATCTTCCTGACCCTGCCCACGCCGAGCACCGGCCACGGCTACGACCTGACCGCCTTCCAGGACGGCAGCGCCGCGGTCGGCCGGGCCCTGGCCGACGCCACCAACCCGCACGTCGTCGTGGTCCGCTCGACCGTGCCGCCCGGCACCGCCGAGGGCCTGGTCAAGCCGCTCCTGGAGAAGTACTCGGGCCGCACGTCCGGCGAGGACTTCACGCTCGCCAGCAACCCGGAGTTCCTGCGCGCCGCCTCCGCCGTCGAGGACTTTCGCCATCCCTGGATGACGGTCATCGCCTCCCGCAGCACCCGCACCCGCGAGCGGCTCGCCGCGCTCCTCGCCCCGTTCGGCGGCGAGATCCGCTTCTTCACCGACCCGGCCGAGGCTGAGTTCGTGAAGTGCGCCCACAACATCTACAACGCTACGAAGATCAGCTTCTGGAACGAGATGTGGCTGGTCAGCCGCACTCTCGGCCTCGATCTGGACCCGATCGCGCAGACCGTCGCCCGCTCCGCCGAAGCCTCGTACAACCCGTACTACGGCATCCGCGGCGGCAGCCCGTACGGCGGAGTCTGCCTGCCCAAGGACACCCGCGGGTTCCTCGCGCTCGCCGACGGCCTCGGGGTCGACATGCCCCTGCTCACGGCGGTCGTCAGGGTCAACGAGGTGCTGTCCGCCTCCCGTCTCGGCCGGCCCTGACCGCCGCCCGCGCGGTCTCACCACGAAGGCGGACACGGATCATGAGCAGATTCCTCGACTTCTTCGACAGCGCGCTCGTCGACCTCCGCTACTACCTCGTCTACCTGCCGCTCGGCATCATCGGCCTGGTCCGCTGGGCCTCCTGGCTGCTGCGGCGGGTGCCCGCGGCGCTGTACCGGCCGGCGCGCGGCGACTTCAAGGCCTCGCTCGGCGTCGTCGTCCCCGTCTACCAGGAGGACCCGGAGATCCTCCGCCTCGCCATCGAGTCCTGGCTGGCCAACGAGGTCGACGAGGTGGTCCTGGTCGTCGACGTCACCGACGACGTCTGCCGCCGGGTGGCGGAGGGCTACCCGGTCACGGTCGTCGTCACCGACGTCCCCGGCAAGCGCGACGCGCTGCGGCGGGGCTGGGAGGTCTGCCGGTCGGAGCTGGTCGCGCTGGTCGACTCCGACACGATCTGGGCCGACGACGTGGCGGCCGAGGTGCGCAGGCCGTTCGCCGACCCGCGCGTCGGCGGTGTCGGCACCCGGCAGAACGTCTACAACCCGCGCGGGTTCCTCCAGCGGGTCAACGACATGTTCCTCGACTACCGGTACTTCGACGAGAACGCCGCCCAGACCGTCCTCGGCCGCGCCGTCTCCTGTCTGTCGGGGCGCACCGCCGTCTACCGGCGCGCCCTGCTCCTGGAGGTGTCCGCGGACTTCATGAGCGAGACGTTCATGGGGGTGCCGTGCATGTCCGGCGACGACAAGCGGCTGACCACGCTGATCCTGGAGCGCGGGCACCGCACCTACATGCAGCGCTCCGCCCGGGTCTGGTCGACGTTCCCCGGCACCCTGCGCGTCTTCTGCAAGCAGCGGCTGCGCTGGGCCCGGAACACCTGGCGCTCCGATCTGAGAGCCCTGTCGCGGCGCTGGGTCTGGCGGCACCCGTTTCTCGCCTACAGCATGATCGACAAGAGTGTCAGCAGCTTCACCCTGCTGCTGTCGCCGTTCTTCATGACGTACGCGATCGTCCGCCAGGACTGGTTCTTCGTCGCCTGCCTCGGTGCCTGGTGGTGGGTCAGCCGCTCGATGAAGATGCTGCCGCACCTGGTTCGTCGTCCGACGTCGTTCTTCCTGGTGCCGGGCTTCGTGGTGATGTCGTTCCTGATGGCCCTCATCAAGATCTGTGCCCTGCTCACCGTGCGGCGCCAGCGCTGGCTCACGCGGCAGGTCTCGGTGGAGAACGGGGTCGTGGTCCGCACGGCGCAGGCCGCCGAGGAGCCCGCGCCGTCCTCCGGGGCGGGGGCGGCGGCGTGAGGGGGCGTCGTGGGTACTCCGGGCGTGTGACGGGTTGTCGCTCGGCCGACGGCCGGTGGGGCTTCTCGCGCAGTTCCCCGCGCCCCTGTCGGGGCGCTTCCCCGGGTGCGGCCCTGCGGAACGCTGCGCTCGGCTTCGTGGGCGCCGCGCTGCTGGCCGCGCCCGTGGTGGTGCCGGGCGTGGTGTCGCCGGGGGTGACGGCGCTCGCCGGGGCGCCGTGGGTTTCGGGGAGCCCGGGTGATCCGGGCGATCCGGACGGACCGGCTCCGGGGCCGGGGGTGCCGACGGGTGATCCCGGTGAGCCGTCTTCGGGGCCGGGCGAGCCGACAGAGGGCCCAGGCGGGCCGACTTCGGGTCCGGTGCCGCCGACAGAGGAGCCGGGGGATCCGACCGGGGGGCCGGGGGAGCCTACGGGTGAGCCCGGGGTTCCGACTTCGGAGCCGGGGGAGCCGACGCAGGCTCCTACCTCGGAGCCGGTGGAACCGACGGAGGCTCCCACCTCGGCGCCGGTCGAGCCCACGGTGGATCCGGGGCCTCCGACCTCGGCGCCGGTGGAGCCCACGGTGGATCCGGGGCCTCCGACCTCGGCGCCGGTGGAGCCCACGCCGGCGCCCACTTCGGCGCCGGTGGAACCGACGCCGGCTCCGACCTCGGCGCCGGTGGAACCCACACCGGCTCCGACCTCGGCGCCGGTCGAGCCGACGGTGGATCCGGGGCCCCCGACCCCGGCGCCGGTGGAGCCGACGCGGCGGCCGACCTCGTCCGCTCCGGCTCTGCCGACGCGGGCTCCGAGCAAGGGGCCCGGGAGGCCCACCTCGGCTCCGACGGTGCCGACGCCGGTGCCGGTGGCGCCGACCCGGGCCCCCGAGGTTCCGGCCCCGGGCCGGACCGAGGCCGCGCGGGCCGGGCGGGATCCGGACGTCGCGGCCTGGACGCGCAACGGCAGGCCCGAGCGGCTGGTCGTGCTCCGGCCGGGCACCGTCGCCCTGGTGCGGCGCGGGGCCGTGGTGCGGCGGCTGTATCCGGGGCCCGGCGCCGTCACCCCGGGCTGGCTCTCCGCCAACGCGGGGGCGGGCTGGATCACGTACGAGCCGGGACGGCACCCCGTGATGCGGGTGCGTGCCGCGATCCTGCTCGCGCCGGGCAGCGCCCTGCAGATCCGGCCCGCCGACGGCACCGTCCTGCTCACCACGGGACGGACCGCCGCGTCCGGCACCTGGATCAAGGGCTCCCGCGCCGTCCTCGACCTGACCGGCGCCACCCTCCGCTCGACCGGCCCGGGCCCGGGGCGGCCCTATCTGGCGATGGGCGCGGGCGGCCGGATGGACATCGTGCACTCGAACGTCACCGGGTTCGGCCGCCCCGGCCCCGTCGCGTGGTCCGGGATCACCTGGGGCCGGGACAGCACGGGCAGCGCCGTCGCCTCGGCGTTCCGCGGCAACCGCACCGGACTGCGCCTCACCGGCTCCCGCGGGGTCCGCCTCGACCGGGTCACCGTGACCGGGTCGGCCGGGGACGGCGTGGTCCTGAACGGCGACCGCGGCACCACCGTGCGCGCCCTGTCCGCCGTGGCCGGCGGGCGGCACGGCGTCGTCGTGGGCGGCACCGACGGCCGCGTCCTGGCCGGCGTCGCCACCCGCGCCAACCGGGGCACGGGCATCAAGACGACAGCCCAGCGCGGCCTCACCCTGACCGACCCGGTCGCGTACGGCGACGGAGGCGGCGGCATCCGGCTGATGTCCTGCGCCTCCTGCACCGTCCGCGGGCCCGTGGTGCGCGGCACCCCGGCGGCGCTCGCCGTGCTCGGGGCGGGCTCCCGGGTGACGGTGAGCGAGCCCGACCTGGCCGGTGACGGCAGCGGTACGGGAATCTCGCTGGCCGCGGGCATCGACGGCGCGACCGTGCGCGGCGGCCGGGCGGCCGGTTTCGCCCGCGCCGTCGAGGTCGCCGGAGCACACGTCGTCGTCGACGGCACCGTGCTCCACGACTGCGTCACCGGGATCGCCGTGCGCGGCCGGGCCGGACCGGTCGCGCTGCGCGGCCTGGACGTACAGGCACGCCGGTTCGGGATCACCGCGTCCGGGACGACCCGGGGCGTGTCCCTGACCGGGGTGCGGATCGGCGGCACCGCCGTGAAGGGCCTGTCCTCGGCGTCACCGGGGCTGCGGGTCACCGGCGGCTCGGTCACCGGCGCCCAGACCGCCGTCGACCTGCGCGGCTCGGCCCGCCTCGACCGGCTCACGGTCAGCGGGGCCCGCCGCGGGGTGCACCTCGCCCCGGGGGCGCGGGTCACCGCGGTCGGCCTGGACGTGCTGGCCCGCCGCAAGGGCGTCGACGCCGAGGCGGGCGCCCGCCTCGACCTGACGGACTCCCGGGTGCGGGCGGCCGTCGCGCTCTCCGGGGACGGCTCGGTGCGCCGGCACGGCGCCACCGAGATCAGCCTGCCGCCCTTCCCCTGGCTCGGCCTCGCCGCACTGGTCGCGCTCGGCCTCGCGGCGCTGCTGCAGACCGTCCACCAGGTCCGGCACCGCAGCACCGCGCCACCACGGGTCGCGGGCCATGTCCGCAACACCGCGTAACGGCGTACGAAGGACGGGAGCACGCGGAACGGGGCGCAGAGAACGGGGGTCCAGAGAGGGGCAGCGATGCGCAGGCGGCAGTTCATGGCGGCGGGAGCCGCCGCGGCCGGGGCGGTGCTCGTCGGCGCGTGCTCGTCCGGCTCGGGCGACGACGACCCGCCGCGCACCGCCGTGCCCACCCGCGCCGACCCGACCGGCCCGCCGCCCACCGGTGGCGCGCGGGCCGTGGCCGGGTTCTTCGGGGCGCAGGTCAGCGCCCGGCACACGGGCTCGTTCGGCCTGGACCGGGCCGAGCTGCTGACCGGCGGCGGGCCGGTGCCGGGCCCGGTCCTGCGGGTGCGCTACCCGGCCCGCTCGGCCAGCCCCACGGTGGCCCGCACCTACGACCGGCCCCAGGGCGGCGTCCAGCTCTACCTGCCGCTGCGCTCCGGGCCCGTCGACCGGCTGCACCTGCGGTACTGCCTGCGCTTCCCGGCCGGCTTCGACTTCGTCAAGGGCGGCAAGCTGCCCGGCCTGTACGGGGGGACGGACACCAGCGGCGGGCGCATCCCCGACGGCACCGACGGCCTGTCCACCCGCTACATGTGGCGCTCCGGCGGCCGCGGCGAGGTGTACGCGTACCTGCCCACCTCGAAGGTGCACGGCACCTCGCTCGGCCGCGGCTCCTGGTCGTGGCCGGTCGGCCGCTGGACCTGCGTCGAGCAGGCCGTGGTCCTCAACCGCACCGGGCGCCGCGACGGCTCGGTCACCGTGGACCTCGACGGGCGCCGGGTGCTGGACCGCGACGGCCTGGAGTTCCGTACCACCGACGAGCTGCGCATCGCGGGGGTCTTCTTCTCGACGTTCTTCGGCGGCGGCGACCCCAGCTGGGCCACCCCGCGCACCCAGTACGCGGACTTCACCGCGTTCACCGTCGCCCACCGCCCCATCGGCCCGCCACCCGGTCTCCGCTAGGCCCCGGGCCGGGGGCCGCCGCGGCCCTGTCCGGCGGCTGTCCGTCCGGCGACGTACTCTGGAGAACCCCGGCCCGTGAGACGTGTCGGGCCCTTTGCGTTGCCCACCCCGGACGGGAAAGGCCAAGGCCCCCATGAGCCTGCACGGACTGCTCGACGCCGTCGTCAAGGACGCGGCCCTCACCGAAGCGGTGAAGGCCGCCGGTGACGGCAACCGCATGCACATCGATCTGGTGGGCCCGCCCGCGTCCCGCCCCTTCACGGTGGCCGCGCTCGCCCGCGAGGCGAAGCGGCCCGTGCTCGCCGTCACCGCGACCGGCCGCGAGGCCGAGGACCTGGCGGCGGCGCTGCGCTCGCTGCTGCCCGCCGACGGCGTCGTGGAGTACCCGTCCTGGGAGACGCTGCCGCACGAGCGCCTCTCCCCGCGCTCGGACACCGTCGGCCGCCGCCTCGCCGTGCTGCGCCGCCTGCGCCACCCGCGCGCCGACGACCCGGAGACCGGCCCGGTCTCGGTGGTCGTCGCCCCGATCCGCTCGGTGCTCCAGCCGCAGGTCAAGGGCCTCGGCGACCTGGAGCCCGTCGCGCTGCGCACCGGCGAGTCCGCCGATCTGAACGAGACGGTGGAAGCGCTCGCCGCGGCCGCCTACGCCCGCGTCGAACTCGTCGAGAAGCGCGGCGAGTTCGCCGTGCGCGGCGGCATCCTCGACGTCTTCCCGCCGACCGAGGAACACCCGCTGCGCGTGGAGTTCTGGGGCGACGACGTCGAGGAGATCCGCTACTTCAAGGTCGCCGACCAGCGCTCCCTGGAGGTCGCCGAGCACGGCCTGTGGGCGCCGCCCTGCCGAGAGCTGCTGCTCACCGACGACGTGCGCGCCAGAGCGGCCGAGCTGGCCGAACAACACCCTGAGCTGGGCGAACTCCTCGGCAAGATCGCCGAGGGCATCGCCGTCGAGGGCATGGAGTCACTCGCTCCCGTCCTCGTCGACGACATGGAACTGCTGCTCGACGTGCTCCCCGAGGGCGCCATGGCGGTCGTCTGCGACCCGGAGCGGGTGCGCACCCGGGCCGCCGACCTGGTGGCGACCTCGCAGGAGTTCCTCCAGGCGTCCTGGGCGGCGTCCGCGACCGGCGGCGAGGCCCCGATCGACGTGGGCGCGGCCTCGCTGCGCTCCATCGCCGACGTCCGGGAGCGGGCCCGCGAGCTGGGCATGATGTGGTGGTCGGTGTCGCCGTTCGCCGCGGACGCCGCCGGGCTCGACGCGGACACGCTCCAGCTCGGCCTGCACGCCCCCGAGACCTACCGGGGCGACACGGCCCGCGCCCTGGCCGACACCAAGGGCTGGCTCGCCGACGGCTGGCGCGCGGTCTACGTCACCGAGGGGCACGGCCCCGCCTCCCGCACCGTCGAGGTGCTCGGCGGCGAGGGCATCGCCGCCCGCCTGGAGAAGGACCTGGGCGACCTGGCGCCCTCCGTCGTCCAGGTGTCCTGCGGCAGCCTCGAATTCGGCTTCGTGCACCCTGAGTTGAAGGTCGCCGTCCTCACCGAGACGGACCTCACCGGGCAGAGGACCGCCGGCAAGGACGGGCAGCGGATGCCCGCCCGGCGCCGCAAGACCATCGACCCGCTCACCCTCGAATCCGGCGACTACATCGTGCACGAGCAGCACGGCGTGGGCCGCTACATCGAGATGGTGCAGCGCACCGTCCAGGGCGCCACCCGCGAGTACCTCGTCGTCGAGTACGCGCCCGCCAAGCGCGGCCAGCCCGGCGACCGCCTGTACATCCCCACCGACCAGCTGGAGCAGATCACCAAGTACGTCGGCGGCGAGGCCCCGACGCTGCACCGGCTCGGCGGCGCCGACTGGACGAAGACGAAGGCGCGCGCCAAGAAGGCCGTCAAGGAGATCGCCGCCGACCTCATCAAGCTGTACTCGGCCCGCATGGCGGCCCCCGGGCACGCCTTCGGCGCGGACACGCCCTGGCAGCGGGAGCTGGAGGACGCGTTCCCGTACGCGGAGACGCCCGACCAGCTGACCACGATCGCCGAGGTCAAGGACGACATGGAGAAGACGGTCCCGATGGACCGCCTGATCTGCGGCGACGTCGGCTACGGCAAGACGGAGATCGCGGTGCGCGCCGCCTTCAAGGCGGTCCAGGACGGCAAGCAGGTCGCGGTCCTCGTGCCCACGACGCTCCTCGTCCAGCAGCACTTCGGCACGTTCTCCGAGCGGTACTCCCAATTCCCGGTCAGCGTGAAGGCGTTGAGCCGCTTCCAGACGGAGACGGAGTCGAAGGCGACGCTGGAGGGGCTGCGCGACGGCTCGGTCGACATCGTCATCGGCACGCACCGGCTTTTCTCCTCCGAGACCAAGTTCAAGGACCTGGGCCTGGTCATCGTCGACGAGGAGCAGCGGTTCGGCGTCGAGCACAAGGAGCAGCTGAAGAAGCTCCGGGCCAACGTCGACGTGCTGACCATGTCCGCGACCCCCATCCCCCGTACGCTCGAAATGGCCGTCACCGGCATCCGCGAGATGTCGACGATCACCACGCCGCCCGAGGAGCGCCACCCGGTCCTCACCTTCGTCGGCCCGTACGAGGAGAAGCAGATCGGCGCGGCCGTCCGCCGCGAGCTGCTGCGCGAGGGCCAGGTCTTCTACATCCACAACCGCGTCGAGTCCATCGACCGCGCGGCGGCCCGGCTGCGCGAGATCGTGCCCGAGGCGCGGATCGCGACCGCCCACGGCCAGATGTCCGAACAGGCTCTGGAACAGGTGGTCGTGGACTTCTGGGAGAAGAAGTTCGACGTCCTCGTCTCCACGACGATCGTCGAGTCCGGCATCGACATCTCGAACGCGAACACGCTGATCGTCGAGCGCGGCGACAACTTCGGCCTGTCCCAGCTGCACCAGCTGCGCGGCCGGGTGGGCCGTGGCCGCGACCGCGGTTACGCGTACTTCCTGTACCCGCCGGAGAAGCCGCTGACGGAGACCGCCCACGAGCGCCTCGCGACCATCGCGCAGCACACGGAGATGGGCGCGGGCATGTACGTGGCGATGAAGGACCTGGAGATCCGCGGCGCGGGCAATCTGCTCGGCGGTGAACAGTCGGGCCACATCGCGGGCGTCGGCTTCGACCTGTACGTGCGCATGGTCGGCGAGGCCGTGGCCGACTACCGGGCCTCGCTGGACGGCGGCGTGGAGGAGGAGCCGCCGCTGGAGGTGAAGATCGAGCTGCCGGTCGACGCGCACGTCCCGCACGACTACGCGCCGGGGGAGCGGCTGCGCCTCCAGGCCTACCGCTCCATCGCCTCCGCGAATTCCGAGGAGGACGTCACCCACGTCCGCGAGGAACTCACCGACCGCTACGGCAAGCTGCCCGAACCGGTCGAGAACCTGCTGCTCGTCGCGGGCCTGCGCATGCTGGCCCGCGCCTGCGGCGTCGCCGAGATCGTCCTCCAGGGCAACAACATCCGCTTCGCGCCGGTGGAGTTGCGGGAGTCGCAGGAACTCCGCCTGAAGCGCCTCTACCCCGGCACGGTCATCAAGCCGGCCACCCACCAGATCCTCGTCCCGCGCCCGAAGACGGCCAAGGTCGGCGGCAAGCCACTGGTCGGCCGCCAACTGCTGGCCTGGGTCGGGGAGTTCCTGACGACGATCCTGGGGTCGTGACGCCGGGCTGTCAGTCGGACGCCGCGCGCCGACGGCGCGGCGTCAGGTCGATGTCGAGCGTGAAGGGGACGGTGACCTTCAGGCGGTCGTGGTGGATGCCGGTGACCGCGTAGGAGTTGGTCGCGGGGTCGAGTTCGTACACGTAGACGACGGGCAGGCCTGCGTTCTCCTCGACGCGCCAGAAGTGGGGGATGCGGGCGCCCGCGTACTTGCGGGGCTTGATCTCGCGGTCGCGCTCCTCCGAGTCGGGGGAGACGATCTCGACGGCCAGGAGGATGTCGGACGGGGAGTACCAGGTCTGGGAGGGGCCGGTGAAGGCCTCGTCCGGCACCAGCATGAGGTCCGGCTCGGGACGGTTGCGCTTGTCGATCTTCGTGGTCATCTCGCGGACCACCAGCAGATCCTCGGGTGCCTGATCCTCGAACGCACGCTCCAGCAGGCGCAGGGTGAGCATGTGGAAATTGGTCTGCGGACTCACGAGGAACAGTCCTCCGTCGATCATCTCTGTGTGCGGAGGGAGGCCCGGAATCGTGTCGAGGTCGTCGGCCGTCCAGCCCCCGAGCGGCGGCGTGGGCCACGAGGGCTCCGGCGGCGTCTGCTGCGGCTCGTTGTCGGCGGCGGTGCTCATCAGCGCTCCCATGCGACGGAGTCTGGCGCGTACGGCCAGCGTACTCGGAGGGTTCCGTGGACGGATCGGCGAAACGGGTGACGCGACGGAAGGGCTGCCCGGGCGCCCCGCATTCCCTGGCTCGCGCGGGGCATTCGATACCGTGAACCGGCTCAACCGGTAACAAATGGATGCGTGTGGGAGGGGTGTCGTGATGCGAGGCGCGGGGCGGGGTGTGGTGGCCGTCGTGCTGGCCGCCGTGGCGGTCACCGGCTGCAAGGCCGAGCTGGACAAGGGCGGGGACGGAACCGGGAGCGGGAACCCGGGGGCCGGGGCGCAGGGCAAGGCGGGCAGTGCGCTGGCCGCCGTCGACGAGCTCACCGTCAAGGGGCGGGCGCCCAAGACCGGTTACGCGCGGGAACGATTCGGCACCGCCTGGGCCGACACCGACTCCAACAGCTGCGACACCCGCGACGACATCCTCAAGCGCGACCTGAAGGACGTCCGGTTCACCGACGGCAAGTGCAGGGTCGCCGGCGGCTCGCTCGCCCCCGACCCGTACAGCGGCAAGGACGTCACCTTCAAGCGCGGCAGCAGCAAGGTCGACATCGATCATCTGGTCGCGCTCTCCGACGCCTGGCAGAAGGGCGCCTTCAAGTGGGACCCGAGCAAGCGCATCGCGCTCGCCAACGACCCGCTGAACCTGCTCGCCGTCGACGCGACCCCCAACCGCAGCAAGGGCGACGGCGACACCGCGACCTGGCTGCCGCCGAACAAGGGCTACCGGTGCACCTATGTCGCCGGGCAGGTCGCCGTGAAGAAGAAGTACGGGCTGTGGGTGACCGGCGCCGAGCGCGACGCCATGAAAAAGGTGTTGACCGGGTGCCCGGACCAGAAGCTACCTTCGGGCGGCAATCCCACCGAGGCTCCCGCGCGCTTCCACGCCCGCTGAGCCGCTCCTGAGAGACGTACGACATGAGCGCCGACCCGGACCTGACCATCACGACGCTCGCCGAGCGGCCCGAACTGCGCGACGCGATGTGGACGATGGAGGACACCTGGCCGGTGTTCGTGCAGCACGACGCGGTCGGCTGGTCCTTCATGGGCCGGATCGCCGCCGACTTCCCCGAGTACGTCCTGGTCGCCACGGACGAGGCCGGTGACGTGGTGGTGAAGGGCGTCAGCGTGCCGTTCGCGCAGCACGTCGAGGGGCGCGGGGGAGTGCTGCCGGACCGCGGCTGGGACCGGGTGGTCCAGTGGGCGTTCTCGGATCTGCGGCACGGTGTGCAGGCCGACACGGTCAGCGCCGTCGAGATCACCGTCGTGCCGCGCATGCTGGGCCGCGGCCTGTCCGGGCGGATGCTCGCGGCGATGCGGGAGAACGCGCGCTCGCGCGGCTTCGGCGAGGTCGTCGCGCCGGTGCGGCCCAGCGCCAAGCACCAGGAGTCCGCTGCCCTGATGAGCGAGTACGCGTACCGGAAGCGGGCGTCCGACGGGCTGCCGGAGGACCCCTGGCTGCGGGTGCACGTCCGCGCGGGCGGGGTCATCGACAAGGTGGCGCCCGCCTCGATGACCGTGTCGGGGTCGCTGGACGAGTGGCGGCGGTGGACCGGGCTGCCCTTCGACACCGCCGGTCCGGTCGAGGTGCCCGGTGCGCTGGTCCCGGTGCACTGCGCGCCGGAGCGCGACAACGCCGTCTACGTCGAGCCGAACGTATGGGTGCGGCACGCGCTCTGAGCGCGTGCCGCACCGGTCGCCCCCCTCGGGCCGCTTCGCGGGTTACAGCTTCAGGTCCCACTGCGTGCCGTCGTACTCGAAGCTCGGCGTGACCTCGACCGTCAGGTTCCTGGCGTCCGCCGGGGCGTCGAAGGCGTAGACGACCGTGGCCTTCTTGCCGGGCAGGATCGTGCCGTTGAAGCCCGCGCCGACCTTGTCGTCGAAGATCGCCTCGGCGGTCACGCCCTCCTTGCCGGCGCGGGCGTCGGCGGTCAGCAGCGTCGCGTCGAACTTCGCCTTGCTGTCGTTGGTGACCGTGACGGTGACCTTGTAGGCCTTGTTGCCCTTGGTGTGGCCCACGGCGTACGCGTTCGGGTTGAACGTCACCGCGTTCGACACCGCGACCGTCAGGTCGTCGTCGTAGATCACGGAGTCGCCCGCGTCGAGCGTCTTGCCCGCGGCCGGCTTGTCGTTCTTGTCCTTGCTGTCGCCCTTGCCCGCGCCCGCCTTGCCGTCGGCCTTGCCCTTGGGCTCGGTGCCCTTGGCCTTGGTGTCCGACACCGACTTGTTGATCTCGTCGACCGCGTCGCCGACCGCCTTGAACGTCGTGTACGCGCCGAAGACCGCGAGGCCCATCGCGACCAGGCCGAGGATCGCGCCGGCCAGCGCCACCCCCTTGTTCGTGGCCTCGCCCCGCTTGGCGCGCGACCGGCCCGTCAGCCCCAGGATCAGGGCGATCACCCCGAGGATGCCGGCCAGCCAGAACAGGAACGGGATCACCCCGGACAGGGCGCCGATGACGCCCAGGATCAGCGCCGCCGTCCCCAGCCCGTTCCGCGCGGCCTGCTGGGGCTGGTGCTGCGGCTGCTGGAACGGCGGGTACTGCGGGTGCTGCTGGGGCTGGGTCTGAGACATGACAGTTCCTCCGTGATGAGAGATGCCAACCTCCCCCCGGCTTTCCGTGTATCCGGCGGTTGGCTGGGTCAAGAACACCATCAACTGTGAACCGAGTCAACCGCGTACACAAGATTTGTGTTGTGAACACCTGTGAATGCGGTTCTTAGGTGGAGGTCGGTAGGGTCGGGTGTACACGCCGTGCCACGGCGTACGCGTCATGCCACGAGGGGAGCCGCAGCGGTGCAGGACAACGCGACAGAGGTGACGGCCGCCGGGATCGCCCGGCTCGCCGGGGTCGGCCGCGCGGCCGTCTCCAACTGGCGGCGCCGGCACGCCGACTTCCCCAAGCCCGTGGGTGGCACCGACACCAGCCCCTCCTTCGCGCTCGCCGAGGTCGAGGAGTGGCTGCGCGACCAGGGCAAGCTCGCCGAGGTGCCGCTGCGCGAGCGCGTCTGGCAGCAGCTCGCCGGACACCCCGCGGGCCCGGTCACCGCGCTGCTGCACACCGGATGCGTCCTGCTGCTCGTGCACGACCGGCCCACCGAATGGCTCGCCCTGAGCGCCACGTCGGACGACCGCGGCCTCGCCGAGCGGCTGCCGGCGGCGCTCGAAGGCGTCCTCACCCCCCGCTTCGGGACGCCCGCGGGGCGGGCCCTCGCGACCCCGGAGTCCGCCGCCCTCCTCCCGTCCGTGCCGCTGCTGCGCGGCGCCGCCGAGCTCGCCGCGGACACCGGCGCCCGCCGCGCCTTCGCGTTCCTGCTCGGCCGCCACCTGGACGCGAACCCGCGCCAGTACACGCTGACCCCGCCGGGACCGGCCGCCCTGATGGCCGCCCTCGCCGGACCCGCCGCCACCGCCCTCGACCCGGCCTGCGGCACCGGCGCCCTGCTGCACGCCGTGCGCGCCCACGGCGCCCGCTCCGAACAGCGCCTCTACGGCCAGGACTCCGCGCCCGAACTGGCCGCGCTGACCGCCCTGCGGCTCGCCCTCGACGGGCCCGCCGGTGAGGGCGCGGGCCCCACCGTGCGCACCGCCGCGGCCGACACCCTGCTCGCCGACGCGCTCGGCGACGTGACGGCCGACGTGGTCCTCGCCCACCCGCCGTTCAACGAGCGCGGCTGGGGCCACGACGAACTCGCCTACGACCCGCGCTGGGAGTACGGCCTCCCGGCCCGCACCGAGTCCGAACTGGCCTGGGTGCAGCACGCGTTGGCCCGCCTCAGGGACGGCGGCACCGCGGTCCTGCTGATGCCGCCCACCGTCGCCTCCCGCCGCTCGGGCCGCCGCATCCGCGCCGACCTGCTGCGCCGCGGCGCCCTGCGCGCCGTGATCGCGCTGCCCGCGGGCGCCGTCCCGCCGAACAACATCCCGCTGCACCTGTGGGTCCTGCGCAGGCCCGCCGGGTCGTCCGGGCCCGCCCCCGAACTGCTGCTCGTCGACACCACCTCGCTGGCCGCCCCCGGCGACGTACGGGAGAAGCAGGCGTGGGCCGCCGTGCAGGACGCCGTGCTCGACGCCTGGCACGCCTTCGACCGCGCCGGAACGCTGGAGGAGCGCCCCGGAGTGGCCCGCTCGGTGCCGGTCATCGAACTCCTCGACGACGAGGTCGACCTCGCGCCCGCCCGCCGGCTGCCCCCGCCGGCCGCGGGCGGGGGCGGGGCCGCCGAGCTGACCGCCGTGCGCGAGGACCTCGCCGGCACCCTGCGCCTGACCACGAGGCTCACCCCGGAGTCCGCCGTCCCCGCCGCCGAACCGGCCCGCTGGCCGCTGACCACGATCGGTGAACTCGCGCGCGCGGGCGCCCTGTTCATGCGCACCCCGGCCGCCTCGGGCGCCGACTCCCGCTCGGGCGGCCCCGCGCGCGCGGCGGTCCCGGTCCTCACCGACCACGACGTGCTCGCCGGCACCGCCCCCTCCGGCATCTTCAGCGGCGACGACGAGCCGTTCCTGCTGCGGGCCGGGGACGTCGTCGTGCCCGTCGTCGGCGGCGGCGCCACCGCCCGCGTCGTCGACGGGGCCACCGAGGGCGCCGCCCTCGGCCGCGGCCTCGCCCTGCTGCGCCCCGACCCGGCCGCGCTCGACCCCTGGTTCCTCGCCGGGTTCCTGCGCTCCACCGCCAACAACCGGCAGGCCAGCAGCTATGCCTCCACGGCGACCCGGCTCGACGTGCGCCGGCTGCAACTGCCCCGGCTGCCCCTGCCCGAACAGGCGGGATACGGCGAACGGTTCAAGGCGCTGGCCGCCTTCGAGGACGCGCTGCGGCTCGCGTCCCGGCTCGGCGAACAGCTCGTCCAGGGACTCCACGACGGCCTGACGGACGGCACGCTCGCGCCGGAGTGAACGTCACGGCTCCGCGCAGGTCCGCAACGGTTCGGTACAACCCGGGGCCAGTTGTCGCAGTCGGCCTATACGCTCGACGGGACCGGCACGACGAGCGATCCAGGAGCAACCATGTACGGGCCCGGCGCGGCACCTCCCTCGCGCAACGACGGCACGGTCATCACCCTGCGGGTGCTGTTCGCCGTGCTGTCCGTGCTCAGCTGTGGCCTGCTGGCGTGCGTCCCGCTGTTCCGCATCGCGATGCTGCGCGGCAAGGCGCTCGACTGGGTCCTCGCCTGGGTCGCGCTGCCCCTGACGCTCGCTCTGCTCGCCGTCGTCGGCTCGCTGCCGGAGGCGGATCCGCGCACGGACGTCGCGCTCGCCCTGGTCCTGATCATCGCCGCCGCGAGCGCCGTGCACTTCATCCTGTACGACATACGCCGCCTGCAGACGCCTCCGCGTCCGCCCATGGGCCCGTACCCGCCGACGGCCCCGACCGTCGGCTACGGCTACCCGCCCCAGCAGCCCCAGCCGTACGCGCAGCCCACCGTGCCGCTGCCCCCGCACACCATGCCCACCCAGACTCCGGGCCCGGCGCCCGCGCCGGTCCCGCCGCAGAACCAGGGCCAGCCCCCGCAGCGCATCGACCAGGTCCGCGCCGAGCTGGACGAGCTGAGCGACTACCTGCGCAAGCAGGACGGCGGTCGGTGACCCCTTTGTCCGTTCCGTCTGGGCTTCCCGCCACTGGCGGCCACCTCGTCGCGGGCCGCTACGAACTCTCCTCGCTCATCGGCCAGGGCGGCATGGGCCAGGTCTGGACGGCGTACGACCAGCGCCTGGACCGCCGTGTCGCGGTGAAGCTGGTGCGCCCCGACCGGGTCGCGGGCGCCGAGGCCGAGGAGCTGCGCCGCCGCTTCCTGCGCGAGTGCCGCGTCACCGCCCAGGTCGACCACCCCGGCCTGGTCACCGTGCACGACGCGGGCACCGAGGACACCCCGGGCGGCGCCTCGTTCCTCTACCTCGTCATGCAGTACGTCGACGGCTCCGACCTCGCCGACCACCTCGCCGAGCACGACCCCTACCCGTGGCCGTGGGCGGTCTCGGTCGCGGCCCAGCTGTGCGCCGTACTGTCGGCCGTGCACGCGGTGCCGATCGTCCACCGCGACCTCAAGCCGCGCAACGTGATGGTGAAGAAGGACGGCACCGTCACCGTCCTCGACCTCGGCGTCGCCTCCGTCCTCGACACCGACACCACCCGCCTCACCCACACCGGCTCACCCATCGGCACGCCCGCCTACATGGCGCCCGAGCAGGCGATGGGCGGCGCGGTCGGCCCGTACACCGACCTGTACGCGCTCGGGGTGCTGCTGCACGAACTCCTCAGCGGCGACGTCCCGTTCGCCGGCACCACCGCCCTCGGCATCCTCCACCGCCATCTGTACGAGTCCCCGGTCCCGGTCCGCCAGCTGCGCCCCGAGGTGCCCGAGGCGCTGGAGCAGCTGGTCCTGCGGCTGCTCGCGAAGGACCCGCAGCACCGGCCGGCGTCCGCCCAGCAGACGTACGAGGAACTGCTGCCGCTGCTGCCCGCGCGGGGCGTGCCCACCGGCCGTCCGCTCGACCCCACCCGCCCCTTCCTGCGCCCGCACGCCCCGTGGCCCGACCGGGCCGTGACGCCCGCGCCGCAGCCCGCGGGCTCCGACGTCCAGGGCGACCGGCCCGACGTGGCCCGCGCCGTCGACGAGGTCAAGCGCCTCCTCGGCGAGGGCCGCATCACCCAGGCCGTCGACATCCTCGGCGCGATCCTGCCCGCCGCGGCCGCCCAGCACGGCGAGCACTCGCCCGTCGTGCGCACCCTGCGCAAGCAGTACGCGGCCACCCTCATGGACGACGGCCAGTACCGCCGCGCCCTGCCCGAGCTGCGCCGCCTCGCCGACGAGCGGGCCGCCGAGGCGGGCCACGCCGACCCGCAGTCCCTCCAGTTCCGCTACGAGGCCGCCCAGTGCCTCGAAGCCCTCGGCGAACCGGCCGCGGCGCTCGCCGAGTACCGCTCCCTGCTGCCGTACTACGAGAACCAGTACGCGACCACGGACCTGCGGCTCGCCCTCGAAGTGCGGCGCCGCATCGGCCAGTTGCTGCTCGCCGTCGGCGACCGGGGCGCCGCCCAGGAGACCCTGGTCCGGCTGCTGCACGACGCGGAGCGGATCCACGGCCCGGCCCACCCGTTCCCCTCCGAGGTCCGCCGCACCCTCCAGTGGCTGGGACAGGTCAGGGGCTGACGCTTCCGGGGCTCTTCTTTGCGTGCCCTTGGCATGTCACCTGTCATGATCTCCTCGGCGCACTCGGCGCCGGGGAATCACGTTCTACTGGGTGGGGATCAGCATGTCCGGGACCGGGAGCCACAGACTCTCCAAGCGCAACCGCTACCTCGCCTGGGGCGCGGCCGGGGCCGTCGTCGTCGCGGGCGGCGCCTTCGCCGCGACCACCGCGTCCGCGGCCACCACCTGGCCCGCGCAGAAGACCTTCACCGGCCGCGCCTTCGACACCTGCACGGCCCCCTCGGCCGCCGCGATGAAAGCCTGGGACACCGGGTTCTACGGCGCCGCGGCGGTCTACATCGGCGGCAAGAACCGAGGCTGCGCCCAGCCCAACCTCACCGCCTCCTGGGTCAAGACGGTCAGCGCGCAGGGCTGGAAGCTCATCCCGCTGTACGTGGGCGCCCAGCCGCCCTGCCAGACCGGCACCCGCAACGAGAAGATGACCACCTCGAACGCGGCCACCCTCGGCACCGCCGACGGCAAGGACGCCGTGGCGAAGGCGGCCGCGCTCGGCATGAGGACGGGCAGCGCGATCTACCTCGACATGGAGCCGTACGACACCGCGAACAGCTCCTGCAACAAGGCGGTCCTGAGCTACGTCCGCGCCTTCGACAAGGTGCTGCGCGGCAAGATCTACCGGGCCGGCTACTACGGCTTCTCCAGCTCCAGCGCCGCCGCGATCGCCACCGCCACCGACCGCACCGACCTGCCGGGCAACCTCTGGTACGCCAAGTGGGACAAGGTGAACACGACCACCTCCGACTGGCCGTGGTCCAAGTCGCTCTACACGAACCACAGCCGCGCCCACCAGTACATGGTCAACAGCAAGGAGAAGCGCGGCAGTTACACCATCACGGTGGACCGCAACGCCTGGGACGCGCCGGTCGCCATCACCGGCTGAGCCATCGGGGTCCGGCGGCCCGGGGCGATACCTCATCTCCCGACGAATCGTTGTCGAATAGGTGGCCGAGCCCGCGGTCACCTCCTAACATCGATCACCGCCGGACTTTGTGCACCGACGCACAAACTCGCCGCAGGGAGGCCACCTTGCACCGCCGCCGCACCGCGCTCGTCCTGTCCACCGCCGCCATCGCCGCGCTCCCCGCCCTCACCGCCTGCGGAAGCGAGGCGCATCCCGGCGCCGCGGCCGTCGTCGGCGGCCAGCGCATCACGGTCTCCCAGCTGGAGAGCCGGGTGAGCGAGGTGCGTCAGGCGCAGCAGGACGCCACCGACGGCAGCGCCCAGTACGAGCAGGCCGTCGCCAAGTCCGGCGGCCTCACCCGCAACACCCTGCACACCATGGTCCTGGACCGGGTGCTGCACCGCGCCGCCACCGACGCGGGCGTCACCGTCTCCCGCAAGGAGATGCAGGAGATGCGCGCGGGCCTGGAGCAACAGGCGGGCGGCCCGAGGCAGTTGGAGACGGCCTGGCTCCAGCAGTACAACGTCGCGCCCAAGCGGCTCACCGAGTCGCTGCGCACCGAGATCGAGGCGCAGAAGCTGTCGTCGTCGCTCGGCGTCGACACCCAGACCCCCGCGGGCCAGGCCGCCTTCTGGAAGGCGCTCTCCCAGGCCTCCAAGGAGCTGAACATCGACCTGAACCCCCGCTACGGCAGCTGGGGCGTCACCAAGAGCGGCACCGTCGGCCGGGTCGATGCCAAGACCCCCTGGCTGACCCAGGTCACCCAGGAACAGCCGGCGGACCAGCAGCAGACGGCCTAGGGCACGCTTTGTCGGCGGCCTGCGTTACGTTCGAGGCGTGAACGACGACATCACTCCCGACGCCGGCCGCGTCGTCCTGCTCACCACCAGCCACCGGGTCGCCCCGGGGCTGCTGTCCTGGCAGGCCTGGCAGATCCTGCACGCCGCCGACGAGGTGCTCTGCGCCGATCCCGAGCATCCGCAGCTGCCGTACCTGAAGGAGGCGGGCGTCGAGGTCACCCTCGACGTGCCCGCCGCCCGTGATCTCGTCGAGCGCTGCGCCGACGTCGGTCGCACCGTCGTCGTGCTGACCACGGCCGAGGGCGACCGCCGCCTCACCGACGGCCTGGCGGCGCTGGCCGGCTCCGGCCGCGTCGCGATGCCGTCCCTCGAACTCCTCCCCGGCTCCTACGACCTGCCGGGCGCCCGCCTCCTCGACCTCGTCCAGGTCATGGACCGGATCCGGCGCGCGTGCCCCTGGTCGTCGCAGCGCACCCACGAGGACCTGGCGAAGTACGTCATCGAGGAGGCGTACGAACTGGTCGAGGCGATCGAGGCCGGGGACCGCGAAGAGCTGCGCGAGGAGCTGGGCGACGTCCTGCTCCAGGTCGTCTTCCACGCCCGGATCGCCGAGGAGGACGCCGAGGAGCCGTTCTCCGTCGACGACGTCGCGGGCGCCATCGTCGACAAGCTCATCCACCGCCACCCCCATGTCTTCGGCGACGAGAGCGCGGCCACCCCGGAGGAGGTCCGGGAGATCTGGCTGCGCAGGAAGGCCGAGTCGAAGCAGCGCGCCTCGGTGACGGACGGCGTGCCGGTCGGCCAGCCGGGCCTGGCCCTCGCCGCGAAGCTCGGCTCGCGCGTGCGCACGGCGGGCCTGGACGTCCCCGTGCCCGCCGGGACGGGCGTCGGCGACGAACTGCTGGCCCTGGCCCTGCGCGCCGAGGCGTCCGGCGTCGACCCGGAGGCGGCGCTCAGGGAGGCCGCGCGGGCCTACCGGGACGCGGTGCGCGCCGCCGAGGGGCTCAGCGCGGGGTGAACTCCACGGGCAGCGTCCGCAGCCCCCGCATGATGAGCCCGCCGCGCCAGCGCAGCTCGGCGGGGTCCTCGCCGAGGCGCAGGTCCGGCAGCCGGGTCAGCAGCGTCGCCAGCGCCGTGTGCCCCTCCAGGCGGGCGAGCGGGGCGCCGATGCAGTAGTGGATCCCGTGCCCGTACCCCAGGTGCTTGTTGTCGCGGCGGGCCAGGTCGAGGGTGTCGGGGTGGTCGAAGCGGGCGGGGTCCCGGTCGGCGGCGGCGAGCACCACGAGCACCGGGTCGCCCTCGGCGACCGCGACCCCGCCGATCTCCAGGTCCTCGGTCGCGTACCGCCAGGTGGCCATCTCCACGGGCCCGTCGAAGCGCAGCAGTTCCTCGACGCCCGTCTCCAGGAGTCCGTGCTCGCCCCGGGCGAGGGCGCTCTGGAGGACGGCCCGCTGCTCGGGGTGGCGCAGCAGGGCGTGGGTGCCGTTGCCGATGAGGTTGATGGTCGTCTCGAACCCGGCGAAGAGCAGTACGAAACACATGGCCACCACCTCGTCCTCGGTGAGGTGCTCGCCGTGGTCGGAGGCGCGGATGAGGCCGGAGATCAGGTCGTCGCCGTCGCCGAGCCGCTTGCGGTGGATGAGGTCGGCGAGATAGCGGCGGATCTTCTTCACGGCCCGCGCGACCCCGCCGCGCGGTCCCTTGCCGTGGCGGATCATCATGCCCGCCCAGTCCCGCAGGTCGTCCTGGTCCTCGCGCGGGACGCCGAGCAGGTCGCAGATCGCGTAGATGGGGAGCGGGAAGGCGAACTCGTGGATGAGGTCGGCGCTGCCGCGGGCGGCGAAGCCGTCGATGAGGCCGTCCGTCAGTTCCTGCACGCGTGGCGCGAATTCGGCGACCCGGCGCGGGGTGAACGCCTTGGAGACCAGGCGCCGCAGCCGGGTGTGGTCCGGCGGGTCGATGTTCAGCAGATGGGTCATCAGGCCCGCGCTGCGCTCGCCCGGGATGCCGGTCTTGCTCTTGCCCTGCGCGTCGTCCGCGTGATGCACCGGGTTCTTGGACAGCCGCTGGTCCGCGAGGGCCTGGCGCGCGTCCGCGTAACGCGTCACGAGCCAGGCCTCGACGCCGCTGGGCAGCGTGGTGCGGTGCACGGGGGAGTGCTCGCGCAGCCAGGCGTAGGCGGGATACGGATCGGTGGCGAACTCCCAGGTGAAGAGTTCGGGGACGGGCGCGGTGTTCACATCCCGACCGTACCCGGGGGACGTTCGGCGCAGGCGGAACGCATGTGACCGGCACCACTCGGGAGCGGTGGCGCGGCGGCGTGGGGTGGTTTGTCGTGATCTTGAAAAGCCGTGAACCGGGCTCATTCGCCGCACAGTTCGCGACACCTCACAGGTGGTTGAAAACTGACGTTGTGTCAAAGTCGTGATGGTGACGTGATCTGCGCTGCATCGACTTGTGACAAGCGTTCGAGTCCCGCTACGTTCACCAGTCATCGCGACACACGCACAACAGGCACCACTCATCCACCCTGTCGCGTGCAGCAGTATCAGTCTCGCGAAAGGCAACCGCATGCTCTCCGGGAACGGCCGACACCGTCGCCCCCGCCAGGCCCCTGCTCTCGTCGTCGCCGCCGGAGTCACCGGCAGCGCCATCGCGATCCCGCTGCTCGGCGCCACGGGCGCTGGCGCGGCGACGGCCACCACGTGGGACAAGGTCGCCGAGTGCGAGAGCGGCGGGCAGTGGAGCCTGGACGCGGGCGACGGCTACTTCGGCGGTCTGCAACTGTCGCAGGAGGTCTGGGAGCAGTACGGCGGGCTCGACTACGCGCCGCGGGCCGACCAGGCCAGCCGCTCGCAGCAGATCGCCGTCGCCGAGAAGGTCCTCGACGACAAGGGGCCGACCGCCTGGCCGGGCTGCTCGGCCACGGCGGGGCTCGCCAAGGGTGACGGTTCGGCGGATGTCGACCCGGGCGCCGACGCCTCCCCGCGACCGACGAAGACGACCGGCTCGTCGGGCACGGACGCCGACGCGGGCTCCGGCTCCGCTTCGGACTCCGGCTCCGCCTCGGACTCCGGATCGGGCGCGGATTCAGGAGAGAAGAGTCACGACAAGTCCGGCGCATCGGACAAGCCGTCGTCGAGCGCGTCGGACGATTCGCCGTCCGACGCCTCGGACGGTTCGACGAGTGACGCCTCCGACGCACCGTCAGCCGACAGCTCCGCCGACCCTTCCGCCGATACCTCCGGTAACAGCAAGGGGGGCGGGGTGGACGACGACACGACGGCCCCGTCCGCGAGCGCGTCGGACTCCCCGGCCGCCACCGGCTCCACCACCGCCGACGACGACGCGGCCAGCGGCCGGCACCGGGGCGACCGGGCCGCCGACGACGGCGCCGACTCGCGTACGGGAGACGGCCGTCACGCCTCCCGGGACGACCAGCGCGACGACGAGGCCTATGTCGTCCGCTCGGGTGACAGCCTGTGGGACATCGCCGACGCCCATGACGTGCAAGGCGGGTGGGCCGCGCTCTACGACACCAACAAGAAGACGGTCGGCACCGACCCCGACCTCATCCTTCCTGGTCAGAGTCTGGATCTTGGGCTCAAATCGGTCGAAAAGTAGCGGGAGTTACGGGGTCTTTGAGGCTCGTATGTCCACTTTTGTTCGAGTGAGACATGAGTCTCAAAGACCCTGATCGTCTTTGAAATCGGGCGGATCCACTGCTTACGGTCGTGACCGCTCGCCACAGCGGGCCCCGACGGACGTCACGCCGAATCCTGCCAACGTCCGTACGGGAACAGTCGACGCGTCAGCGCCGTAGGCAGGAGCGGGGGACCCAGGTAAGCCGCCCTCCCGGGAGACCGGAGGGGCTAGGGGTTAAGTCGCACACAAGGATGTGCGGCCGGGCACTCACTGGCCCGAACCCGACAGCTCACCTCGTAGGCGTCGGTGAGGGGATCTCTCCATGCTGCTTTCCAGCAAGGGCAAGCACCGCCGCCCGTCCAAGGCCGTCCGTGTCGCCACGCTCGCCGGTGTCGCCGGTGCCGCCGTCGCCGTCCCGCTGATGGGCGCCACCTCCGCCTCCGCCGCCTCCACCTCCGAGTGGGACCAGGTCGCGCAGTGCGAGTCCGGTGGCAACTGGTCGATCAACACGGGCAACGGCTTCTCCGGTGGCCTCCAGTTCTCCCCGTCCACCTGGGCGGCCTACGGCGGCACGCAGTACGCGTCCTCCGCCGCCGGAGCCTCCAAGGCCCAGCAGATCTCGGTCGCCGAGAAGGTCCTCGCCTCGCAGGGCAAGGGCGCCTGGCCGAACTGCGGCGTGAACCTGTCCGGCGCCTCCACGGGCAACTCCGCCCCGGCCCCGCAGCAGGACAACACCCAGCAGTCGCAGCCGCAGCAGAGCCAGCCGCAGCAGCAGGAGCAGGAGCAGAAGTCGACGGAGCAGCACACCGACTCCTCGGCCGCCTCCCGCTCGCAGTCCCGCGACACCGTCACCACCCCCACCGGCCAGAAGGTCGAGAAGGGTGACGGCGAGTACAAGGTGAAGACCGGCGACACCCTCAGCAAGATCGCCGACGCGCACGGCACGAACTGGCAGAAGGTGTTCAAGCTCAACAAGGACATCGTCAAGGACGCCGACCTGATCTTCCCGGGTCAGCAGCTCCACCTGAAGTAAGCACCACCCGCGGGAGTGCCGCGGGCCCGGCATCGGCGGACGCCGAGCCCCGCGGCCGCACCCCCGTCCCCACCCCCAGTGGGCCGCTCACCTGAGCAGCCCCCGCCCCATGCAGCGGGCGGGGGCTGCTGTCTTTGTTCCGTTAAGAAACATTTCGCTCCTGGCGTTGTCCACGAGCCGGGCGGTCGGCTGGCCGATGCCCCGGAGCCGGTTAGGCTCAGTGGGTCGGGACCGAACAATCCGGCCCCGCACAGTCCGCGTCACATCCCAGAAGGAGATGCTCGTGCCGTCCATCGACGTCGTCGTAGCCCGGGAAATCCTGGACTCCCGAGGCAACCCCACGGTCGAGGTCGAGGTCGGCCTCGACGACGGCAGCACGGGTCGTGCTGCCGTTCCGTCCGGCGCCTCCACCGGAGCCTTCGAGGCCATCGAGCTCCGCGACGGTGACCCCAACCGTTACCTCGGCAAGGGCGTCGAGAAGGCCGTCCTCGCCGTCATCGAGCAGATCGGCCCGGAGCTCGTCGGCTACGACGCCACCGAGCAGCGCCTGATCGACCAGGCGATGTTCGACCTGGACGCCACGGACAACAAGGGCTCGCTCGGCGCCAACGCCATCCTGGGCGTCTCCCTCGCCGTCGCGCACGCCGCCTCCGAGGCCAGCGACCTGCCGCTGTTCCGCTACCTCGGCGGTCCGAACGCGCACCTGCTGCCCGTCCCGATGATGAACATCCTGAACGGTGGGTCGCACGCCGACTCCAACGTCGACATCCAGGAGTTCATGATCGCCCCGATCGGCGCGGAGTCCTTCTCCGAGGCCCTTCGCTGGGGCGCCGAGGTCTACCACACCCTCAAGAAGGTGCTGAAGACCAAGGGCCTGTCCACCGGCCTCGGCGACGAGGGCGGCTTCGCCCCTAACCTGGAGTCGAACCGCGCCGCGCTCGACCTCATCCTCGAGGCGATCAAGGAGGCCGGTTACATCCCCGGCCAGCAGATCGCGCTCGCGCTGGACGTCGCCGCCTCCGAGTTCTACAAGGACGGCAAGTACCAGTTCGAGGGCAAGGAGCGCTCCGCCGCCGAGATGACGGAGTACTACGAGGAACTCGTCTCCGCGTACCCGCTCGTCTCCATCGAGGACCCGCTGTACGAGGACGACTGGGCCGGCTGGAACGTCATCACCCAGCGCCTGGGCGACAAGGTCCAGCTCGTCGGCGACGACCTGTTCGTCACCAACCCGGAGCGCCTGGCCCGCGGCATCGAGGAGAACTCGGCGAACGCCCTCCTGGTGAAGGTCAACCAGATCGGCTCGCTCACCGAGACCCTGGACGCCGTCGAGCTGGCCCAGCGCAACGGCTTCAAGTGCATGATGTCGCACCGCTCGGGCGAGACCGAGGACGTGACCATCGCGGACCTCGCCGTCGCCACGAACTGCGGCCAGATCAAGACCGGCGCCCCGGCCCGCTCCGAGCGCGTCGCCAAGTACAACCAGCTCCTGCGCATCGAGGAGATCCTGGACGACGCCGCGGTCTACGCCGGCCGCAGCGCCTTCCCGCGCTTCAAGGGCTGACCTGCCCCGAAGCCCTGCTGAGGCAGTAGTTCCGTACGTCCCCGCACTCGGTCCCGTACCGTGTGCGGGGACGTACGCACGTAGGAACACAGCCAGGCAGACGAACGGGGAGGCGGAGGCGCCATGCCGGGAAAGCTCCGAGACAGGGGCCGTGACGACTCGGCCCGCTTCTCCACGGCGACCCGCCTGCGCCTGCTCGGCGAACAGACCGCCGAGCGGGTCTACCGGTCGCAGACCAAGCGCCAGGCGCGCCGCTCCCGGCTGACGGGCCGCGCGGCGCTGCTCGCCCTGGTCGTCTGCACCCTCGTGGTCGCGCTCGCCTATCCCATAAGGCAGTACGTCTCCCAGCGCGGCGAGATCGCTGACCTCCAGCGCCAGCAGCAGGAGGCCAAGGAGCGGGTCGACCGGCTCCGCGACGAGAAGGCCCGCTGGCAGGACGACGCGTACGCCGAGCAGCGGATCCGGGAGCGCCTGCACATGGTGATGCCGGGCGAGACCGGCTACGTGGTGCCCGACGCGCGGGCCACCACCTCCGGGCGCCCGGACCAGAGCCCGGCCGAGCGCGCCTGGTACTCGAACGTCTGGGACGGCGTCGACAAGGCCGACCAGGCAGCCAACTGACACGAAAGACACACCGGACACGCCATGCAATCGCCCCCGCCCCAGACCGAGCGCACCGAGCCCACGGACGCCGACATCCACGCGTTCAAGGAGCAGCTCGGCCGCCCGCCGCGCGGCCTGCGCGCCATCGCGCACCGCTGCCCCTGCGGCAACCCGGACGTCGTCGAGACGGCCCCGCGTCTGGAGGACGGCACCCCGTTCCCGACGACGTACTACCTGACGTGCCCCCGCGCGGCCTCCGCCATCGGCACGCTGGAGGCCAACGGCGTCATGAAGGAGATGACGGAGCGCCTCAAGACGGACGAGGACCTGGCGGCGAAGTACCGCGCGGCCCACGAGGACTACCTCGCGCGCCGGGACGCCATCGAGGTCCTGGAGGGCTTCCCCAGCGCGGGCGGCATGCCGGACCGCGTGAAGTGCCTGCACGTGCTGGTCGGCCACTCCCTGGCGGCGGGCCCGGGCGTGAACCCGCTCGGCGACGAGGCGATCGCCATGCTGCCCGAGTGGTGGAAGAAGGGGCCGTGCGTGAGCGCCTGCGCCGTGGAGGAGAGCGAATGACCCGGGTAGCGGCCATCGACTGCGGTACGAACTCGATCCGGCTCCTCGTCGCGGACGCGAACCCGGAAACGGGCGAGCTGGTCGACCTGGACCGCCGGATGACGATCGTCCGGCTCGGCCAGGGCGTCGACCGGACGGGCCGGCTGGCCCCGGAGGCGCTGGAGCGCACCTTCGCCGCCTGCCGCGAGTACGCCGCGGTGATCAAGGAACTCGGGGCCGAGAAGGTCCGCTTCGTCGCGACGTCGGCGTCCCGCGACGCCGAGAACCGCGACGAGTTCGTCCAGGGCGTCCTCGACATCGTGGGCGTCGAGCCCGAGGTGATCACGGGCGACCAGGAGGCCCAGTTCTCCTTCACGGGTGCGACGAAGGAGCTGACCGGCCGCGCCGACCTCGACACCCCCTATCTGGTCGTGGACATCGGCGGCGGGTCGACCGAGTTCGTGGTCGGCGACGACACCGTGGAGTCGGCCCTCTCCGTCGACATCGGCTGCGTCCGGATGACCGAGCGGCATCTGGTGGGCGAGGACGGGAAGATCACCGATCCGCCCACCGCCGAGCAGATCGCGGCGATCCGCGCCGACATCACCGAGGCCCTCGACCGGGTCACGCGGACCGTCCCGATCCGCTCGGCCCGCACCCTGGTGGGCCTGGCCGGCTCGGTGACGACGGTGGCGGCTCTCTCCCTCGGCCTGACCGCCTACGACTCGACGGCGATCCACCACTCCCGGATCCCGTACGCGAAGGTCGCCGAGCTGACCGACTGGCTCCTGACCTCGACCCACGACCAGCGCGCCCTGAAGCCGGTCATCCACCCCGGCCGCGTCGACGTGATCGCCTCCGGCGCGCTGGTGCTGCGCCTGATCATGGAGTGGATCGACGCGGACGAGGTCGTGGTCAGCGAACACGACATCCTGGACGGGATCGCCTTCGCACTGGCAGCGGAGACCCACCCGGGTGAAAAGCTCGGCTGACCCGCGGCGATGTCCTGAAGCGCAGTAGCCCCGGTATCCGCGACGGGTACCGGGGCCCGACTGTGTCCGCATGTCGGCGAACAGCGGGTGCCCGGCACGTACAGCTCGGGCAACTCGTTAAGTTGGGCGCCGAGATCGCCGCATTGAGCGCGACGTGACGAGAGGGGCTGCCGTGACGGATGCCGAGGGTGCCCGACTGTTCCGCGAGTCGTGGATCGCGGGTGTGCACAAGCACTTCCCGGGTGAGCCGAAGCCGGATTACGTGACTCCCTGGGAGGAAACTCCCGAATGGGAACGGCAGGCCGCGGGCGCCGTGTACGAACAGGTGCGCCAGTTCCTCGACCTGAGCGGTGGTCACGCCTCGCGGCTGAGCCGTGAGCAGAAGAGCCGGTTCGTCGCGATCTCTTGGACGGCGCAGATGTTCAAGCACTTCGAGGACCCGAAGCCAGGGTATGTGGCGGACTGGCCGGACCTTCCCGAGTGGCAGCAGCAGACCGACGCCGACATCTTCGAGGCGATCGAGGGCGCTGTCGCCTGACGAAGCCGCTGCTGTCGGGCTCGTGCTCGGCTTGGTGGATCGGCGGCACCAGGCCTCCCGGCGAGCATGAGTGGCCTGAGGGAATGGGTGCTTCCCGTATCGGGTCCTGTGGCGTCCGGCTACGTTTTATGAAGTGCCGGACGAGGGGGGACACGTTGGGGTACGGGCGGGTCGTCAGCTACAAGATCACTGTCAGTGGGGGGCCGCTCGACCGGCGGGCGCTGTTGATCTCCGCGATCGACGATGCGCTGAGCGAGGGGGACCGACTCTCGATCCGCTCGTCGGGGGCGGAGATCCTCTCCGACCGGATCACCGCGCACGGCGGGCAGCTCCCGCCACCGACGGCATCCAATCTGCGCGGGTTCGCCGCCGGCCGGCCCAGCGCGGCGCAGTTCCTGGCGTCCAGCTTCGCCGCGGCGTGTGTCGCCCGCACGGGGTTGCGGGGACTTGAGCCCGCTGCGGAGGGCCGCCGGGGGCCGGCGGCTCAGCCCCAGTCGGCGGACTTCACGGAACTGCTCATGGGAGAGCAGGCGGTGGTGCCGCTCTTCGGTTCGCCCCCGTCCGCCTGGCTGCCGCTGAAGGACGCCATGGCCTACGCGGCGGGGGCCTTCGCCGCGGTGGGTGACGGCGGTGGCGTGCCGACTCTGCTGCTCGCTTTCGGCGGTGCCGTCGTCCTCGTCCGCTTCATCGATCCGATCGCGCAGGCGGTCGGCTCGGCGCTCGCGGACGGGATCGGGGCCGCGATCCGCAAGGCGTTCGACCTTCCCGCGCCGCCGCAGGTGGGGGAACTGGAGGCGGCGCCCGACCAGGATGCCTCCACGCCTGGGACGGCCGTGGAGGGATCAGGGCCGCTGGAGCTCGGTCCGTAGGGGTTCGCGGTACTGACCCCGGGTTTCGGTTCGGGCCGGCCCGGGACCGGGATCAGCCGGCGCACGCAGAGGCAACGGCCCGAGTGAGTGCCGGGCAGGCTGGGTATATCTGGCTCAGTACCTGTCCGGCGGGCTGCCGGACACGGTTTCGTTTTCGTACGGGAACAGGCTGTGCCCTTGGGGGCGCCTAGTGCGAGGACGTGAGGACTCGGGCACAGCCGGGCTCTCGGGGTGACCACCGAAACTGGTGGCCGTGCCGGGAAGCCCGCGTGCCCACCGGTACCGGCCACTCGACCGAGAGGCCGGTACTGATGGAGACGGTTGGATGGATCGCTGCGGGCGTCGCCGCGATCGGCGGGGTCTCGGTGCTCGTGGGCCAGGCGCTCGATCAGGCATCCGCCCTGTCGGGCAAGGCCGTGAGGGCGCTCAGGGCTGTGGCCAAGGTGCGCGACGAATGGCGCACCTTCCGCGATGAATCCAAGGTGCGCTAGGGCCCGCCCGGCTCGTCACGCTCCGGCCTGACCCCGGGACCGTCGGCGCGGCGCCCTTGTTAAGGTGCCGCGCATGGGGGAGACGACGGTGCGGT
Source organism: Streptomyces sp. HUAS MG91 (assembly GCF_040529335.1). Lineage (GTDB taxonomy): Bacteria > Actinomycetota > Actinomycetes > Streptomycetales > Streptomycetaceae > Streptomyces > Streptomyces tabacisoli. Next base: position 3,574,216 of record NZ_CP159534.1, on the reverse strand, counting down.
ACGGCGCCTATCGGACCGATCCGCTGTGGGCCGTGGCAGGGATCTGTCTCAGTGCCCTGGTGGTCTGCTCGGGGCTCGCGCTCTTCGGGATGATGGAGTTCGACGAGCGGTGCATGCAGGGGATCACCAAGGGCGTCGGCGCCCTCGGCCACGTACGGCAGCAGGCGTTCCCGCCCGCGACGGTCTGCGAGTTCGCCGGCGGGGACGTCACGTCCGTCGGCGGCCGGTGGCCGCTCGCCGCGCTGTTGTGGCTGGCCATGGCCGGGTTCGTGGGCTGCCTGCTGGTGGCGCTGGTCGCCGAGTGCTTCGAACCGGCCCCCGGCCGCGACCACATCGTGCCGATGTCCAGGGCGGCCAAGCTGCGCCGCACCGGTACGGCGTTCTTCGTGACCGGCACGGTCTTCGCCGGGTTCTACGCGCTGGTGGGGTGGCGGCTGCTCGCCGGCCCCTCGTCGGCCTGCTCGATGGGGGCGGACTGGGGTTCCCAGGCGCCGCAGACCCTGGATCCCGGCTTTCTGCCGCCCCAGGCGACCTGCCGCTACACCAGCGGCATCACGAAGCAGCTGAACCCCGACTGGATGGCGTCCCTCGCCGTCGAACTGGCCGTCCCCGCGCTGCTCGCGGGCCTCGGATTCGCCCTCGCCTGGTGGCGGTGGTGGCAGGAGCGCAGGGCCGCGAAAGCCCCACTTCTGAGCGCGCCGCACGGCGCCTGAGCGCCTCCGGAGGGGCCCGCGACACCCCCCGGCGACACTCCGTCGGGAAAGTTCGTGAAGTTCTTCACAAGGAATTCGGCCCTGTTGGACGCTGTTACGGGCCCTTGGGTCCGTCCGGGGCTCACGAAGGGTGCCGCCGGAGGTCGTCGGCGGGGTTCCACGGGTGTTACGCGCGGATGAAATCCGGGAGTGGTCCAGTGCCGCCGAATGCCCACTGTCGCTGCTCAAGAGGGGTGTGCAACGACTGGCGGGGCCGTGCGGTTCCCCTGGCCGACCATGACATGGGTCACGTGGGCGGCGAAGTGTAGCAGAGGGGTAGGGGAACCTTGTGAAGGGGCGCACGAGCACCCCCCTCCACTCGGGTGGATACTCGATGGCATGAGCACCACGGAGCGTCCCAGGATCCTCATTGTCGGGGGTGGGTACGTAGGCCTGTACGCAGCGCGTCGCATCCTCAAGAAGATGCGTTACGCGGAAGCGACCGTCACGGTCGTCGACCCGCGCTCGTACATGACGTACCAGCCCTTCCTCCCCGAGACCGCCGCCGGCAGCATCTCGCCGCGCAACGTCGTCGTCCCGCTGCGACGCGCTGTGCCGGGAGCCGAGATTCTCACCGGCCGCGTCACCACCATCGACCAGGACCGCAAGGTCGCCACGGTCGCCCCGCTCGTCGGCGAGGCGTACGAGGTGCCCTTCGACTACCTGGTGATCGCGCTCGGCGCGGTCTCCCGCACCTTCCCGACGCCGGGCCTCGCCGAGGTCGGCATCGGTATGAAGGGTGTCGAGGAGGCCATCGGCCTGCGCAACCACGTCCTCGAGCAGCTCGACAAGGCCGAGTCGACCACGGACGAGGAGATCCGCCGCAAGGCGCTCACCTTCGTCTTCGTCGGCGGTGGCTTCGCGGGCGCCGAGACCATCGGTGAGGTGGAGGACCTGGCGCGCGACGCGGCCAAGTTCTACAAGAACGTGAAGCGCGAGGACATGCGCTTCGTGCTCGTCGACGCCGCCGACAAGGTGCTGCCGGAGGTCGGCCCGGACCTGGGCACGTACGGCCGCAAGCACCTGGAGTCGCGCGGTATCGAGGTCTACCTGAAGACGACGATGCCGTCCTGCGTCGACGGCCACGTGGTGCTCAGCAACGGCCTTGAGGTCGACGCCAACACCATCGTGTGGACCGCCGGTGTGAAGCCGAACCCGGCGCTCGCCCGCTTCGGTCTCCCGCTCGGCCCGCGCGGCCACGTGGACACCGCCGCCACCCTCCAGGTGCAGGGCACCGACTACATCTGGGCCGCGGGCGACAACGCCCAGGTCCCGGACCTCGTCGGCCGTGCCAACGGCAACGAGAACGCCTGGTGCCCGCCGAACGCGCAGCACGCCATGCGCCAGGCCAAGGTCCTCGCGGACAACGTGGTCTCGGGCATGCGGGGCTTCCCGCAGGGCGAGTACAAGCACGCCAACAAGGGTGCGGTCGCCGGTCTGGGCCTGCACAAGGGCGTCGCGATGATCGTCATGGGCAAGATGAAGATCAAGCTCAAGGGCCGTCTCGCCTGGTACATGCACCGTGGCTACCACGGGCTCGCCATGCCGACGTACAACCGCAAGGTCCGTGTGATCGCCGAGTGGACGATCAACATGTTCCAGAAGCGCGACATCACCGCGCTCGGCGCCCTCGAGACTCCGCGCGAGGAGTTCTACGAGGCCGCCAAGCCGGCGCCCAAGCCCGCCGCGGCCGAGGCGCCGAAGGCCGAGGAGAAGAAGGCCGAGGCCAAGGCCTCGTAGCAGTACCCCGTCAGTAGCCCGAAGGGGCCGCCTGCCATCCGTGGTGCAGGCGGTCCCTTCGGCGTTCCCGGGCGGCGCAACCGGACAAATTACATGGTGGCTACATGTATTTTGCCCTTCCGTAACCCGGTAACGGGACTGCGGAGCCGGGCGGTTGGTGTTTACCTGCTGTTGGACCGGACCGCGTTTTCGGGGCGCTCCGGTATCTCCGACGACACGGAGGTGTGCGCCATGCAGGACGCCGCACAGCGGCTGAAGAACCTCGCCGAGCAGTTGCTCGGCACTGAACTTCCCGTGCGCCTGCGCGCCTGGGACGGCTCCGAGGCCGGCCCGCCGGACGCCCCCGCCCTCGTCGTCCGCCACCGGCGCGCCCTGCGCCGCCTGCTGTGGAAGCCGGGCGAACTGGGCCTGGCCCGCGCCTGGGTGGCCGGCGACCTGGACGTCGAGGGTGACCTGTACGAGGCCCTGGACGCGATGGCGGGCCTCATCTGGGAGCACGACGACGAGGCCCCGCGCAGGAGCCTCACCGAGGCGCTCAGGGACCCGGGCGTCCGGGCCGGGGTGCGCGAGCTGGTGAAGCTGGCGGGGCCGTACCCGCCGCCCGCGTCGCCCGCCGAGGAGATGCGCCGCAAGGGCCGCCTCCACCTGCACACCAAGGGCAGCGACAAGCAGGCCATCAGCCATCACTACGACGTCGGCAACGACTTCTACGAGCTGGTCCTCGGCCCCTCGATGGTCTACTCGTGCGCCTACTGGGAGTCCCCGGAGGCCACCCTCGAATCCGCCCAGCGCGACAAGCTGGAACTGATCTCCCGCAAGCTCGGTCTGAAGCCCGGTATGCGGCTGCTCGACGTCGGCTGCGGCTGGGGCTCCATGGCCATCCACGCGGCCCGTGAGCACGGGGTGAGCGTCGTCGGCGTCACCCTCTCGCAGGAACAGGCCGCGTTCGCCCGTAAGCGCGTCGCCGACGAGGGGCTGACCGACCGTATCGAGATCCGCGTCCAGGACTACCGGGACGTGCGCGACGGCCCGTACGACGCGATCTCCTCCATCGGCATGGCCGAACACGTCGGCGCCGACCGGTACCTGGAGTACGCGCACGACCTGTACGCCCTCCTGGCCCCCGGCGGGCGGCTGCTCAACCACCAGATCGCGCGCCGCCCGCAGCGCGACGAGGAGGCGTACGAGGTCGACGAGTTCATCGACGCGTACGTCTTCCCCGACGGGGAGCTGGCGCCCGTCGGCACCACGGCCGGGCTTCTGGAGCGGGCCGGGTTCGAGGTGCGCGACATCGAGGCGATCCGGGAGCACTACGCCCTCACCCTGCGCCAGTGGGTGCGGAACCTGGAGGCCCGCTGGGCCGAGGCGCTGAAGCTGGTCAGCCCCGGCCGGGCCAGGATCTGGCGGCTGTACATGGCCGCCTCGGCGCTGAGCTTCGAGCGCAACCGGATCGGCGTCAACCAGATCCTCGCCGTGAAGACCCCGCCGTCCGGGGCGTCGGGGATGCCGCTGCGAGCGCGGACCTGGAACTAGCGCACCTCGCTCGTACGCCGAGGGGGCGCCCGGTGGATCACCGGGCGCCCCCTTCGCGTATGCGTCGCAGCCGCTACTCGGACTTGATCGCCGCGAGCATGTTCAGGCGGGCCGCGCGGCGGGCCGGCCACAGGGCCGCCAGGATGCCGACCACGGCGGCCAGCGCCAGGAAGAGACCCATCCGGCCCCAGGGCAGGATCAGTTCGTACGTCGACATCGCGTTGCCGATCAGCCGGCCGGCCGCCCAGCCGAAGAACACGCCGAGGCCGATGCCGAGCACGCCGCCGAACAGGGAGATCACCAGGGACTCCAGGCGGACCATGCGCTTGATGCCCTTGCGGTCGATGCCGATCGCGCGGAGCATCCCGATCTCCTGCTGACGCTCGAAGACCGACATCGCCAGGGTGTTGATGACCCCGAGGACGGCGACGATGACCGCCATGGCGAGCAGGCCGTAGAGCATGTTCAGCATCAGCGTGAAGATCTGGGCGATCTGGTTGGAGATGTCCTGCTTGTCCTGTACCTGGATCGCCGGGTTCTCGCCGAGGGCCTTGGTGAGCTTGTCCTGGTTGGCCTCGGTGGCGCCGCCGGACATCTTCACCATGACCTGCATGTCGGTGGCGGCGGCGCTGTCGGCGAGGTGCGGGTTCAGGGTCGCGGAGTCGAGCAGGACGCCCTGCATCATCTCGTTGCCCTCGTAGACGCCCGCGACGGTCAGCTCCTGCTTCCTGCCGTCCTCGTAGGTGGTGGTGAAGGCCGAGCCGGTCTTCCAGCCGCGGTCCTTCGCCGTCTTGTCGTCGACCACGACGTCCGAGCCGCCGACGCGGAACTTCCCGCTGTCCATGGTGAGGGCGGCGAGCTGGTCGATCGTGCGGCCGTTGACGCCGGTCAGGTACTCGGTCTCGCCGTCGACGCGGGACGGGGAGTTGGTCAGGCCGGTGGTCGCGGTGACGCCGTCCGTCTTGTCCAGGGTCTTCAGGACGTCGGCGGAGAGCGGGTTCCCGTTCGCCATGGAGACGACGTAGTCCGCCTTGATGGAGTCGGCGGCCATCTTGTTGATCGCGCCCTGGACGCTGCCCGCGATCACCGTCAGGCCGGTGATCAGGGTCAGGCCGATCATCAGTGCCGAGGCGGTGGCGGCGGTGCGGCGCGGGTTGCGCACCGAGTTCAGCCGGGCCAGCTTGCCGGAGATGCCGAAGGCGCGCATGAGCGGTGCGGCCGCCGCGATCAGCGGGCGGGACAGCAGCGGCGTCAGGATGAAGACACCGATGACGAGCAGGGCCGCGCCGAGACCCATGGGGGCCTGGCCGGAGTCGCCGCTCATGGTCGTCGCGGCCAGCACCGCCGCGACACCGGCGGCGGAGACCAGCGCGCCGAGCGTGTTGCGCAGCACCATCGACTTGGTGGTCGGGGCGGCGTGCACCGCGTTCATCGCGGCGACCGGGGGGATCTTCGCGGCGCGGCGGCCCGGCAGCCAGGCGGCCAGCATGGTGATGAGGACGCCGACGACGAGCGCGGACACCACGGTGCCGCCCGAGATCACCAGCGGGCCGTCGGGGATGACCGCGCCGGTGCCGTTCATCAGCGCGCGCATGCCCGCGCCGATGCCGATGCCGACCGCGAGGCCGGTGACGGCGGCGACGGCGCCCACGAAGAACGCCTCCATCAGCACCGAGCGGGTGACCTGGCGGCGCGAGGCACCGACGGCCCGCAGCAGCGCGAGTTCCTTGGTGCGCTGGGCGACCAGCATCGTGAAGGTGTTGGCGATGATGAAGATGCCGACGAAGAGCGCGATCCCGGCGAAGACCAGCAGCATCGTCTTCATGGAGCTCATCGACGTGGCGATCGACTTCGCCTGGTCGTCGGCGAGCTGCTGACCGGTCTCGGAGTCGACGGCGGCGCTGCCGAGCGCCTTGTCGAGCTGGGACTTCAGCTGGTCCTGGCTGGTGCCGGCCGCGGCCTTGACGTCGATCTCGTCGTACGCGCCCGGCTTGTGGAAGAGCTGCTGCGCCGTCGCCGTGTCGAACAGGGCGAGCGAGCCGCCGGCCGCCACATTGCCGTCGTCGGTGGTGAAGACGCCGGTCAGCGTCGGGGTGAGGACGGGGCCGTCGACCGACATCCGGACCTGGTCGCCGACCTTGTAACCGGCGCGCTTGGCGGTCTCGGAGTCCAGCGCGACCTGGTTCTTGCCGTGCGGGGCGGAGCCCTGGGCCAGCGGGTAGCGGTCGTCAGGTTTGCCGGCGGATCCCGAGTAGTTGCCGCCCTTGGTCGAGAAGCCGTTGCCGACGAGCTTGCCGTCCTGGTCGGCCACGGCCGCGTAGCCGCTGACGACGCCGGTCGCCGAGGCGGCGCCCGGCACGCTCCCGGCCTTCTTCAGGGTGGCGTCGGTCAGCTTCACCTCCTTGCTGACCTTGTCGCCCTCGGCCTTGGTGGAGCCGGGGGTGAGGGCGACGTCGACGTGGTCGAAGCCCTTGGCGGAGGACTTCTCCAGCGCGGAGGAGATGGTGTTGGTGAAGACGAGGGTGCCGCTGACGAAGGCGACGCCGAGCATGACGGCCAGCACGGTCATCAGGAGGCGGGCCTTGTGCGCGAACACGTTGCGCAGGGCTGTACGGAACATGGGTTTCTGCCAGTCCAGGGTTCGGCGGGGCGGTGCCCCGGCCCGGCGCCTTCGCGCCGTAGGGGCTGTGGTCGGTCTGCGGGTGCGGGGTGCGTCGTGGTTGCTCGCGCGGTTCCCCGCGCCCCTCCGGGGCGCTTAGCTCGTGCGGCCCTTGGTGTCGAAGCGCTTCATGCGGTCCAGGACCGTGTCCGCCGTCGGCTGGTGCATCTCGTCGACGATCCGGCCGTCGGCGAGGAAGACCACACGGTCCGCGTAGGCCGCCGCGACGGGGTCGTGGGTGACCATGACGACCGTCTGGCCCAGCTCGCGCACGGAGTTGCGCAGGAAGCCGAGGACCTCGGCGCCGGAGCGCGAGTCCAGGTTTCCGGTCGGCTCGTCGCCGAAGATGATGTCGGGCTGCGAGGCGAGCGCGCGGGCGACCGCGACACGCTGCTGCTGGCCGCCGGAGAGCTGCGAGGGACGGTGGCCGAGGCGGCCGGAGAGGCCCACCATCTGGATCACGTTCTCCAGCCACTGCTTGTCGGGCTTGCGGCCCGCGATGTCCATGGGGAGCGTGATGTTCTCCAGGGCGGTCAGCGTCGGCAGCAGGTTGAACGCCTGGAAGATGAAGCCGATCTTGTCCCGGCGGAGCTTGGTGAGCTGCTTGTCCTTGAGCGTGCCGAGTTCGGTCTCGCCGATCCGGACCGAGCCGGAGGAGAAGGTGTCCAGGCCCGCGACGCAGTGCATCAGCGTCGACTTGCCGGAGCCGGACGGGCCCATGATCGCGGTGAACTCGGCCTGCCGGAACTCGACGGAGACCCGGTCGAGCGCGACCACCTGGGTCTCGCCCTGTCCGTAGATCTTGGAGAGATCCGTGGCGCGGGCGGCCGCCGTGGTGGTCCGGCCTGCGAGCGGGGTGGTGGTCACGGGTGGGTGCTCCTGTCCGTCGGGAAGAGATGCGGGATGAGGTGATCGGGGACTGAATCCATCGTCCGCGCCGATCGCGCCGCTGAAGTCAGCCGCAGTTCCCGTTCCGGGGGGCGACTTCCGGCGGACCGGGAGCGCCGGAGTCATCCCCAGGTATGACGAGGGACCCTGAGAGCGCCGCACGGGAGCCCCGCGGGGCGGAACCTGTCGTACCGCACGCGAGGCGGAGGTGAGTTTCCGTCATTCCCGAGTGGGGGCACACATTCGTGGAAGGGCCCCCGGCAAGTGCGGATAGCCACTGTCATGTGCTGATGCACCCTCAGACGTCAATAAAATAAGACAACATCGGGCTGTTGTTCCGCTGTTCGGGGGATGCCGCCGGATAGGCTCGGAAGGTCGACGCGGAGCCGCTCAGCCTGCCCGGATGGTGGAATGCAGACACGGCGAGCTTAAACCTCGCTGCCCCTCGCGGGCGTACCGGTTCAAGTCCGGTTCCGGGCACCTCCGGCGCATCCGCGACGGCCTTCCGGCGAGCCGCCTGACGCGTGGTCACATGCCGCTGTCACTCTCCCCGGGATCCCGCCCCCGCGCGACCCGCTTCCCCGTGTGCCCCACCCATTGACACTCACACGTACGTGGGCGGATGATCCACGGCAACCCGCGATGAACGAAAGTTCGCCACGCGAACAGAGGTGGCGGACGGGGACGCGGCCGCACGCAATGAGGCGAGGCGAGAGGGATCCGTATGCGCACCACCGTCGGCATCGTCGGAGCGGGACCGGCAGGACTGCTCCTGGCCAGGCTGCTGCACAACGCCGGGATCGACTCCGTCGTCCTGGAGAGCCGCGACCGCCCGTACGTGGAACAGCGCCAGCGCGCCGGAATCCTGGAGCAGGGCACCGTCGACGTGCTGCGCGCGGCGGGTGTCGGCGCCCGGATGGACCGTGAGGGGCTGCCGCACGACGGCATCGAGCTGCGCTTCGACCGCCGCCGCCACCGCGTCGACTTCCCGGCCCTGACCGGCGGCCGCCGGGTGATGGTCTACGCGCAGACCGAGGTCTGCAAGGACCTGATAGCCGCACAGCTCGCCGACGGCGGACCTCTGCTGTTCGAGGCGGAGGCGCTGGCGGTGGAGGGCGCGGAGACGGACCGCCCGCGCGTCCGGTTCCGGCACGGGGGCCGCGAGGACGTCCTCGACTGCGACTACGTCGTGGGCTGCGACGGCTTCTGGGGAGTGGCCAGGAAGGCGGTCCCGGCCGCGCTCTCGCGCACGTACGAACGCACGTACCCGTTCGGCTGGCTCGGCATCCTCGCCGACGTCGCCCCGTCCCACGACGAGCTGGTCTACGCCCGGGGCGAGCGCGGTTTCGCCCTGCTGAGCATGCGCTCCCCGTCCGTGACCCGCGCCTACCTCCAGGTCCCCGCGGACACGGACGCCGCCGACTGGTCCGACGACGGGATCTGGGACGAGCTCGACCGCCGCCTGGAGGTCGACGACCCGCACTGGCGCCTCGCCCGCGGACCCGTCACCTCGAAGTCCGTGACACCCATGCGGTCGTACGTGCACGAACCGATGCGGCACGGCCGGCTCTTCCTCGCCGGGGACGCCGCCCACATCGTCCCGCCGACCGGCGCCAAGGGCCTCAACCTCGCCGTCGGCGACGTCGTCACCTTCGCCCGCGCGCTGATCGCCCGGCGCGACACGGGGGACGCCACGCTCCTCGACACCTACTCCGAGACCTGCCTGCGGCGGGTCTGGCAGGCCGAACGGTTCAGCTACGCCATGACGACGATGCTGCACCGCGCCCCCGACGCCACCGCCTTCGACGACAAGATCCAGCTCGCCCGGCTCGACCGCCTGACCTCGGCACGAGCCGCCGAGACGGACCTCGCGGAGGCGTACACCGGCTTCCCGTTGTGAAGCGGAACACTCCGGGGTGCCGTGACGTTCCTCCGTAACAGGATGGGAAAGATCCTCCTTGAGCACTAGGGTCGTATCTTTGCCAGACCATTACTCTTGATGGCAAGGCCATACACGGTGGCCACGGAGGAGTGAAATGAGGAGCAGCAACCCGGTCTTCTCGCGACGGGGGTTCAGCCGCGACAACGGCTACGCGCAGTTCAACGCGCAGCCGCAGGCCGGGGGCCCCGCTGTCGGCACGGCCGAGGGAAACCCGTACGCGCAGGCCCCCGCGGGCAACCCGTACGCGCAGAACCCGTACGCGCAGGGCGACGTCCAGTACGGCGCACCGCAGGCACCGGCCACCACCGGCCGCATGACGATGGACGACGTCGTCATGCGCACCGCGAGCACGCTCGGCCTCCTGGTCGTCACCGCGGCGCTCGCCTGGGCGCTGCTGCCGGTCGACGAGGCGAACATCGGCAAGTCGTACGGCATCGCGATCGGCGCCGGCCTCGTCGCGATGGTCCTGGGCTTCGTCCAGGCGTTCAAGCGCAAGGCGTCCCCGCCGATCATCCTGGCGTACGCCGCCCTTGAAGGCGTCTTCCTCGGCGTCCTGTCGAGCATCGTCGACAACTACATCGCCAGCGGCGCGGCCATGCAGGCCGTGCTCGGCACGATGGCCGTGTTCGTCGCGGTCCTCGTCGCCTACAAGGCGGGCTGGATCCGCGTCAACCGCCGCTTCTACGGCTTCGTCATGGCCGCGTCGCTGGGCTTCGTCCTGCTGATGGCCGTGAACCTGCTGTTCGCGGTCTTCGGCGGCGGCGACGGCCTCGGCTTCCGCAGCGGTGGCCTCGGCATCCTGTTCGGCATCATCGGCGTGCTGCTCGGCGCGTGCTTCCTGGCCCTGGACTTCAAGCAGGTCGAGGACGGCATCGCGTACGGCGCCCCGAAGGAAGAGGCGTGGCTGGCCGCGTTCGGTCTGACCATGACCCTCGTCTGGATCTACATGGAGTTCCTGCGGCTCATCGCGATCCTCCAGGGCAACGACTAGCGGTTGCCCGACGGCAGTACGAAGGGCCCGCGCACCTCGGTGCGCGGGCCCTTCGCCGTGTGCGTGCGGGGGAGTCGCGGCGGCTATCCGAACCGCCGGGCCGCGCGCCTCAGGTCGTACTCGTGGACGATCGCCTTGGCGTGGCCGTACGCGAGGTCGTGCTCCCCGCGCAGCCAGCTGACCTTCTCTTCGAAGCGAAGGAAGCAGGGGCCTTCTTCTACGGTGCGCAGCCAGTCGGCGACTTCACGACCGGTGCAGTGGGGGATGCGGGCGAGCAGATTGCGGTGGGTCTCCTCGGAGAAGACTTGGGACATCGGCGCCTCCGGAACGCTTCGATGTGGCCGGGTCTTCACGTCACCGTGCCTGAGCGACGGGGCCTTGTAAACAGCTACAGTCGCCGAGTGCTTGATACGACGCCTTTGACTGCCGCGGTGGATCAGTTCGCGGACCGGCTGCGGGCCGCGCCGCAGAGCCGGCTGCAGCGGGGGGCCGCCGCGGCGGCTCTTGAGCTGGCCAGGGAGTTGTCCGGGTGGGCTCAGCGGTTGGAGGAGCCGGGGGCGGGAGCGGGCGGTGTCCGGGAGATGCCGGATGCCGGGATGTTCGCCGCCGCTGATCAACTCACCGTTGCGGGGCGGGATCTCGGGGTGGTTCTGCGCGATGCCGATGATCTCGTACGGGCTGTCGAGATGGTTGAGGCCGGGATGAAGCGGGCCGGGGTCTAGGGTCTCGTCGCCGTCTGCGGCCCGGTGGGGCTTCTCGCGCAGTTCCCCGCGCCCCTGAAAGGCCTGCGGCCTTCAGGGGCGCGGGGAACCATGTGTCCGGGTCCCCGTGGACGCGGTCAGGCGCTGGCTATGACTCGGTCGGCCAGGATGTAGACGGAGTCGGTCCCGCATTCGAAGGTCAGGGCGTAGGCGCCCGAGACGCCGGAACCGCCGAGCAGCACCGGAATGTCCCCGGCGCGGAGCGCGTCGGCGAGCCGCTCCGCGGTCTCCCGGTGCCCCGGGGTCATGCACAGCGTCGTCCCGTCGGCGAAGACATAGACATCGAGCGTGCCGAGCGGCCCGGGCCGGACATCGGCGAGAGCCGTGCGCGCCTGCGCCAGCTCCTCCAGACACGCCACCGTGCGCTCGTGATCGCTGACGACCGGCGACTGCACCGGCACGAAGTCCGGGTGCGAGGGGTGCCGGCGCCGGGCGGCGGCCAGCTCCGGGGAGTCGTCGGCGAACTCGTCCTCGGTCTCCAGCAGGGGTTCGAGGACCGGCTCGGCGACCGGCTCGAGCCCCGCGAAGTCCGCCTGCCGGGGCATGAAGAACTCCTCGCCGAGCGTGCCGCCCGCGAGGAACGGCGGCAGGTCGGAGGTGTCCCGCGCCTCCTGCGCCGCCCAGAACGCCCGCGCCTCGGCCAGCTCCCGCTCCCGCTCCTCGGCGAGCGCGTCGGCGACCGCGGCGCGTATCGCGTCGGTGTCGGTCGTGGTGCGGGCCGCCGGAACGGTGGCCGTGTGCGCGGCGGTGGCGCGGCCCCGGGCCAGCTCGTCTCTCAGATCCGCGAGCTGCCGACGCAGACCCCGCACATGGTGCAGGGTGACGGCGCCGACGGCCGTGGCAGCGGCCGAGGCGAGCAGCAGGACACTGAGGGTGGCAGGCATGGCGCTCACTGACGTACTCCCGGTTTCAAGTCGACCCCCGACTTCCTACATCAGCTTGAAGCCTGGACGAACCTGCTGTCAGTGCATTACGTCACGAATTGGACAGGTCTTTTGGCCGGGTGTTTAGCCCCGATATGGCCTGGGTACCGACCTGACCTGCGAAAATCGCTTTCCCCCATGATGCAGATCACATCATGGGGGAATTTGGATCACGATTGGATAGACGGATTCCGGTCAGGTTCGGCCCGGAAGCGGTCCGTCCGCGATCGGTCCGGTGTCAGCTCAGGCGCTCGATGACCATCGCCATGCCCTGGCCGCCGCCGACGCACATGGTCTCCAGGCCGAACTGCTTGTCGTGGAACTGGAGGCTGTTGATCAGCGTGCCGGTGATGCGGGCGCCGGTCATGCCGAAGGGGTGGCCGACGGCGATGGCACCGCCGTTGACGTTCAGCTTGTCCTCGTCGATGCCCAGGTCGCGGGCGGACGGGATGACCTGGGCGGCGAACGCCTCGTTGATCTCGAACAGGTCGATGTCGGAGACGCCGAGCCCGGCGCGCTTGAGCGCCTGCTTGCTGGCCTCGACCGGGCCGAGGCCCATGATCTCGGGGGACAGGCCGGAGACGCCGGTCGACACCACGCGGGCGAGCGGGGTCAGGCCGAGCTCGCGGGCCTTGGTGTCGGACATGATCACGAGGGCGGCGGCGCCGTCGTTGAGCGGGCAGCAGTTGCCGGCCGTGACCAGTCCGTCGGGGCGGAAGACCGGCTTGAGACCCGAGACGCCCTCCATGGTGACGCCGGCGCGCGGGCCGTCGTCCTTGCTGACGACGGTGCCGTCGGGGGTGGTGACCGGGGTGATCTCCCGCTCCCAGAAGCCGTTCTTGATGGCTTCCTCGGCGCGGTTCTGCGAGCGGACGCCGAAGAGGTCCATGTCCTCGCGGGTGACGCCCTTCAGGCGCGCCAGGTTCTCGGCGGTCTGGCCCATCGCGATGTACGCGTCCGGGACCAGGCCGTCCTCGCGCGGGTCGTGCCAGGTCGTGCCCTCCTGCTCGGCGACGGCGGCCGTGCGGGCCTCCGCCTCGGCGAAGAAGGGGTTGCGGGTGTCGGGGAGCGAGTCGGAGTTGCCCTTCGCGAACCGCGACACCATCTCCACGCCGGCGGAGATGAAGACGTCGCCCTCGCCCGCCTTGATCGCGTGCAGCGCCATGCGGGTCGTCTGCAGGGAGCTGGAGCAGTACCGGGTGACCGTGCAGCCCGGCAGGTGGTCCATGCCCATCTGGACGGCGACGATGCGGCCCAGGTTGTTGCCCTGCTCGCCGCCGGGGAGGCCGCAGCCGAGCATGAGGTCGTCGATGTCGTGCGGGTCGAGTTCGGGGACCTTGGCGAGGGCCGCCTGGATGATCGTGGCGGTCAGGTCGTCCGCGCGCAGATCCTTGAGCGAGCCCTTGAAGGCACGGCCGATCGGGGAACGGGCGGCTGAGACGATCACTGCTTCGGGCATCACGGCTCCAGGAGTTCGTTGACCTTTTCAGGTGGGACCGTGTGGGAAGTTACCCGTACGTATGGCGCGGGTCACCGTCCCGGGCATGTGACTCCGACCGCATTTTTCTAAGCGCTTGCTCAGCCCTCCGGGGGTGAACCCGCCAGGGGAGGCTGCGCGCAGCGCATGCCTCAGGGGCGCGGGGCGGGGGATCGCCCCGATAGGGGCGCGGGGAACCGCGCGGCCGGCCACGACGGACCGGCTGCCGGTGCTACGGCGTGACCGGGGTCGGGTCCTGGGTGGGGACGCGGCGGCGGCGCCGGCGCTTGAGGAGGGCCCAGGGGCCTCGCGGCCCCGTGGGCATGGCCCCGGTGACCTCGGTACCTCCCTCGGCGGCAGCCCGCACAGCGGCCCGCGCGACCGGCAGGAACCCCTCCTCGCGGGCCACATCGGGCCGCTCCTCCTCCGGCCAGAGCCCCAGCGCGGCACAGAGCGTCGGCAGCACCGCCATCGCCGCCGTCGCGTACCCCTCGGCGGACGGATGGAAATTGTCCGGCCCGAACAGCTCACGGGGATTCGCCGAGAACTCCGGCCCGAGCAGATCCCCCAGCGACACCGTGCGCCCGCCCTGCTCCACGGTCCCGATGGTCTGCGCGGCGGCCAGCTGCCGCGAGGCCCGCCGGGCGATCCAGCGCAGCGGCTGCTGCACCGGCTCCACCGACCCCAGGTCGGGACAGGTGCCGACGACCACCTCGGCCCCGGCCGTGCGCAGCCTCCGTACGGCGGCCGACAGATGGCGCACCGACTTGGTCGCCGGGATCCGGTGGGTGACGTCGTTCGCGCCGATCATGATCACGCAGACGTCGGGCAGCCAGCCCGGATCGGCGAGGGTCAGCGCGACCTGCCGGTCGAGGTCGTCGGACTGGGCACCGGGCAGTGCCACGTTGCGCAGCTCCACCGCGCGCTCCGCCACCGCAGCGAGCCCCGAGGCGAGCAGCGCCCCCGGCGTCTGCCGGGCCCGGTGCACGCCCTGCCCGGCGGCCGTGGAGTCGCCGAGCACCGCGAACCGCAGCGGGTCGCTGCCCACGGTCTCGTAGACCCTGCCGTACAGCCCGTCGGCGGACGGCACATGGACCGGATCGGGGCCGTGGTTGCCGACCTGGCGCCGTGCCATCTGCACCTCCGCGACCACCACCCCGACCGCGGCGGCCCCGAGAAGCCCGATCCCGCCGCCGCCGTACGCCGCGCCCGCGGCGATCCGCCGTGCCACCCTCGCCCTGCTCGACATGTTCCGCGGCCACCTGCCTTTGCCATGCGACTGTGCTGCGACTCTTTACGGCTACATGAACTCCTTGCCCCGTAATCACCGTCGGCCAATCGCAAGGGGAGATGAAGGCCCGGTACGCGCAATACTCTGGCCGCATCCCGCAACTGGACATCCCGCAGGACATCCACCGGCAGACCCGGAGTAGAACGTGCAGATCCACGACTCGATGATCAGCCTCGTCGGCAACACCCCGCTGCTGAGGCTCAACAAGGTGACCGAAGGCCTCCAGGCGACCGTCCTGGCCAAGGTCGAGTACTTCAACCCCGGCGGTTCCGTGAAGGACCGCATCGCGCTGCGCATGATCGAGGCGGCCGAGCAGAGCGGGGAGCTGAAGCCCGGCGGCACCATCGTCGAGCCGACCAGCGGAAACACCGGTGTCGGGCTGGCCATCGTGGCCCAGCAGAAGGGGTACAAGTGCATCTTCGTGTGCCCCGACAAGGTGAGCACCGACAAGATCAATGTGCTGCGCGCGTACGGCGCCGAGGTGGTGGTCTGCCCCACGGCGGTGGACCCCGAGCACCCGGACTCGTACTACAACGTCTCCGACCGCCTCGTACGCGAGACGCCCGGCGCCTGGAAGCCCGACCAGTACTCCAACCCGAACAACCCGCTCTCCCACTACCACTCGACCGGCCCCGAGCTGTGGGAGCAGACGGACGGCAGGATCACCCATTTCGTCGCGGGCGTCGGCACCGGCGGCACCATCTCCGGGACCGGCCGCTATCTGAAGGACGCGAGCGAGGGCCGGGTCCGGGTCGTCGGCGCGGACCCGGAGGGCTCGGTCTACTCCGGGGGCTCCGGACGGCCGTACCTGGTCGAGGGCGTCGGCGAGGACTTCTGGCCGACGGCGTACGACCGTGACGTCGCCGACGAGATCGTGGCCGTGTCCGACAAGGACTCCTTCCAGATGACGCGCCGCCTCGCCAAGGAGGAGGGCCTGCTGGTCGGCGGCTCCTGCGGAATGGCGGTCGTGGCCGCGCTGCGCGTCGCGGAGCGGCTCGGGCCCGACGACATCGTGGTCGTGCTGCTGCCGGACAGCGGCCGCGGCTACCTCAGCAAGATCTTTAATGACGAGTGGCTGTCGTCCTACGGGTTCCTGGACGAACCGGCCGAGGCCGGCCGGGTTCTGGACGTGCTGAACCACAAGGAGGGATCCATCCCCGGGCTTGTGCACATGCACCCGGAGGAGACGGTCGGAGAGGCCATCGAGGTACTGCGCGAGTACGGCGTGTCGCAGATGCCCGTGGTGAAGCGCGGGGCCGGGCATCCGGACGTGATGGCCGCCGAGGTCGTGGGCTCCGTCGTGGAGCGGGAACTGCTCGACGCGCTCTTCGCCCAGCGCGCTTCGTTGGGCGACCGGCTGGAGAAGCACATGTCGGCGCCGCTCCCGCAGGTCGGCTCCGGCGAGCCCGTCGCGGATCTGATGAACGTGCTCGGTTCCGCGGACGCGGCGATCGTCCTGGTCGCGGGCAGGCCCACCGGCGTGGTCAGCCGCCAGGACCTCCTGACGTACATGGCGCGCGAAGCCAAGTGAGCCCGCGTGTGGTTCCTCGCCCTGCTGAGACGGCGAGGAACCACACCGAGGGCCTAGGGCCTGTCCGGCGGATCTTGTCGCGGGCGCGGGGTCCGGCACGCCGACCTGCGGCGTTGTCGTCGGTTGCCAACGCTCCGCGTTGACGCCCTCCTCCGCCTTGCATCTCGACGCACCAGACCCCGCTCACCGGCACAGAGACGCGCGGGCCACCCGGCTGCGACCTGATCCGCCGGACAGGCCCTAATCGCCCGGCCGTTGCTTCGGGATCACCCGGAGCAGACCCGGGTCGAACGCGGCACGGCGGGAGGTGCCCGGAGGAAGCGGCATGACGATCACCGCCTCGAGTACGTCGGCGATCGCCGCGCGTTGTTCACCGAGGCACAGGGTGTGCCACTCGGCGGGTTCCCGGACGCGGTGCTGTTGTGCGAGCGCCGCCAGATGATCGGTGCGTGCCGCTTCGAGGCTGGAGATCCGCGCCGACAGGTCGGCGGCGGCGGAGGGCGCCGGTGTCGTCTCCCATCGGACGAGCGCGTCGTGCTCCTGCCTCAACTTCCCGAGCAGGACTTCCCCTGCCCATGCGACGGGTGCGGCGGGGCGGTGGTGTGCGGCATGTTCGGCGAGGAGGGTGGTCACGACGTCGCGGAGATGGGCATCCACGGCGGCAGCGCTGCGCGCGGTACCGCCACAGTCCATCGCGGAGCAGACGTACACCGCGTTGCGGGGATCCCGGGCCGTCGGTCGCGTGCAGCCGCCCATTCTGGAGTGGCAGGGAGTCCCGTTCGTGGTCGCGCCGCATCGCAGGAATCCGCTGAAGAGGTATTTGCGCAGCGGAATGGGCGATGTGCCGTTCGGAGGGCTGCCGTTGGTGAGCCGAGTGCCGCGCCGTGCGCCGTTCTGCCGGGACGTCTCCACGAGGGCGCGCCACTCGTCCGGGGTGGCGGGGATGTCCCAGGTCCCGCGCACCGGGAGGCCTGTCGCCGGGTCCGTGACCAACTCGCCGTGCAGTGAACGGAATCCGCACATCACCGGGTTCGTGAGCGCCTGGCGCACCGTCGCTCCGCTCCACCGGTTTCCGGATGCCGTGACCACTCCACGGCTGTTCAGGTCGCGAGCGATGGCGTTCCAGCCCTGTCCCCGCAGAGCTGCCTCGATCATTTCGCGCAGGACCGGCCACTCGTCGGGGTCCTTGCGCATGTTCATCTTCCGGCCGGACCGTGGGTCGGGCGGCAGCCAGCCGAAGCGGCGGCGGCCGCCGGGCGTCCCTCCGTCCAGGGCGCGTCGGCGGACGTGCCGCCCGATGCGTTCGCTGGTCCGCCGTACTTCGTCGATTCCCGCATCGACGTTCTTCGGGCGGTCCGCCGAGGTCAGGTCGAAGATCGTGCGGCCCTCGATGAACAGTCCGTCGTCGGTGACCGACAGCGCACGGTGCAGCCGGTCGAAGTCGGAGGGGAGGCGCCAGACCCGCTCCTGTTCGGTGGCGACGAGCGCGTTGACGGGGAAGCCTTCGGGCGTCCTTCGGCAGTGCAAGGCGTGGACGGTCTCGTCGAACGAAGGGCGGGGGACATCCGGATGCGTGGCGCCGACTCCGTTGTCCTCATGGAACTTGACGAGAGCGATGCCGAACTTCTCGGCTGTCTCGCAGTTGTCCTCGTGCTGATGGCGGACACCGGTTCCCGGTTCCCTGCCGCGGGCGAGGACTGCTGACCGCGTGCTCTGGTCGGCTGTGATCCGCGCGTAGTCGATGCCGGGGGTTCTGCCGTCGAGCCACTGATCGAAGGTGAGCCCTTCTTCAAGGGCCGTGACGAGCGACGGATTCAGGAAGCTTCGTGACCAGCCGGGCACAGAGGTCTCCTCGGAGCCGATGTCGGGGGTACGGAGCCGACTCTGGCCGCGGGACGCTATGCGGGTAGATGGATGGCCGACCGGTTCACGCGATCGAGTGACCATGGGCGATGAGGTGAGGGTGCCGGGCTTCGCCGAACTGGTACGAGCGTGTCACGTGCCCGCAGCACCCGCTTAACACGCGTCCGGCAGATTGGTGGATGTCGGAAGGGGCGGGAGCGGCTCCCCGCCCCAGCCGGCACCGTAGCGGCGTCAGGACCTCCGGAGCGGCTCCCGGACCTCCAAGGACGCCCAGGACGTGGCAGCCCGGCCCTGACCGGGCTGTGCGCGTCCCTCGCGGGGACCGCCGTCGTCCCGCCCCCCGTCACACGGGGGTGCGGCGGTCCCCGCGCAACTCTTTCCGGCGCCCCACAGGCCCGCGGCCGGACGGTGCCCCCTACTCCACGAACAACCCGCGCTCCTGTGCCCGTACGTCGAAGTCCTCCAGGCGGGCCTGGGCCTGGGGGAGGCCGTCGCACATCGCCTCCAGGAGGACCCGGCCGAGCAGCATCGGTGCGCAGGCCGTGTCGAAGGCGAGGCCGGTGCCGACCGCGGCCGGGAGCAGCAGGTCGCTGTGCCGGGCGACCGGGGCGAACGCCGAGTCGGCGACGGTGACCACGGTCAGGCCCGCCGACTGCGCGTGGGCGAGCGCGTCGACGACCTCGCGCGGGTGGCGGGGGAGCGCGAAGCAGAGCAGTGCCGTGGCGCCCGCCCGGACCGCCGCGTCGATCCGGTCGGCGAGCATCGTGCCGCCCTCGTCGAGCAGCCGGACGTCCGGGTGGACCTTGGCCGCGAAGTACGAGAACCCGTACGCCTGCGAGGCCGCCGCGCGCAGTCCGAGGACGGGCAGCGGGCGCGAGGCGGCGAGGAGCCGGCCGGCCCGCTCCACCGGGGCCGGGTCGGCGAGCAGGTCGGCGAGGTGGCGGAGGTTGGCGATCTCGGCCTCCACCGCCTGCTGGTACTCGTTGGTCCTGGCGGCCGCGGCCGGTGCGGCCGGGGTCACCTCGCGCAGGTGCTTGCGCAGCGCCGGGTACCCGTCGAAGCCGAGCGCGACGGCGAACCGGGTCACGGAGGGCTGGCTGACACCCGCGAGTTCGGCGAGCTCGACGGAGGACAGGAACGGCACGTCGGCCGCGCGGCGCACCATGCAGTGGGCGATGCGGCGCTGGGTGGGGGTGAGCCGGTGGCCCTCGAAGAGGTGCTGGAGGCGGGCCGCGGGGCTGTGCCCGCCGACCGCGGTGCCGGTGGTCTGTTCGGTGTGCTCGCTCATGGCTCCCCGTCCGGTCCCCGTCGCTCCATTCACGGGGATTGCGTCGTGCATGAGCTTATTCAAGGGGTGGGGGCGGCGCCAGGGTGTGTGCGGAGGTGCGGGTGGCGCGGCGGCGGTACCGGGAGACCGCGCCGCCGGTGACACCGAGGAGCGTCGCGCACGCGCCGCCGAGGAAGCACAGACCGCTCGCGGTGTAGTTCGGTGTGCCCTCTCGGTCCGCGTTGTACAGGTCGCCCCGCCACGGGCCGTGCGCGACGACCCAGCCGAACTCCGTGTCAGGGATGAGGGGATCGTGATGACCCTGGCAGACGAAGGCGCCCCGGTGTCGATCGCCGGTGAACGGATCCTCGTAGCTCACCGTGCACGGGCCGGGTGCGGTCGAGCCGTCGACGACGGACAGTTCGACCATGGGGTCGTGCTTCTCGGACAGGTATCCGGCGAACCCCAGAGCGCACATGAGCACGCCGACGATGACGACCCAGCGGAAGACGGGTCGGCGGCGGCGCGTGTGCTGCCTTACCGGGAAGGCCCAGGTGAGCGCGGAGCCGCCGGGCGTGGACAGGACACCGCCGCCCTGAGGCGTGCCGGCCCACCACAGGGGGCCGTCGGTCTTCGGCGCGGTCTGGTTGACGAACCCGCACTTCAGGAGGGTGAGGGTGCCCGACGACGGATCGCGCAGGACGACGAGCGGGGCCCGCCGCGGCGGCCGCACCGTCGCCGGGCACCGGGTCCAGGGGTGGGTCTCCAGAGCTCTGGTGATCCGGCGGCTGTTGCGCCAAGAGACGAGCGCGCTCGCCGACAGCGTCGCGCCCCCGTACCAGAGGCCCACCACGGGGTGGGTGAACTGCAGGACGGTCGCGAGCAGCAGCATGAACGTGCCCAGCACCGCCAGGGTCACGCAGCGGATCCGGTAGGCCCGCAACGCGTAGTCCGTCGGTCCGTGCTGAGCCGCCGGCCCGACGCTGTCCGGAACCGCCTCTGCCCAAGCCTCTGTGCTCATCGTCCCCCGCACCCCGTTCGCCGGGGCGACAGGATAGTTGACTATTCCACGAATTGCTCCAGCATCGCCGCCGCCCGCTGCACGTCCAGCGTCAGCGGCCGGTCCGCCATGTCCGGGTCGAGCGCGGCGTCCGCGAGGGCGAAGGCGCGGCCCACCGGCAGTTCCGGGTCGAGGCGGAGGTCGCGCAGGCGCAATGCCCGTACCGTCGCGACGAGTTCGCAGCCGATCACCTGGCGGTAGGCCGCGCACAGGCGCAGGGTCTGACGGGCCGCCAGGGAGGCGAAGCTGGCCTGTTCCTCGACGCCGCGGGAGAGCACGGCGTGGCCGAGCGAGGCCGGGGCGGCGAAGGCGCGCAGGTCGGCGAGGGCGCCGCCGGCCGCGTACTCCAGGATCATCACGCCGGACGCCGCCGCCTCGCCGTCCGCGAGGAAGGGGCGCAGGCGCGTGAAGTTCGGCTCGTTGAGGGTCGACAGGCGGGAGGTGGAGAGGCGGGCCACCTGGGTCATCGCCAGCCTGAAGTGGTCGAGGGCGAGCGCGAGCTGGGCCATGTAGAAGCCGCCGTGGTGGTACGCCGCCATGTCCTCGGGGGAGATGAGCGGGTTCTCGGCGGCCGCGTTGATCTCGACCAGGAGGACGTCTTCCAGGGCGTCGGCCGCGTCGTGCGCCGGGCCGTGGATCTGCGGCACGCACCGGAAACCGTACGGGTCCTGGATGCGGCCGAGCGGCGGGGTGGGGCGCTCGTCGGCGCCGAGGATCGCGCGCATGCTCTCCGCGACCGCGTAACTGCCCTTGTGGTGACGGGCCTCGTGCACCGGCAGCGCGTACGCCTCGTAGGAGCCGTCGACCGCCATCAGGCTCATCGCCGCCACCAGCCGGGTCGCGGTCAACAGGTCGCGCAGCTCGTGCAGGGCGAGCGCGGCCTGGCCGAGGGTGAGGGCGTTGGAGGAGATCAGCGCGAGGGCGTCGTTGTTGTCGAGGGGCTGCGGCTCCGGCGGGGTGCCCTTGCCGCGCCACGGGTGTTCGCCCGCGAGCGCCAGGCCCATCTGGGCGAGCGGGGCGATGTCGCCGGTGCCGACCGAGCCGTGCTCGTTGACCGCGGGGTGCGCGCCGTTCGTCAGGGCCTCGCACAGCGCCGTGACGACGGTGGGGCGCAGTCCGGCGCCGCCCGCGAGGAGCTGGTTGGCGCGGACCGCGAGCATCGCCCGGACCTCGCGCTCGGGCAGCTCGTCGCCGATCGCGCCCGCGTGGCTGCGCAGCAGCCGCAGACCGTGGTCGGCGGCGGCCTCGGTGGGCACGTCCTCGCTGCGGTTGGCGCCGACGCCGGTCGAGCGGCCGTAGACCCTGCCCCACGCGGCGATCTCGCGGGCCGCGTTCCAGGACTCCTCGACCCGTTTCATGGCGTCGGTGCCGGGCACGGGGCGGGCCTCGGAGTGCGCGAGGCGGACCACGTCCGCGACGGGCAGGCCGTGGCCGTCGAGGACGACGACCGGGCGGGCGACAGGAGAGGACTTCGGGTGCATAACGGGCTATTCCCTCTCAAGTGAACGTGCTTGTCTCACAGTTCGGTCGATCTGGGGTGATCCGGCGGTGATTTACCAGCGATTTACACCAGGCCATTGACAACTTATTCATTCACCGAGAACTCTGCATGACGGTATGCAGGACGGGCAAGAGGACTCCAGAGGCGCTCCATGATTCAGTTCGAAGCGGTCCACAAGAGGTTCCCGAACGGCACGACTGCGGTGCACGATCTCTCCCTCGACATGCCGGAGGGAGGCGTCACCGTCTTCGTCGGCTCCTCCGGGTGCGGCAAGACGACCAGCCTCCGGATGATCAACCGCATGGTCGAGCCCAGCTCCGGGACGATCCGGGTGGGCGGACGCGACGTCCTCGACCAGGACGCCGCCGAGCTGCGGCGTTCCATCGGGTACGTCATCCAGCAGGCCGGGCTCTTCCCGCACCGCACCGTCCTCGACAACGTCGCCACCGTGCCGCTGCTGCTCGGCTGGGGCCGCAAGAAGGCCCGGACGGTCGCCGCCGAGCTCCTGGAGCGGGTCGGGCTCGCCCCCGAGATGGGCAAGCGCTACCCGCACCAGCTCTCCGGCGGCCAGCAGCAGCGCGTCGGTGTGGCCCGCGCGCTCGCCGCCGATCCGCCGGTGCTGCTCATGGACGAGCCGTTCGGCGCCGTCGACCCCGTCGTGCGCACCCAGCTCCAGGACGAACTGCTCCGGCTCCAGCAGGAGTTGAGCAAGACCATCGTGTTCGTCACCCACGACATCGACGAGGCCGTGCGGCTCGGGGACCGGATAGCCGTGTTCCGCGAGGGCGGGCATCTGGTGCAGTGTGCTGCTCCCGCCGAGCTTCTGGCGCGGCCCGCCGATGAGTTCGTCGCCGATTTCCTGGGGGCCGAGCGCGGCCTGAAGCTTCTCTCGCTGACCGACCTGAGCGGCGTACCGCAGGGGCCCGCTCCGGAGGGCGGTTCCTGGGAGCTGGTCCTCGACGCGGGCCGCAAGCCGGTGGCCTGGAAGGCGAAGGACTCCGGTGCCGAGACGCCCGTACGTCCTCTGCGCGACGCGGACTCGCTGCTCTCGGCGCTGAACGAGTCCGTCGCCTCGCCCGCCGGGCTGGTGGTCCGGGTGGATGCCGACGGGGTGCTGACCGGGGTCACCTCGCGCGACGACATTCATGGGCGGGCCGGGGTCGCGCACGCGCAGGCCCTGACGGGCGCGCCGTCCCGGGGCTCTGCCCCGGACCCCGCTCCTCAATCGCCGGAGGGGCTTGAAGTGGCGGAGGCCGACGCCTCGTGACCATCGACTGGACCTGGATATCCGAGCACGGCTCGGACCTCACCAGCCTCACCCTCTCCCACCTCCAGGCCGCCCTCACGGCCGTCCTGCTCGGCCTGCTGATCTCGCTGCCGCTCGCCGTCCTCGCCCACCGGGTCCGGCCCCTGCGCGGCTTCCTGCTCGGGCTGTCGAACGTGCTGTTCACGATCCCGTCGATCGCCGTGTTCGTGCTGCTGCTCCCGGTCTCCGGACTGACCCGCACCACCACCGTCATCGGCCTGACGATCTACACCCTCGTCGTGCTGCTGCGGAACACCGTCGAGGGCCTGGACTCCGTGCCGCAGAAGACCAAGGAGGCGGCGAAGGCCATGGGCACGCGGCCGATGCGCACGCTGTTCACCGTCGAGTTCCCGCTCGCGCTGCCCGTGATCATGGCGGGTGTCCGCATCGCCACCGTCATGTCCATCTCGCTCGTCTCCGTGGCGACGTACATCGGTGACGGCGGCCTCGGCCAGCTCTTCACCGACGGGTTCCAGCGCAACTTCCCGACCCCGGTGATCGTCGGCGTCGTGCTCACGCTGCTGCTCGCGCTCGTCGCCGACGCGATCCTGGTCGCCGTGCAGCGGCTGCTCACGCCCTGGACCCGGACCCGGAAGGGCTGACCGCCATGTACGAACTGTTCAAGAACCTCGGGTCCTGGCTCGTCAGCGGCGAGCAGTGGACCGGCTCCGACGGCATCGGCCACCGGCTCGCCGAGCACCTCCAGTACTCGCTGATCGCCACCCTCGTCGCCGCCGCGATCGCCCTGCCCGTCGGGCTGCTCATCGGGCACACCGGGCGCGGCGCGTTCGTCGCGATCAACCTGTCGTCCTTCGGACGCGCGCTGCCGACCGTCGGACTCGTCGTGCTCGTCTTCCTGGCCAGCGGGCTGTCCATGTGGCCCGTCTACATCGCGCTCGTCGCGCTCGCCGTGCCGTCCATCGTGACCAACACGTACGCGGGCATGACCGCCGTCGACCCCGAGGTGCGGGACGCCGCGCGCGGCCAGGGCATGCGCGCCCACCAGGTGCTGTTCCAGGTCGAACTGCCGCTCGCGCTGCCGCTGATCATGACCGGGCTGCGGCTCGCGCTGATCCAGGTCGTGGCGACCGCCACCATCGCCGCGTACGTCTCCTTCGGCGGGCTCGGCCGCTACGTCTTCGACGGGCTCGCCCAGCGCGACCTCGTCCAGGTCCTCGGCGGCGCCGTGCTCGTCGCGGTCGTCGCCGTCGTCCTCGACCTCGCCCTGTCCGGACTCCAGCGCCTGCTGTTCCGCCACCGCCCCGCCGCCACCCCCAAGTCCGCCTAGGAGCACGCCAGATGAGCAAGATGAACCGACGCACGCTGCTCGGCGGGCTCGCCGCCGCGGCCTCCGTGCCCGCACTCGCCGCCTGCTCCAGTGGCATCACCTCGCTGGACGGGCAGGGCAGCGCCGGCTCGGGCTCCGGGTCCAGCAAGAACGGCGTCACCATCGGCACGGCCAACTTCACCGAGAACCAGGTCCTCGGCTACCTCTACGCGGCCGCGCTCGACGCCGCCGGGGTGAAGACCTCCGTGCGGCCCAACCTCGGCACCCGCGAGATCCTCATCCCCGCCCTCAAGGGCGGCGACATCGACCTGCTGCCCGAGTACCAGGGCGCCCTCCTGCACTACCTCGACACCAAGTCGAAGGCCACCGAGGAGGGCGAGATGCAGAACGCGCTCGCCATGGTCCTCCCGAACGGCCTCCAGATCCTGCCCTACGGGATGGCCGAGGACTCCGACGCCTTCGTCGTCACCCGCGAGACCGCCGCGAAGTACCACCTCAAGTCGCTCGCCGACCTCGCGAAGCACAACGGCAAGCTCGTCATCGGCGCGGCGCCCGAGGTCAAGAAGCGGCAGGTCGGCGCGGTCGGCCTGAAGGACGTCTACGGCGTCGAGTTCAAGGAGTTCAAGTCCCTCGACTCGTCCGGCCCGCTGGTGAAGGGCGCCCTGAAGAAGGGCGATGTCGACGTGGCGAACCTGTTCACCACCGACACCGACATCGCCGCCAACCACTGGGTCGTCCTCACCGACCCCAAGAACCTCGTCCCCGGCCAGCACGTGGTCCCGCTGATCGCCGACCGCAAGGCCGACTCGACCGTCCGCAAGGCGCTGGCCCGCCTCGGCAACGTCCTCACCACCGAGGACCTGACCGAGCTGAACCGCCTCGTCGACAAGGACAAGAAGGACCCCGAGGACGTGGCGAACGACTACGCGCGCCGGCACGGCCTGACGCGGAAGAAGTAAGGAGGCCATCTCATGGCAGCGGTAGTGGAGCAGCACTCCATCGACGTCGTCCCCGACAGCGAACGGCACGGGCACCCCTTCAGCCAGTTCACGCTCTGGCTCGGCGCCAACCTCCAGATCACGGCCGTCGTCACGGGCGCCCTCGCGGTCGTCTTCGGCGGCGACGTCGTCTGGTCGCTGATCGGGCTCGTCGTGGGCAACCTGCTCGGCGGCGCCGTCATGGCCCTGCACTCCGCGCAGGGTCCCAAGCTCGGACTGCCCCAGATGATCCAGTCCCGGGCGCAGTTCGGGGTGAAGGGGGCCGTCGTACCGCTGCTCCTCGTGATCCTCATGTACGTCGGGTTCTTCGCCAGCGGCAGCGTGCTCGCCGGGCAGGCGACCGCCGAGCTGACGCACACCGGCGACGTCACCGGGATCATCGTCTTCGCGCTGGTCACGGCCGTGATGGCGGCGATCGGCTACCGCGTCATCCACGTCCTGGGCCGCGTCGCCAGCGTGATCTGCGCGCTCGCCTTCGTCTACCTCGGCATCCGGCTCCTGGACCGCGTCGACCTCGGCGCGCTCCTCGGCGACGCGCACTTCTCCTTCCCGATGTTCCTGCTCGCCGTCTCCCTCTCGGCGTCCTGGCAGCTCGCGTTCGGCCCGTACGTCGCCGACTACTCGCGCTACCTGCCGCGCTCGACGAGCGGCAGGGCGACGTTCTGGTGGACGCTGTCGGGCTCGGCGCTCGGCTCGCAGTGGTCGATGACGTTCGGCGTGCTGGTCGCGGCGAGCGCCGGTGAGGCCTTCATCGACAACCAGGTCGGCTACGTCGTCTCGCTCGGCGGCGCCGGTCTCGTCGCCTCCGTCCTCTACTTCGTGATCGCGCTCGGCAAGCTCACCATCAACGTGCTCAACACCTACGGCGGCTTCATGTCGATGGTGACCGGCATCAGCGGCTTCCGCGGCCAGCGCACCCTCGGCCCGCGCGGCCGGGCCGCGTACATCGCGGTCATCATGGTCGCGGGCACGGCCGTCGCCCTGCTCGGCAAGGACAGCTTCCTGGACTCCTTCAAGGACTTCCTGCTGTTCCTGCTGACGTTCTTCACGCCCTGGTCCGCGATCAACCTTGTCGACTACTACCTGATCTCCCGCGAGCGCTACGACATCCCGGCCCTCGCCGACCCGGACGGCCGTTACGGCGCCTGGCGGTGGGACGCGCTCGCCGTGTACGCGGTCGGCGTCCTGGCCCAGCTGCCGTTCCTGGCCACGTCGTTCTACACCGGCCCGTTCGTCGAGCCGCTCGGCGGCGCCGACGTCTCCTGGATCGTGGGACTCGCCGTCCCGGCCGTCCTGTACTGGCTGCTGGCCCGCCGCGACACCTCGCACGTGCCCGACGAGACGATCCTCGGCCTGCCCCGCGAGAGCGAGCCGGTCGGCGCGGGCCGTTCCTGATCCGTCGGCGGATTTCGGGGGGTTAGCCCCACTGCCCCCGCGCCCCCGGATCCGTACCGTACGAGGGTATGGAAGCCCGCGAACGCGCACGCGATGCCGAACTGAAGAAGGAACTCGACGCGACCCTCCAGGCCCGCAGGGAACTCGGTGCGGAGTACGAGTCGGCGCTCGTCGACTCGTTCCTCGACAAGGTCGACCAGCGGCTCGACTCCGCGGTCGACCGCCGGGTGCGGAGGCAGCTCGCCGAACAGCAGATGACCGCCGCCCGCGACACCCGCCGCGGCCGTCCCCGCGGCGACAGCTGGAGCGAGCGCTTCGGCTTCGCCGTCGTCTCGCTCGTCCTCGCGATCCCGCTGTCCGCGATCGCCGTGGTCAACGCCGACCTGCCCGGGCTGCTGATCGCCTGGGGCGGCATCGTCGCGGTGAACGCCCTGCACAGCGGGGGCCTGCCGGACCGGCTGCGCCCCGGGCGGTGGTCGGGGGAGCGCACCGACAGCGAGTGGGAGGGATAGCGGACCGGCCGCTCACGCCTGGCGCGTGGGCAGCGCGATCACCTGGCGCAGATTGACCCGGCGCGGCCGGCTCGTCGTGTACGCGATCAGGTCGGCGATGTCGTCGGCGGCGAGCCCGGCCAGCTCCTCGAACATGCCGTCCAGCTGCGCCGACAGGTCCGCGTTGTCGACGTGGGAGGCCAGCTCGGTGTCGGTCAGGCCCGGTTCCAGGTTGGTGACCCGCACGTCGTGCGGGCCCAGCTCGGTGCGCAGCGACTGCGAGAGATAGGTCAGCGCGGCCTTGGTGGCCCCGTACACCGCGTAGTTCGGGAACGGGACGTGCGCGCCGATCGAGGAGATGTTCACCAGATCCGCGGTGCCGCCCGTCCCGGCCGCCGCGATCAGGTCGGGCACGAAGGCGCGGATCACCCGCAGCGCGCCGGTGACGTTCGTGTCGAGCATCCGCTGCCACTCGTCGGCGCGGCCGTCGGCGATCGGATTGGGCAGCATCACGCCCGCCGCGTTCACCACGAGGTCCACCGTCCCGTACGCGGCGTGCACCCGGTCGGCGGCCGCGTCGACGGAGGCCTGGCCGGTGAGGTCCGCGGGCACCGCCAGGGCGCTGCCGCCCGCCTTCTCGATCTCCGCGGCCAGCTCGGCGAGCCGGTCCGCGCGGCGGGCGAGGAGCGCGACCCGTACCCCGTGCGCGGCCAGCAGCCGGGCGGTCGCCTCGCCCATACCGCTGGCGGCCCCCGTGATCAGGGCGGTGCGGCCGGAGAGAGCGGCGTACGGGCTCTGGATGTTCGCTGTCGTCGTCATGGCCACGACTCTGCCGCGCCGCCGGTCGCGTACCCAGTGCAGAGCCTTTCCTGGGTCTGCCAGTACCAGGATCCCGGCGCGGACCGACCCTAGGATCGGGGCATGCATGAGGACGGGGATCTGGGCGGCATAGGGGACTTCCTGCGGTCGCGGCGGGCCCGGATCCGGCCCGACGAGGTCGGCCTGCCGGAGTACGGGCGGCGGCGGGTGCCGGGGCTGCGGCGCGAGGAGGTGGCCCAGCTCGCGGGCGTCAGCGTCGACTACTACATCCGGCTCGAACAGGGGCGCGGCTCGTCCGTCTCCGACGCCGTCCTGGACGCCGTCGCCCGGGTGCTGCGGCTCGACGGGACCGAGCAGGCGTACCTGCGGTCGGTGGCGCGGCCCGCACCGGCCCGCCGCCGGAGGGAGACCGAGCAGCCGGTGCGGCCCGGACTGCGGCTGCTCCTGGACACCATCGACCGGGCGCCCGCCTTCGTGCTCGGCCGCCGCATGGACGTCCTCGCCTGGAACGCGCTCGGCGACGCCCTGCTCGGGTTCTCGGCGATGGCGCCGAAGGACCGCAACATGCCGCGGCAGGTGTTCCTCGAACCGGCCGCGCGGGAGCTCTACCCGCAGTGGGCCGCGGTCGCCGCGGAGACCGTCGCCCACCTGCGCCTCGACGCGGGCCTGCACCCGGGCGACCCGCGGCTGGCCCGCCTGGTGGGCGAACTGTCCCTGGCCAGCGAGGAGTTCCGGCGGCTGTGGGCCGACCACCAGGTGAAGCGGAAGACGGCCGGCGCGAAGCGGATGCTGCACCCGGTCGTCGGTGAACTGTCCATGCCCTACGAGACGTTGACCGTCTCCGGCGAACCCGACCAGGCCCTCGTGGTGTACACGCCGGAGCCGGGATCCGTCACGGCGGACCGGCTGCGGATCCTGGCCGGACACCGGGCGACCGGGACGGCCGTGGCAGCGGCGGACGCCGCGCCCGGTGGGGCGCGGCGTCGTTAGGGCCTGTCCGGCGGCCTGACCCGCCCGGGCTCAGACCTCCAGTTCGGCCTCGATCTTCTTGAGCTGGTGCCGTGCCATCGCCAGATTGGCGCGCGAGGAGTCGAGGACCAGGTAGAGGAAGAGCCCGTTGCCCCCGCGGCCTTTGATCAGGCGGATCAGGTGATACTGGCTGTTCAGGGTGATCAGGATGTCCTCGATCTCGTCCTTGATGCCGAGGTGTTCCATGGTGCGGAGCTTGGCGCGGACGACGTCGGTGTTCCCCGCCGCCGCCACCTCCAGGTCGAACGACTTGGAGCCGCCGATGGTCCCGAGGGCCATGCCGCTGGTGTAGTCGACCAGGGCGGCGGCGCTGGCGCCCTCGATGGAGGCGATGGCGTCCTTGAGAGCGGTCTCGGCGTTGGTCATGGTGGTGGTTCCTTTCGTGTACGGCTTCTCTGTGTCGCGTTCTGTGGGCGCCAACCGGCCCTGGTCAGCGAGCCGTTCGCGGTTGCAGCTTGGGCTCGGCGTGCTTGGCGAGGTCGGACGGCTTGGCGGTGCGGACCGGGAGCCCGCTGTCGGTGGTCGGGGCCGCTTCGTTCGCGGCGGTGCGGGCCCGGGACCGGCCCCTGGTCCGCATCACGGGTTCGGGCAGCTCGGCGGCCTCGGCGACGAGTTCGCCGACCCGGGTGCCGGCTCTGCGGCCCTCCAGGTGGAGCCGTCCGACGTTGACCCGGTTCTCGGCGAGCAGGGTCAGGACCGCGGTGTCCCCGGCGGCGTACGTGGCGACGTAGCCGTTGGTGCCGCGCACCAGCAGTTCGCGGAACGCGCCCTGCCCGGTGGCGTCGGAGAGGCGCTGGGCGACCCCCAGGGCGGCGGCGGTCAGCGCGGCAACCCCCTCCGGCTCGACGCCGGAGGTGTCCTGGGCGAGGACCAGCCCGTCGACGCTGGCCGCGAGCGCCCCCGTGACCTGGGGCACCCGCACTCTCAACCGCTGTAGTTCGCCGAGGACTTCGGCCTCGTCCGCCATCGGCGGTCTCCCTTCGGAGAGTTCGGAGGATGCGGCGGGGCCCCGGGTGCCGCGGCGGAGGCGGATCACAGGGCCTCCAGGGCGTTGCGCAGGCGGCGCAGCAGGGCCACGTCGGGGTCGTCGACGTCGGCCTTCGCCAGCCACTCGGGCGGGGCGACGGGGGCGGCCGGAGCCGGGGGCGCGGTGGTGACCAGACCGCCCGCGGCGAGCCGCCGCAGGTCCACCAGGGTGTGGAAGGCGGGCCGGCCGAGCATGAGCGCGATCTGGGACGCGGTGCGCTCGCCGTCCACCAGATCGAGGACGCGGCGCCGGCGCGGCGGCACCCGCGCGTCCTGGGTGCCGGCCCGGGTGAGCGGCGCGGTGTCGGTGTCCGGCTCGGGCCAGATCCGCTGGAGCAGGTCGCGGCGGCGCAGCGTCTCCCGCTCGACGGACGCCACCGGCACCGGGCGCACCGCCCCGAACCAGTGCGAGACCCCGTAGCGGAACCGGGTCGGGCCGCTGCTCGGGGCGAGGGTGAAGTACGCGGCGTCGAACAGGGCGCCCAGATGGCACAGTTCGAGGGCGCCGTCGCTCAGTCCGCCGTGCTCGACGAGATAGCGGCCGACGCTGCGCCGGGCCCCGGCCCGGTCGACCGCCTCCCACCAGCCGTCGGCGTGCACGGCGCCGCCCGCGGTGAGCAGGACGTCCATCCCGGGCGTCGCCGGGGACTCCGCGTGCACGATCCGGCCGTCGGCGAGATAGAGCGTGCCGTGTTCCCGTATCAGGGCTCCGGTCGCCTGCTCGGCGGCGAGTCTGCTGAGCATCGGGGAGACGCCGGCGGCGGGCGCGGAGGCGGTGGTCATCCCAGGACCAGCCGGTCGGCCAGGTCGGCCAGGCGTATGCGGGACAGCGCGAGATTGCCCTCGTCGCGGTCGAGCCACAGGTGCAGGAAGACGCTGCTGTCGAAGGTGGTCGGCACGAAGCGCAGCAGGTGGTAGCCGTCGCGGCTGGTGACGATGACGTCCTCGACCGGCGGCGACTTGTCGCCGCCGGCGTCCTGCGTCCAGTCGTTGCCGTCGGCGGGGGCGAAGGCCCGGTGCTCGGCGGCCAGCCTGGCCAGTTCCGCCGCCTCGGTGGCGGTGGCCTCGTGGTCGCCGTTGGGCGAGTCCCCGATGGTGCCCAGCGCGAGTCCGCTGGTCCAGTCGACGACGGAGGCGCCGCGCGCTCCCGGCAGCCGCATGGCCTCGAGCAGGCACTCGTCGATTCCGGGCACGCCTGAAACCCCCCACCTTCGCCGCGTTCGTGTACCGCTGATGCGCGTGTGACCAGGACGCTACGCACAGTGCGGCGGCCTGGTGAGCGTTCTGGCATTTTCCGGTGGAACATTTGAAGACGGTCTAGAATCCGCCAACCCGCCCTGAACCGAGCGGTGTTCCACCGTGCGCCGCGGGCCGCCCGATCGGTCAGAGATCCAGCAGGGTGCCGCGCAGCGCGCCGCCGGACTCCGCGACGATCTCCTCGGCCGTCTGCGGCTCCCGTACGGTCGCGAACCGGACCTCTCCGCCGGGCTCGGCGGTGAAGCCGTAGATCCCGGGCCGGGCCAGCGAGTTGTACGCGTAGTGGTGCGCGAAGCCGTAGGCGCCGGTGTCGAGCGCGGCCACGTGGTCGCCCGCCGCCAGCAGCGGCAGGGCGCGGTTCCTCGCGAGCAGGTCGCCCGCGAAGCAGGCGGGCCCGGCGATGTCCTGCGCGACCTCCGGCCCCTTCGCGGGCCGGCCCTGCGCGTCGTACGCGGCGATCCGCAGCGGCCACGCCTCGGGCAGGTACACGGTCCGGGTCGCCACCTGGACGCCCGCGTGGGTCACGGCGATCGGGCGCCCGCCGCTCTCCTTCGCGTACTCCACGCGCGCGAGCGTCGTGCCGTGCTTGGCGAGCAGGGAGCGCCCGAACTCGGTCACCAGGCCGTAGCGCCCGTCGAAGAGCCCCGGCACCCGCTCGGCGAGCAGCTTCGCGTACCCGGCGTGGTCCGGGGTGTCCTCGTCGGAGCCGAAGTTCACCGGGAGGCCGCCGCCGATGTCGAGGGTGTCGATCTGGCGCCGCCCGGCCAGCCCGTTGATCTCCTCGGCGAGTTCGTACGCCGCGTGCACCCCCTCGGCGAGCAGCTCCAGCGGCACCCCCTGCGATCCGGAGTGCGTGTGCAGGCGGGTCAGCCACGGCCGGTCCAGGTACGCCCGCACGACCCACCGGCGGGCCCCCTCGTCGCGCAGCGCCACCCCGAACTTGGAGGTGGCGGTCGCGGTCGACGTGGCGTCGATGGACCCGGCCCCGGTCTGCGGGTTCACCCGCAGGCCGAGCGGGGAGCGGGTGGGCGCGGAGGCGACGAGGGTGTCGAGGCGGGCCAGCTCCTGCGGGTTGTCGGCGTTCACGGCGATGCCGAGGGCGAGCGCCTCGCGCAGTTCGGCGCCGGTCTTGGCGGGGGAGTCGAGGACGGTGCGGGCCGGCGGCACCCCGGCGGCGCGGGCCAGGGCCAGCTCGCCGGGGCTCGCCACCTCGGCGCCGAGACCGGCCTGGTGCAGCAGCCGCAGCACCGGCACGAGCGGGGTGGCCTTCACCGCGAAGGCGTGCAGGATCTCGTTGCCGGGCGCGGCGACCGCGTCGAAGGCGGCGCGCAGGGCGGCCGCGGAGGCGCGGATGCCGGTCACGTCGAGCAGCCCGGCCACCGGGGCGCCGGGCCCGACGAGGCCCTGTGCGACGGCCGCGCGCACGGCCAGGTCGCGATCGCGCGCGCGACGGGCGGGGAGTCCGGGCAGGGGAAGGGTGGACGTGTCCGTGGATGCCATGCGTCCAGGCAACCACCGGGAGGGCGCCCGGGCGATGTGTTGACTAGGTCTATTCAAACGACCAGGATGTGAATAGAGAACGTGTCAGGGAGCCATGGGAGAGGACGGCAGTCAGTGAGCACTCAAGCCCCGTCGGGGGCGCGGGACGGTGGCCCGGACTTCCTGGAGATGTGGCGGGACCTCCTCCCCGTGGGCCGGGACAAGGAGACCCGCGGCTACCGCCGGCACGCCTGGACGGGCGCCGACGCCGACTGCCGCGCCTGGTTCAGGGACCAGGCGGAGTCCCGCGGCCTGACCTACGAGCTGGACCGCAACGGCAACCAGTGGGCCTGGCTCGGTGACCCGGAGGCCGGCGGAGCCGTCGTCACCGGCTCCCACCTGGACTCGGTCCCCGACGGCGGCGCCTTCGACGGCCCCCTCGGCGTGGTCTCCTCCTTCGCCGCCCTGGACGAACTCCGCCGCAGGGGAGCGGAGTTCGCCAAGCCGTTCGCCATCACCAACTTCGGCGACGAGGAGGGCGCCCGCTTCGGCCTGGCCTGCGTGGGCTCGCGCCTCACCGGTGGCCACCTCACCCGCGAGGCGGCGTTCCGGCTCACCGACGCCGACGGCGTCACGCTCCCGCAGGCGATGGAGCGGGCCGGGTACGACCCCGAGGCGATCGGCCCGGACCCCGAACGCCTCGCCCGGATCGACGCGTTCATCGAACTCCACGTCGAGCAGGGCCGCGCCCTGGACCTGTCCGGCGACGCGGTCGGCATCGCCAGCTCCATCTGGCCGCACGGCCGCTGGCGCTTCGACTTCTCCGGCGAGGCCAACCACGCGGGCACCACCCGCCTCGTCGACCGCCGCGACCCGATGCTGCCCTACGCCGAGACGGTCCTCGCCGCCCGCCGCGAGGCCCGCCTCGCCGACACCGTCGCCACCTTCGGCAAGATCTCCGTCGAGCCGAACGGCGTCAACGCCATCCCCTCCCTGGTGCGCGGCTGGCTCGACTCCCGCGCCGCCGGGCAGGACGCCCTCGACCGGACGGTCACCGCGATCGAGAAGGCCGCCCGCGAGTACGCCGACGCGCACGGCATCGACGTCACCCTCACCCGCGAGTCGTTCACTCCGGTCGTCGAGTTCGACCACGCGCTGCGCGACGAACTCTCCCGCATCCTCGGCCTGGAAGCGGGCCTCGACGTGCCCGTCCTCGGCACCGGAGCGGGACACGACGCGGGAATCCTCGCCTCGTCGATCCCCACCGCCATGCTGTTCGTACGCAACCCGACGGGCGTCTCGCACTCCCCGGCCGAGTCCGCCGCCGAGGACGACTGCCTCGCCGGGGTGCGCGCACTGGCCGACGTACTGGAAGGGCTGGCCTGCAAGTGACGACGACGTACTGGTTGGAGCACGCCTGGCTGGGCACGCACGTCGAGCCGAACGTGGCCGTCGACGTGACGGTGACGGACGGCGTCGGCCGCGTCACCGCGGTCCGCACGGACGTCACCGCCCCGCCGCCCGGCGCGACCGTCCTGCGCGGCCTGACCCTGCCGGGCCTCGCCAACGCGCACAGCCACGCCTTCCACCGGGCGCTGCGCGCGACGGTGCAGGTCGGCTCGGGCACGTTCTGGACCTGGCGCGAGGTCATGTACGCGGTCGCGGACCGCCTCACGCCCGACACCTACCACGCCCTGGCCCGCGCGGTGTACGCGGAGATGGCGCTGACCGGCATCACGGCCGTCGGCGAGTTCCACTACGTGCACCACGCCCCCGGCGGCACCCGCTACGCCGATCCCAACGCGATGGGCGAGGCGCTGATCGCGGCCGCCGCCGACGCCGGCATCCGCGTCACGCTCCTCGACACGGCGTACGTCTCCGCCGGCTTCGGCAAGGAGCCCGACCGCCACCAGCTCCGCTTCTCCGACGGCACCACGCAGGGCTGGGCCGAGCGCGCGTCCCTGCTGACCGACCGGCCGCACGCCCGGATCGGCGCCGCCGTGCACTCCGTGCGGGCGGTTCCGGCGGACCAGCTGGCGACGGTCGCCGAATGGGCCGCCGAGCGGGGCGCGCCGCTCCACGTCCACCTCTCCGAGCAGACCGCGGAGAACGACGCCTGCCAGGCCGCCCACGGCTGCACGCCGACCCGGCTCCTCGCCGACCACGGGGTGCTGGGCGCCCGCACCACCGGCGTGCACAACACCCACCTCACCGACGACGACATCAAGCTGATCGGCGGCTCGGCCACCGGTACCTGCATGTGCCCGACCACCGAACGCGACCTCGCCGACGGCATCGGCCCCGCCGTCCAGCTCCAGCAGGCCGGTTCGCCGCTCTCCCTCGGCTCGGACAGCCACGCCGTGATCGACCTCTTCGAGGAGGCGCGCGCGATGGAGCTGAACGAGCGGCTGCGCTCCCGTACCCGGGGGCACTGGACGGCGAACGCGCTGCTGCGGGCCGCCTCCGCCGACGGGCACGCCGCGCTCGGCTGGCCCGACGCCGGGGCCATCGAGCCCGGCGCCCTCGCCGACCTGGTCACCGTCCGCCTCGACTCGGTCCGCACCGCCGGCGCGCTCCCTCGGCTCGGCGCCGAGACCGCGGTCTTCTCGGCGGGCGGAGCCGATGTCTCCGACGTGGTCGCGGGGGGCCGGGTGGTGGTCCGCGACGGTGAGCATCTGTCGGTCGGCGACGTGCCCTCCGCCCTGACGGAAGCCATCGCGGCACTGAGGTAGCGCTTTCGTCGCCGAGTGCGACCCGGTGGCCTCTTCTCGCGCAGTTCCCCGCGCCCCTGAAAGGCCTGCGGCCTTCAGGGGCGCGGGGAACTGCGCGACCAGCCGCCCACGCACCCGCACGCTCGGCACAACCGTCCCACCCACCCCGGAGAGGAACCATGACAGCGACGACGGCGATCACCAACATCGGCACCCTGGTCACCAACAACCCAGACCTCGGCGACGGCCCCCTCGGCCAGATCAAGGACGCCGCGCTCGTCATCGAGGGCGACCGCATCGCCTGGGCGGGCCCGACGGCAAAGGTCCCGGCGACGGACGACACCCACGACGCACAGGGCCGAGCCGTGATCCCCGGGTTCGTCGACTCCCACTCCCACCTGATCTTCGCCGGCGACCGCACCGAAGAGTTCAACGCCCGCATGTCCGGCCAGAGCTACAAGGCCGGAGGCATCCGCACCACGGTCGCCGCCACCCGCGCCGCCACCGACGCCGCACTCGAAGCGAACCTCACCCACTACCTCGCGGAAGCGCTCCGCCAGGGCACGACCACCTTCGAGACCAAGTCCGGCTACGGCCTCACCACGGCCGACGAAGAGCGCGCCCTGCGCATCGCGAAGGCCCACACCGACGAGGTCACCTATCTCGGCGCCCACATCGTGTCCCCCGACCACGCCGACGACCCCGCGGCCTACGTGGCCCTGGTCACCGGCGAGATGCTGGACGCCTGCGCCCCGCACGCCCGCTGGATCGACGTCTTCTGCGAGAAGGGCGCCTTCGACGGCGACCAGGCGCGCGCGATCCTCACGGCCGGCAAGGCCAAGGGCCTGCTCCCGCGCATCCACGCCAACCAGCTCTCCTACGGCCCCGGCGTGCAGCTGGCCGTCGAGCTGGACGCCGCGAGCGCCGACCACTGCACCCACCTCACGGACGCCGACGTCGACGCCCTCGCCAACAGCGACACGGTGGCGACCCTGCTCCCCGGCGCCGAGTTCTCCACCCGCGCCGAGTGGCCGGACGCCCGCCGCCTGCTCGACGCGGGCGCCACGGTGGCCCTGTCCACGGACTGCAACCCGGGCTCGTCCTTCACGTCCTCGGTGCCGTTCTGCATCGCCCTCGCGGTACGGGACATGGGCATGACCCCGGACGAGGCGCTCTGGGCGGCGACGGCGGGCGGTGCGAAGGCGCTGCGCCGCACGGACGTCGGCCACCTGGCGCCCGGGGCGCGGGCGGACCTGGCGTTCCTGGACGCCCCCAGCCACGTACACCTGGCGTACCGGCCGGGCGTGCCGCTGGTGTCGGAGGTCTGGCGGGCCGGGGTCCGCGCGGCCTGACCGGCGCTCCCGGCGGGCTCAGCGGTGCCCGAGGTAGAACCCCAACGCCCGTTGCAGCACGCGGCCCTGGGGCCCGACGGGCAGCTCCCACTCGCCCAGGTACTCCACGGCCCGCCCGCCGGCCCCGGTCTTGAAGCGGAGGCGGCCGAGCAGCCGGTTGTCCTCGGTGAGGAGCGGGCTGACGGCCCGCAGGTCGTACGCGTCCGCGCCCGCCGCCCGCGCGACGCCCAGCATCCGCCACAACAGGGCGTTGCTGGGCCGCAGTTCGTGCCCCCGGGGGCCGGACGCGGCGTAGGAGTGCCAGAAGCGGGACCCGACGGAGATCATCAGCGCGGCGGACAGCGCCTCGCCGTCGTGCTCGGCGAGATAGAGCCGCAGCCGGTCGCCGTCCTCCGTGTTGAGCGCCTGCCACATCCGGTCGAAGTACGCGACGGGCCGGGCCTTGAACCCGTCCCGGGCGGCGGTCTGCACGTACAGCCGGTGGAAGGCGGGCAGGTCGGCGACCGAGCCCCAGGTCACCCGGACCCCGGCCGCCTCGGACGTGTCCAGCGCCTCCTGCCAGTGCGGCGCGAGCCCGTCGCGCACCTCCTGCGCCGACCGCCCGGCGAGCGGCACCTGGCACCCGTACCGCGGCTGCCCCACGCCGAACCCGGCGTCGTCGCCGTCCGCGCACGGCCGCCAGCCGAGCCGCCGCAGCCGCTCCCCGACCTGGAGGGCGGTGCCGTCGATGTGGTCGGCCGCCATGCCGTGCAGATGCCGTACGCCGCTGTCGGCGATGCCCTCCGCGACGGTGGCCGGCTCCCACTGCCGGACGACGAGCGGCGGGCCGATGCGCAGCGAGAACGCCCCGCGCTCCGTCACGTGCTCGATCAGCGGCTCCAGCCACCGGCCGAGCCGCGGGTCCCGCCAGTCGATCGAGGGTCCGTCGGGCAGATAGGCGAGCGTGCGCCGGGTCCCGGGCAGCGCCCGGTACAGCACCAGCGCGGCCCCCACCCTGGACAGGCCCTCGAACCATCCGATGCTCTCCGCCGCCCAGTCGGGCTTCACGGCGCCCCACTCGGGGATCTGGAGATGGCTCACGCCGGGATACAGGGTGAGGTGGGCCAGATGCTCCGCGCGGGAGAGGACGCGCACGGAGAGAGCGGGCTGGCTGGTCATGGCAGGTGAGGGCTCCTGTTCTGCGGCGGCCAGCCTAAGCCCTCCGGAGCGTTCACTGTCATTGATTGCAATGAATCCGGGACCGATGTTGCGTTAACTTCACGTCTGGTTGCAACGAAATACCTTTACTGAACTGGGAGTTCGGCACTCCGCTGCAATAAAGCCATTGATGAATCAGCGAACGCAACGTAGCGTTTCTCTCATCGGAAACAACGAATCCCAGGAGAGAACCATGCAGACCTTCGCCACCCCCGCCCCGATCGCCGCCGTCGTCACCGTCCCCGCCGCCCGCATCGAGGTCGCCGCCGCGGACCGCGCCGACACCACCGTCGAGATCCGGCCCGCGAACCCCGGCAACAGCCGGGACGTGCGGGCGGCCGAGGAGATCACCGCGGTCTGTGCCGACGGCGCGCTGCGGATCACGGCCCCCGAGGCGAAGCACCAGGCCTTCGGCTCGTCCGGCTCGGTCGAGATCACCGTCGGGCTCCCCGCCGGTTCCGGCCTGGAGGTCACGGCCGCCGCCGGCGAACTGCGCGCGGCCGGCCCGCTCGGGGACGTCGTCGTCGAGAGCGCCCGGGGCCCGGTCCGGCTCGACGAGGCCGCGAGCGCCCGGATCGTCCTCCAGGACGGCGCCATCACGATCGGCCGGCTCGCGGGCGGCGGCGAACTCGTCACTCAGCGCGGCGACCTGACCGTCTCCGAGGCCGTCGGCGGCAAGCTCGTACTGAACACGCAGAAGGGTGACATCACCGTCACCGCCGCCGCCGGGGCCTCCGCATCGCTGGACGCCGGCACCGGCTACGGCCGCGTCACCAACACCCTCAAGAACGACGGCTCCACCCCCGCCCTGGCCATCGCGGCGACCACCTCCTACGGCGACATCGCCGCCCGCGGCCTCTGAGCGCACGCGAAACGGGTCCGTCTCCCGGGGATCGGGGAGGCGGACCCGTTGTGCGCGAGAAACCGTGCTGGTCGGTAAGGGGCCGGAGGGCGGCGGGCTCACTCCTCCACCGTCAGCCCCTTGCGCAGACGTACCAAGGTGCGCGACAGCAGCCGCGACACGTGCATCTGCGAGATTCCCAGCTCTTCGCCGATCTCCGACTGGGTCATGTTCGCCACGAAGCGCAAGGACAGGATCTTGCGGTCGCGCGCCGGGAGTTCGGCGATCAGCGGCTTGAGGGACTCGACGTACTCGATGCCCTCCAGGCCGTGGTCCTCGTAACCGATGCGGTCGGCGAGGGCGCCCTCGGAGTCGTCCTCCTCGGGCTGCGCGTCGAGCGAGCTGGCGGTGTAGGCGTTGGACGCCGCCATGCCCTCGACGACCTCTTCGTTGGTGATGCCCAGGCGTTCGGCGAGCTCGCCCACCGTGGGGGCGCGGTCGAGCTGCTGGGCGAGTTCGTCGCCCGCCTTGGCGAGGTCGAGGCGGAGTTCCTGAAGGCGTCGCGGTACGCGCACCGACCAGGAGGTGTCCCGGAAGAAGCGCTTGATCTCGCCGACGATGGTCGGCATCGCGAAGGTGGGGAACTCGACGCCGCGGCTCAGCTCGAAGCGGTCGATCGCCTTGATCAGGCCGATGGTGCCGACCTGGATGATGTCCTCCATCGGCTCGCTGCGGGAGCGGAACCGGGAGGCCGCGAACTTCACCAGGGCGAGATTGAGCTCGACCAGGGTGTTGCGGACGTAGGAAAAGTCGTGGGTGCCCTCTTCGAGGGACTCGAGACGCTCGAAGAGCGTCTTGGAGAGCGCTCGGGCGTCGAGCGGGGCGACCTCGTCGTACGGGGGGATCTCCGGCAGGCCGTCGAGCCCTTCCAGGGAGTCCGTCGCGGTGCCGGAAGCGTCCGAAGCGGTGGCGTCGGCGTCGGCGCGGGGTTCCGGGGGGAGAGCCGACGACGCCTGGTCAGTACGCGATTCGTCGAGCCGGGGTGACATGATGTCCTCCATCGTTCTCGGCATATGGCTGCCGATGCCAATACGTGCACTGTGCGGTGTGCGGCGCCTCCGAAGCCGGCCGTGTCGAGTGGTGTCCTTACTAGGCCTACCCGGTTTCCACATCGAGCCGCAAGTGCGCTTGATGGTGAAATGTCCGATTCCTAGGGGTTGTTCGGGTACCGGGGCGCGTACGGAAGGCGTAGTGTTCGAGGGCGTCAACCGCACGTCGTAAGCAGTGCAGAGCTCGAGCGGGAGAGGGTCGTCATGGACCGCGGGACAGTCGGCAGCGCCAATAGGGGCCGGCTTCTGGTCGAGGTGCGGCAGGAGGGCTCCAGCGCCGTGGTGACACCGGCGGGTGAGTTGGATCACCACACGGCCGATCTGCTGCGTGAACCCCTGGATGAATGCCTCACGAACGGACTTTCCCGGCTCGTCGTCGACTGTTCACGCCTGGAGTTCTGCGACTCGACCGGGTTGAACGTGCTGCTCGGCGCCCGTCTCAAGGCCGAGGCCGCGGGCGGCGGAGTCCATCTGGCCGGGATGCTGCCGGTGGTGGCCCGGGTCTTCGAGATCACCGGCGCGGAGGCCGTTTTTTCCGTGCACGGATCACTGGAAGCGGCGCTCGCCGCGGAGTGATGCGAAGCCTCCGGAAGGGCGCGCACGCGCGAGACGCAGAAGTTACGCTCCGGTTGTCTGTACGTGATCGAGGCGTTATCAGCGTCACAAGGTCTCCATACAAGTGAGGGGTGTTCCCACCGTCCCTCCGGGCAGGAGACCCCCGACCGAGAACGCGGCGCAGCCGCCAGAGACGACCCGACCCCTACCCCTGAACTTTGAAGCTGACATTGGTGAATCGGTGAGGTGAAGTGCTGATGAGCGCCACCCGGCCTTACTCGCCGGGCGACCACGGCCCCGGGTCCGGCGACGAGCCGGACGCTGAGAGCCGCCGGGTCCGCAGGCTGAGCCTGGGCGGTGAGAGCGGCATCGTGCCGATGGCCCGCGACTTCACCCGGGAGGCACTGCACGCCTGGGGCTGGCTGCCGGCCGCGACCGCGGACCGCCGCGCCGCTGCGGAGGACGTTCTGCTCGTCGTCTCCGAGCTGGTCACCAACGCCTGCCTGCATGCCGAGGGCCCGGAGGAGATCGCCCTGTTCTACGGGGACTCCCCGGCCAACAAGGTGCTGCGCATCGAGGTCACCGACCACGGCGCGGGCCAGCCGGCCCCCCGTACGCCCCACCGCGCGGGCCGCCCCGGCGGCCACGGCATGTTCATCGTCCAGCGCCTCTGCCTCGACTGGGGCGTCGTGCGCACCCCCGGGGTCACCGGCAAGACCGTGTGGGCCGAGGTCGGCGCCCCCGCCTGACCCGCCGAGCGGGCCCGTCCCGTCCGTGTTTCCGAGCACGCCGGATCGTCTTCGATCCGGCGTGCTCTTTGTCTTCCCTCGGCAAGGTCCCCGGCGTACCTTGAGCCACCCGCATCTGATGAACCGTCAGTAATGGTTTGGCTGAAGGGATTTCGAGGTGTCGTACCGGACGTACCAGAAACGAACCGCCGCGTTCGCGCTCAGCGCGGCCCTGGCCGGCTCGGCGGTGCTGATGGCCGCCCCCACCGCTTCCGCCACGGTGCAGGACGTCAACTATCAGTGCAAAACGCCGATCGGCAACAAGGGGGCCGTCTCCCCGATCGACATGAAGTCGGTCAAGAGCGGCAGCGGCTACAAGATCACGATGTCCTTCCAGAAGGGCGTCTCCTCCAGCCCGGTCGAGCTCGGCAAGGGCGCCATGAAGCCCAGCGCCGTCATCAAGCTGGGCGGCGCGGAGACCGGTCAGCTGGCCGTCTCCGGCCCGCCGAACGCGGAGGCGATCCCCGCCAACTCGCCGATCAAGATCAGTGACCTGAGCGGCACGTACACGCCGAAGAAGAGCGGCAAGGTGACGTTCACGGCCGGCGTGCTGACCATCAAGGCGCTGGGCACGACGACGACCTGCACCCCGTCGAACAACCCGAAGCCGTCCCTGGAACTCGACGTCAAGGCCGCGGGTGGCGGCGGCGGTTCGGGTTCGACGGGCTCGACCGGCTCCTCGGGCTCGACCGGCTCCTCCGGCGCGGGGTCGTCCTCGTCCTCCTCGTCCTCCTCGGGCGGCGGCGGCCAGCTTCCCCAGACGGGCCCGGAGGACTCGGCGATAGCCCTGGGCACCCTCGGCGGCACGGTGCTCCTCGCCGGAGCGGCCGGAGCCCTGTGGCTGACCCGTCGCCGCCAGCAGGCGCCCCGCTAGGGGCGCGGGGAACTGCGCGAGCAACCACACATGAGCCGCACTCGCAAACGAAACCGAGGCTTCTACGGCGCGTGGGCGCTCATGGGTGCCGCCCTGCTGGTGTGGGGCGGCACCGCGGCCCCGGCGGCAACGGCGGCCCGGCCCCACTGGACCATCGCCCCCTCCGCGGGCGGCGGATCACGACCCGCCGCCGACGACGGCCGCCCCTACATCTACGCGGAGGGCACCCCCGGCACCGTCCTGGAGGACAAGGTGGCCGTCACCAACCCCACCGGCAGGCCGCTGCGCGTCACCCTGCGCGGCGCCGACGCCGACAACAGCTCCGACGGCGCCCTCGACCTGCGCGAGAGGGCGAAGGACACCGGCGCCTGGATCCGCTTCGCCGACCGGAGCGTGCGGATCCCGGCCC
The DNA here is from genome assembly GCF_040529335.1 of Streptomyces sp. HUAS MG91. Lineage (GTDB taxonomy): Bacteria > Actinomycetota > Actinomycetes > Streptomycetales > Streptomycetaceae > Streptomyces > Streptomyces tabacisoli. Next base: position 3,531,113 of record NZ_CP159534.1, on the reverse strand, counting down.
GCACCCGCGCCGAGGTCCCCTTCACGGTGACCGTCCCCGCGGGCGCCACCCCGGGCGACCACCCGGGCGCGATCGTGGCCAGCGGCGGCGGCCGGGACGCCGGGGTCAGCGTCCGGCTGCGGGTCAGCGGGCCCACCCTCGCCGCGCTCACCGTCGAGCACGTCCGCGTGAAGAACGGCGACTCCATCGCGTACGACGTGGTGAACCGCGGCAACACCACCCTCACCCCGCGCCTGGCCGTGCGGGCCGACGGCGTCTTCGGCACCGTCCTCGACCGGCGCGCCCGCACCCTGCCCGTCGAACTGCTCCCGGGCCGCCGCGTCACGCTCACCGAGCCCTGGCCCGGCACGCCCGCGCTGGACTCGGTCGACGTGAAGGTGACGGTCACCGGGGGCGGCGGCGCGGCGGACTCGGCGACGACGACCGCCCGGTTCGTGCCGTGGGGCGTGCTCGGCGGCGCCCTGGCGCTGCTCGCCGGCGCGGGCTGCGCCGCCTCCTGGTACGTACGCAACCACAGGGACCGAAGGGATGAAGGGGGAACCACATGAACCGCCGCAGCGCCCGCGCACCGCGGCTGCTGACCGTCCTGGCCCTCGTCGCCGCGCTGGTGGCGGGCGCCGCTCCCTGGGCGTCGGCCGCCGACGGCAGGCCCACCGTCACGCTCTCCAAGTCCCAGGCGGGGACGGGCGGTTCGATCACCGTCAAGGGCAAGGGCTGGGGCTCGAAGGCGCTCCTGATGCTGCTCGTCTGCGGGCAGGCGACCCCGGAGCGCGGGGTCGTCGGCGGCACCAACTCCTGCGCGAACTCCGACGGGCTCGCCGTCACCACCGACGCCAAGGGCACGTTCAGCAAGAAGCTGCCGGTGGCCGAGCCGCCCGCCGCCTGCCCCTGCGTCGTCCACGTGGCGACCGCGACCGGCCCGAAGGCGCAGGCGGACGCCGCCTTCCAGGTCGCCGGGCATCCGGTGAAGGCGCTGCCGAAGGAGTCCGCGACCGGGAAGCTGTCCATGGTCACCGACACCCGGCTCGACGGGTCGAGCGGCATCCTCACCTGGTTCGGCGCGCCGCCCTCGCGCTCGTTCGTCTTCACCGTCGGCAACGTCGGCACGACCCCGGTCAAGGACCCCGTCTTCCAGGTCGGCACCTCCCACGGCGTGTTCGCGCCGCAGTACGAGGAGCAGCAGTGGCGCGGCACCGTCGAGCCGGGCCGCAAGGCGCAGATCAAGCTGCCCGTCGAGCTGACGGCGGGCGCCCACGGCAGCTATCTGGTGTCGCTGAAGTACGGCGGGAAGGTCCTCGCCGAGCAGCCCTGGGGCGTGGGCCGTCCCTGGGGCGTGACGCTCTTCTGGATCCTGCTGTGCGTCGTCGTGCCGGCCGCCGTCTTCCGGATCGGCATGGCGGTCGTGGACCGGGTCAGGCCGCGCGACCGGTACGGCGCCCAGGGCCGCCACCGCGGATTGCGCCCGGCCGAACTCACACTCCGAATGCCCAAGTTGAGGCTCCCTCAGCAGAGTCCGCCGCGGACCGGACGGTCCCCGGAGCCGCCGGCGGACACCCCGACGAACACCCTGCCCTGGTTCGCCCCGGACACCGGTCCCGGCGCTCCCGAGGCCGGGCAGCTCTCCGCACCGCCCGACAACAGCCCGACGACGAAAGGAAATCCGTGACCACCCAACGGAGAGTGAGCGCGGCCGGAGTCGCCCTGATGCTCGGCGGGGCGGGACTGCTGTTCCTCGCGTCCCCCGCGCAGGCCGCCGACGTCTCGTACAAGACCGAGTGCGTCCCGCCCGCGATCTCCGGCCTCGATCCCGTCGAGGGCACCACGCAGGTGGAGATCACCGCGCCCGCGACGGCGAAGGTCGGCGACGAGGTCGACGTGACCTGGAAGTTCGTCCAGGCCGCCTCGAAGAACCCGGACGTCCTGGACCTCGACGCGAACACCGTGCAGCCCACCGGCACGCTGAAGGCGGCCGGGGCGCAGACCGGCAACATCTCGATGCAGGGCCCGCGCGAGAACCCGGCGATCCCCAAGAACAGCCCGATGAAGCTGTCCACGATGACGGGCAAGGTCAAGCTGACCGCGGCCGGTGACGTGACGCTGACCCCGGACGCGTACAACATCAACGTCAACAAGCCCATCTCGACGGACACCAAGTGCACGCCGAAGGAGACCGTGAAGCCCGGCGCGACCATCAAGGTCACGGACGGCAGCGGGAGTTCCGGCGGCGGGACCACCAGTTCCGGGGGCACGACCAGTTCCGGCGGGACCACGAGCAGTGGTGGCACGACGACCAGTGGTGGTACGACGAGCAGTGGCGGTACGACGTCCTCCGGAGGCTCCACCGACACCGGGGGCACGACCGGCGGCTCCGGCGGGAAGACCGACTTCACCGGCAAGGAGGTCAGCATTCCCTACGCGTGCAAGACCCCCATCGGCGACAAGAACGCCACGTCCCCGGTGCAGATCAACGCCAAGAAGGACGGCGGGAACTACGCCCTGACGGTCCAGTTCAAGAAGTCCGTCATGGACAGCCCCGCCGACATCCCGGCCGACTCGGTCAAGCCGTCGATGGAGGTGAAGCTGGGCGGCGCCGACAAGGGCACCGTCCATGTCGAGGGCCCCACCAACAAGGAGGCCATCAAGTCCGGTGCCCCGATCGCGATCCCTGATCTGACCGGCACCTACAAGCCGGGCGCCGACGGCAAGTCGACGCTGTCCCCGGGCGTCCTCATCGTGGAGGCGCTGGGTACGACCACCACCTGCACGCCGACCACGAACGCGGTCTCCCTGGAGATCGACACGACGGCCGTGGAGGGCGGCGCCTCCGGCTCCGGCTCGGGCTCCGGCTCGGGCTCGGCGGGCGGTTCGGCCGCCGGCTCCGCGGGCGGCTCGTCCGCGACGGGCGGCCTCGCCGAGACCGGCGCCTCGAACGACGGCGCCCTGCGCGCCCTCGGCCTGGTGGCCGGCACGGTGATCCTGCTGGGCGGCGCGGTGTTCACGTTCCTGCCGCGGCGCCGGGCGGCCAGGAGGTAATCGACGGCCGAAACCGACGAAGGGGTCCGGCCCGCACCGAGAGTGGTGCGGGCCGGACCCCTTCGCGCGCGGGTCGCGTCAGCTGACCGAGCCCATGAGCTTCTTGACCTTGTTGCGGTACGTCCAGAAGCCGAGACCGGCGGCGACGGCGATGAGCACCTCGACCCCGACGGCGCCCTTGGTGTTCAGGTTCACGCCCGCGGTCGAGAGCAGGGCGGTGATCGAGTCGCCCGCGGTGACCGCGAGGAACCAGACACCCATCATCTGGCCGGTGTACTTGGCCGGGGCCATCTTGGTCGTGACCGACAGGCCGACGGGGGAGAGGCACAGCTCACCGACGGTCTGGACGAAGTAGATCGCCACCAGCCACATCGGGGAGACCTTGCCGCCGTTGGTGGCGGTGTCGATCAGCGGGATCAGGAAGACGGCGAAGGAGATGCCCATCAGTACCAGCGACGACGCGAACTTCACCGCCGTGCTCGGCTCCTTGCCGCGCTTGTTCAGCCACAGCCAGACGGAGGCGACCACCGGGGCGAGCGCCATGATCATGATCGGGTTCAGCGACTGGTACCACGAGGTCGGGAAGTGGAACCCGAGCAGCGTGTTGGTGGTCGACTCCTCGCCGAAGATCGACAGCGTCGAGCCGTTCTGGTCGTAGATCATCCAGAAGATGGCGGCGACGACGAAGAACCAGATGTAGCCGGAGACCTTCGACTGCTCGTCGTCCGTCAGGTCCTTGTCGCGCTTCATGCGCGCCAGCACCAGGACCGGGATGACCAGGCCGATGACGGACAGCGGGACCAGGATCCAGTTCAGCGTGTAGTGGCCGGTGCCCACGACGATCAGGTAGAAGACCGCCGCGCCGATCGCCCAGTACAGCGACTGCTTCAGCGCCTTGGCGCGCTCCTGCTTGGTGGCCGGCTTGACGACGGTGTCGCTCTCGGGGCTCAGGTGGCGGCTGCCGAGCAGGAACTGGACCAGGCCGAGGGCCATGCCGATCGCGGCGAGCGCGAAGCCGAAGTGCCAGTTGACGTTCTCGCCGATGGTGCCGATGGTCAGCGGGGCGAGGAAGCCACCGACGTTGATGCCGATGTAGAAGACGGTGAAGCCGGCGTCACGGCGCGGGTCCTGGGGACCCTTGTACAGGTGGCCGACCATCGTGGAGATGTTGGCCTTCAGCAGACCCGAACCGAGGGCGACCAGGCCGAGACCGGCGAAGAAGGAGCCCGCGGAGGGCAGCGCCAGCGTGATGTGACCGAGGATCACGATGGCGGAGCCGATGATCACCGTCTTGCGGGGACCCCAGAAGCGGTCGGCGAACCAACCGCCGGGCATGGCGAGCAGGTAGACCAGCGACAGGTAGACCGAGTAGATCGCCGTCGCCGTGGCCCCGTCCATGTGGAGGCCGCCGGGAGCGATCAGGTAGAGGGGGAGCAGAGCCCGCATGCCGTAGAAGCTGAAGCGCTCCCACATCTCGGTCATGAAGAGAGTGGCCAGTCCGCGGGGGTGGCCGAAGAAGGTCTTCTCGAAGCCAGGGGTACTGGCCGAGTCCTTCGTCAGGCTGGACGCCATGGTCGATCCTTGTGGGGTCTCGGGACGCGCGCCGCGCAGCGGCTGAGCGCCCGGTGGGGGGCGGCCGGCACCGGAGTCCCGCCGTCCTCTCCACGCCCGACGGGAGAGGTGTCACAGCGGGACCCGGGATCCACACCCCGTCCACGCTTCCTTACGTGTTCCAGGGCCCGGCCACAGGTCATTGCTTTTCACGCACATGAAGAAAGGACCTCCGGGCGCGGTGCGCTCCAAAGGTCCCCCAGTAGTGCATCAGGCGTTTGGTCACCATACGACACGACAGTGCACCATATGGAAGGACTTGAGAGATGGATCACAGGTATCCACGGAACCGGCCTGGCGATTCCAAGGTTTTCACCAGGATCGCACTTCGAAGTCGATTGACGTAATCGCGGAGGCTGTGACTCCGCTTTCGCCGGGATCCCTCGCCGGCCCACCGCCGGACGCGTACCGGCGGATCACCCCACGGCCCTCGTCCGGCGCGGACTACCATCACCTCATGACCCGTGTACTGCTCGCCGAGGACGACGCGTCCATCTCGGAGCCGCTGGCCCGCGCCCTGCGCAGGGAGGGGTACGAGGTGGAAGTGCGCGAGGACGGTCCCACCGCCCTCGACGCCGGACTGCAGGGAAGCATCGACCTCGTGGTCCTCGACCTCGGCCTGCCCGGGATGGACGGCCTGGAGGTGGCCCGCCGGCTGCGCGCCGAGGGGCACACGGTGCCGATCCTCATCCTGACCGCGCGCGCCGACGAGGTGGACACCGTCGTCGGCCTCGACGCGGGCGCCGACGACTACGTCACCAAGCCGTTCCGCCTCGCCGAGCTGCTCGCCCGGGTCCGGGCCCTGCTGCGGCGCGGCGCCGCCGAGCCCAAGGAGGCCCCGGCCACCCACGGCGTCCGGATCGACGTCGAGTCGCACCGGGCCTGGATGGGCGACGAGGAGCTCCAGCTCACCGCCAAGGAGTTCGACCTGCTGCGGGTGCTCGTGCGGGACGCGGGCCGGGTCGTCACCCGCGACCAGCTCATGCGCGAGGTCTGGGACACCACCTGGTGGTCGTCGACCAAGACCCTGGACATGCACATCTCCTGGCTCCGCAAGAAGCTCGGCGACGACGCCGCCAATCCGCGGTACATCGCCACGGTGCGCGGGGTCGGCTTCCGGTTCGAGAAGAGCTGAGCCGCTCCTCAAGCCTCTGCGGCGCTTGAGCAGCGGGGGGTCCGGGGCGGAGCCCCGTGGCCTTCGCGCCGCGGGGGCTGGTCTCCCGGTCGCGGCCGCCGGTCGTGTGCGGTCGCGCGCGCCCCGCGGCGGAGCCGCTGGTGGACACAGCCCCGCGCCCCTGAAGGGGCGACCACTCCATCCGGGACACTGAAGACATGCGCCGCCGACTGATCAATTCCACGCTCGCCGTCGTTCTGGTCGTGATCGCCGTGTTCGGGATCTCCCTCGTCATCGTCGAGACCCGGACCATCACGAACAGCGCCCAGGAGCGCGTGCAGTCCGAGGCGGTCCGGCTGGCCTCCATCGTCGACAGCCGGATGCTCAGCGACGAGCTGATCAGCGGTGACGTCCTGCAGAATCAGGTCGCCGGGGAGCGCTTCGCGCTGATCGAGATGCCCGGCCACGGCCCCATCGAGATCGGCACCCGCCCGGCCGGCGAGGTCATCAAGTACACCGCCGACGGGGAGCAGGGCGAGAAGGTCACCGTCGAGGAACCCCGCTCCGAGGTCACCGCCGAGGTGGGCCGCACCCTGCTGCTCATCGCCGGGGTGGCGCTGCTCGCCATCGTCGCCGCCGTGCTGCTCGCCGTACGCCAGGCCAACCGCCTCGCGTCCCCGCTCACCGATCTGGCCTCCACCGCGGAGCGCCTGGGCTCCGGCGACCCGCGCCCGCGGCACAAGCGCTACGGCGTGCCCGAGCTGGACCGGGTCGCGGACGTCCTGGACGGCTCCGCCGAGCGCATCGCGCGCATGCTGACGGCCGAGCGGCGGCTCGCCGCCGACGCCTCGCACCAGCTGCGCACGCCCCTCACGGCGCTCTCGATGCGCCTGGAGGAGATCACCATGACCGAGGACCTGGCCGAGGTGAAGGAGGAGGCGACGATCGCGCTCACCCAGGTGGAGCGGCTCACCGACGTCGTCGAGCGGCTGCTGACCAACGCCCGAGACCCGCGCACCGGGTCGGCCGTCACCTTCGACCTGGACGAGGTGATCAAGCAGCAGCTGGAGGAGTGGCGCCCGGCCTACCGCAGCGCGGGCCGCGCCATCGTCTCCTCGGGCAAGCGCCACCTGACGGCGGTCGGCACGCCGGGCGCGGTCGCCCAGGTGCTCGCCGCGCTGATCGAGAACTCGCTGATGCACGGCGGCGGCACCGTCGCCCTGCGCACCCGTGTCACCGGCAACCAGGCGGTGATCGAGGTCACGGACGAGGGCCCGGGCGTCCCCTCCGAGCTGGGCTCGCGGATCTTCGAGCGGACGATCAGCGGTCGCAACTCCACGGGCATCGGTCTCGCGGTCGCCCGCGACCTCGCCGAGGCGGACGGCGGCCGCCTCGAAATGCTCCAGGCGAGCCCGCCGGTCTTCGGTCTGTTCCTGTCCCGTACGCCGCTGAAGAAGCAGGCCGGCGATTCCGAGACGATCCGCTAGACGGTGCGGGCGGCTACTTGATGCGCTGGACCGGCGGCGTCGGATCGTCCAGGAACGATTCCGCGCTGGCCACGGCCTCCTTGGCGGGCAGCGCCCGGAACACCCAGGTGCGGTAGGACCAGAAGCGGAACAGGGTCGCGAGGCCCATGCCGAGGAACTTGAAGATGTTGCTCTGCAGCGAGCTGTCCCAGTGGAACCAGTACGTCGCCGCGTACAGGACACCGTTCTCGATCACCAGGCCGACCACGCTGAACAGCAGGAACAGCGTGAGTTCCTTGGCGCGGCCGCTCTTGTCGCGGTCACGGTAGGTGAAGTAGCGGAACCCCACGTAGTTGAAGACGATGGCGACGACCGTCGCGATCACGCTGGCCCGCACCACCTGGAGGTCGGTGCCGTGCCGCATCAGGTTGAAGATCGCGAAGTTCACGAAGACGCCCAGGGCGCCGACGACGCCGAACTTGGCGATCTCCCGGGCCAGGGCGGCGAACCGCACCCGCAGTGCGCCGAGTCCCTTGGCCTGTCGGCCGGTCGTCACGCTCATAATCGTCGCCTCTACCCCCGTCGTCCCCGTGCGTTCGGTCTCGCGGCCCCCGCGGGAGCCGACCCAGTCATGCTAACCACGGGCCCTCGCGGGCGCCTGCGGACAGCGTCGATGGTCTTACCTCGTTCTTTCCTACAGAAAGAGGGGCGCGCGGGAACCAGTCATTTGGCCGATACCCTGGGGATGTGACGTTTCCGGTAGTCGGCATGGTCGGCGGTGGCCAGCTCGCTCGTATGACACACGAGGCGGGCATCCCGCTCGGCATCAGATTCAAGCTCCTCAGTGACACTCCGCAGGATTCCGCGGCACAGGTCGTCGGCGACGTCGTCGTCGGCGACTACCGCGACCTGGACACGCTGCGCGCGTTCGCGCGCGGCTGCGACGTGATCACTTTCGACCACGAGCACGTACCCACCGAGCATCTGCGGGCCCTGGAGGCGGACGGCATCCCCGTGCGCCCCGGGCCGGACGCGCTGCTCTACGCCCAGGACAAGGGCGAGATGCGCGCGAAGCTCAGCGCGCTCGGGGTGCCGTGCCCGCGCCACCGCATCGTGGCCGATCCGGCCGACGTGGTGGCCTTCGCCGCGGAGGGCGACGGCTTCCCCGTCGTCCTCAAGACGGTGCGCGGCGGCTACGACGGCAAGGGCGTGTGGGTCGTGCGCTCCGCGGCGGACGCGGAGGACCCGTTCAAGGCGGGCGTGCCGGTCCTCGCGGAGGAGAAGGTCGACTTCGCGCGGGAGCTGGCGGCGAACGTCGTCCGCTCCCCGCACGGCCAGGCCGTCGCCTACCCCGTCGTCGAGTCCCAGCAGGTCGACGGCGTCTGCGACACGGTGATCGCCCCGGCCCCCGACCTCGACGAGTCCCTGGCGGGCGAGGCGCAGGAGCTCGCGCTGCGCGTCGCCAAGGAGCTGGGTGTCGTCGGACACCTCGCGGTCGAGCTGTTCGAGACCCGAGACGGGCGCATTCTGGTCAACGAACTGGCGATGCGGCCGCACAACTCCGGCCACTGGACCCAGGACGGCGCGATCACCTCCCAGTTCGCCAACCACGTGCGCGCGGTCCTCGACCTGCCGCTCGGCGACCCGCGCCCGCGCGCGAAGTGGACCGTCATGGGCAACGTCCTGGGCGGCGACTTCCCGGACATGTACAGCGCCTACCTGCACTGCATGGCCCGCGACCCGCAGCTGAAGATCCACATGTACGGCAAGGACGTGAAGCCCGGCCGCAAGGTCGGCCACGTGAACACCTACGGCGACGACCTGGACGACGTACTGGAACGTGCTCGTCACGCAGCCGGATACCTGAGGGGAACGATCACCGAATGAGCCCTGTGGTTGGCATTGTGATGGGGTCCGACTCGGACTGGCCCGTCATGGAGGCCGCGGCCAAGGCCCTCGACGAGTTCGAGATCCCCTACGAGGTCGACGTCGTCTCCGCGCACCGCATGCCGCACGAGATGATCTCCTACGGCGAGCAGGCCGCCGAGCGTGGCCTGAAGGCGATCATCGCGGGCGCCGGCGGCGCCGCACATCTGCCCGGAATGCTCGCCTCGGTGACGCCGCTGCCGGTGATCGGCGTGCCGGTGCCGCTGAAGTACCTCGACGGCATGGACTCGCTGCTGTCGATCGTGCAGATGCCGGCCGGGGTGCCGGTCGCGACCGTCTCGGTCGGCGGCGCGCGCAACGCGGGGCTGCTCGCCGCGCGCATCCTCGCCGCGCACGACGAGGACCTCCTCGCCCGCATGAAGGAGTTCCAGCAGGAGCTGAACGACCAGGCCACCGAGAAGGGCAAGCGGCTGCGCGCCAAGGTCGAGGGCGCGGGGTCCGGTTTCGGTTTCGGAAAGTGAGCACGATAGCCGTATGACTACGTCTGTGGAGCGGGCCCGCGAGCTGCTCGCCGAGTTCCCCGTCGTCGACGGGCACAACGACCTGCCGTGGGCGCTGCGCGAGCAGGTCACCTACGACATCGACGCGCGGGACATCGCCGTCGACCAGAGCGCGCACCTGCACACAGACCTGGCCCGGCTGCGGGCCGGCGGCGTGGGCGCGCAGTTCTGGTCGGTCTACGTCCGTACGGATCTCACGGGCGACGCGGCGGTCAGCGCCACGCTCGAACAGATCGACTGCGTGGACCAGTTGATCGCGCGCTACCCGGGCGACCTGCGGGCCGCGCTGACGGCCGCCGACATGGAGGCAGCGCGGCGGGACGGGCGCATCGCCTCGCTCAAGGGCGCCGAGGGCGGCCACTCCATCAACAACTCCCTCGCCACGCTGCGGGCGTTGTACGCGCTCGGCGTGCGCTACATGACGCTCACCCACAACGACAACATCGCGTGGGCGGACTCGGCGACGGACGAGCCCGGGGTCGGCGGGCTGTCGGCCTTCGGCCGCGAGGTCGTGCGCGAGATGAACCGCGAGGGCATGCTCGTCGACCTGTCGCACGTCGCGGCGACGACGATGCGGGCGGCGCTGGACGTCACCGAGGCGCCGGTGATCTTCTCGCACTCCTCGTCGCGGGCCGTGTGCGATCATCCGCGCAACATCCCGGACGACGTCCTGGAGCGGCTGCCGGGCAACGGGGGCGTGGCGATGGCCACCTTCGTGCCGAAGTTCGTCCTCCAGGCGGCGGTCGACTGGACGGCGGCCGCCGACGAGAACCTGCGCTCGCACGGCTTCCATCACCTGGACACGTCTCCGGCCGCGATGAAGCTGCACCGGGCCTTCGAGGAGGCGCGGCCGCGGCCGGTCGCGACGGTCGCCACCGTCGCCGATCACCTCGACCACATGCGCGAGGTCGCCGGCGTCGATCACATCGGGATCGGCGGTGACTACGACGGTACGGCGTTCACCCCGGACGGCCTGAACGATGTCTCGGGCTACCCGAACCTGATCGCCGAACTCCTCGACCGGGGCTGGTCGAAGGACGATCTGGCGAAGTTGACGTGGCGCAATGCCGTGCGGGTGCTCGGTGCCGCCGAGTCCGTCTCCCGCGACCTCCGGTCCCGCCGCGCCCCGTCGAACGCCACCCTGCCCCAACTGGACACCTAGCCCTCCAGCTCCTCCGTCCTGGGTGCCCCGCCGTCTTGGGCAATCTGCCGCCTGGGGCGGCAGGGTGGGCAAGGCGGCACCTCGGCGCGGGGCGAGCGCTCAAGGGGCGGCCAGTACAGCGCCGTTCGCGGGTGCGGCCCGGTGGGGGCCGGTCGCGCAGTTCCCCGCGCCCCTATCGGGGCTGATATCGGCCCGCGCTCACGGCACCCCCGTTCGGCTCAGCCCGTTGAGCCCGGCAGGGCAGCGCGTGGGACGGTGGGACGAACGCCGTCCCACGTTTTCCGGAGCCTGCCATGGCAGACCTACAGGGCGAAGTCACCGCCCCCGCAGAGGCGGGCGAGCTCGACCAGCCCGCTCCCACCGTCCCCGTCCCCGCTCCCGCCCCCGACCCCCGCACCCACCTGGCCCGGCACCCCGTGGCCGACGGATACTGCGGCCTGCCGGAGACCCTGCGCACCCTTCCCTGGCACGACCTCGAACTGGGGGAGACCTCCGTCGAGAGCGACCTGCCGCGCCTGCGCGCAGGCGGCACCGGCGCCCTGCTGTGGGCCCTCGACGCGGCGGAGGACAGCCCCCTCACCGCGGCCCTGGAACAGATCGACCTGATCAACAACGTCGTCGCCCGCTACCCGGAGGGCCTGCGCCTGGCCCGCTCCGCGTCGGAGACCGCCGATGCCCGCGCCCACGGCCGCATCGCCGTCGTCATCGGCCCGGCCCCGGCCACCGCCACCGGCGACTCCCTGGGCACCCTGCGCGCCCTGCACACCCTGGGCCTGCGCGCGCTGACCCTCTCGGGCGCCTCCTGGGCGGAGTGCGAGCGGGGCCTGACCCGGTTCGGCGAAGAGGTCGTACGGGAGATGAACCGGCTCGGCATGCTCGTCGACCTCACCGGCGCCACCCGGGCCACCGTGGCCGGCGCCCTCGCCGTGTCCAAGGCCCCCGCGCTCTTCACCCGCTCCGGCGCCCGCGCCCTCAACCAGCACCCGGACAACGTCCCCGACGACCTGCTCGCCGACCTCGGCGAGCGCAAGGGCCTGTGCCTGGTGCCCTGTTCGGCCGCGCGGACCGGCCCCGAGCTGCGTGACGTCGCCGACCACCTCGACCACGTACGCGACGTGGCGGGCCCCGGATCGGTCGGCCTCTCCGGGATGTACGACACCGGGGACGCGCACCCCGAGGGCCTGGCCGACGCCGCCGGTTACCCGGCGCTGATCGCGGAGTTGCAGAGCCGCGGCTGGCCCGAGGACCATCTCGCCCTGCTCACCTGGGGCAATGTCCAACGAGTGCTGCGCGAGGCCGAGTTCACCGCCCGGGCCGCCCGGCAGCGCCGGGGGCCCTCGACGGCGCGGCCCTGACGCCCGGTCAGCAGGCGCACAGGCAGAAGGGGTGTCCCGCGGGATCGGCGTAGACGCGCCAGGACCGGCTCTTGTCGTCGTTGTCGAGAACGGTGGCGCCGAGTGCCAGGATCCCCTTCTCCGCGACGTCCAGATCCTCGACCAGCAGATCGAGGTGGAACTGCTGTGCGCCGCCCACCGACGGCCAGGGCGGCGGCACGTACCCCGGCGCTTCCTGGAAGGCCAGCGCGGAGCCGCCCGGCACTTCCAGGTCGACCCAGTCGGGCTCCGCGGGGTCCGTGGCCGGGGTGCCGCCGAGCACCGCCGCGTAGAACTCCGCGAGGGCGAGCGGCCGGGGGCAGTCGAGGACCGTGACGGCGGACCGTGCGAGGGGCATGACTCCTCCAAGGGGTGACCATTACAGATGCCCAGAGGCTAACCGTGCCTCGTCCGCTCCGGGCGCGCCCCGCACCGTCAGGACCGCTCGGGTTCGCGCAGAGCCGTGGACAGCAGCACCGCGAGCACCGGCACCGCCACGACGACCACCAGCTGATCCACGTCAGCGCGGGCGTCCTCGCGATCACCACGGAGCACGGCGCCCGGATCGCGGGTAGTGGCCGGGCGCGCTGTGGATCCCGGCGACCACCTGGCACGAACGCCGTTTCTCGGGGCAGGGCCGCTTCGAGGTCTGCGCGCTCGTCGAGGGCGACCTGCGCACGCCCCGCACGCTCGGGCGGCTCGCCGCCCCGGTGCACACCGGTGAACGGACCCTGTCGCGGCTGTTCCGCGAGGGGTTCGGCAGCGCACAGCGCCGTAGGGGCGTCAGGCCGCGGGGCGGCCCATCGCGCGGAACGTCCAGCCGGCCGCGCGCCACAGCGCGGAGTCCAGCGCGTTGCGCCCGTCGAGGATCAGCCGGTCCGAGGCGACGGCGCCCAGCTCGGCCGGGTCCAGCTCGCGGAACTCGCGCCACTCGGTGAGGTGCAGGACGACATCGGCGCCGCGCACCGCGTCGAGGGCCGTCTCCGCGTACCCGAGCGTCGGGAAGAGCCGCCGCGCGTTGTCCATGCCCTTGGGGTCGTAGACGGTCACCTGGCCGCCCTGGAGGTGGATCTGCCCGGCGACGTTCAGCGCGGGCGAGTCCCGGACGTCGTCGGAGTCGGGCTTGAAGGTCGCGCCGAGCACGGCGACCCGCTTGCCGAGGAACGGGCCGCCGCCGAGCGCCTCGCGGGCCATCTCGACCATCGCCCCGCGCCGCCGCATGTTGATGGAGTCGATCTCGCGCAGGAAGGTGAGCGCCTGGTCGGCGCCGAGCTCACCGGCGCGCGCCATGAACGCCCGGATGTCCTTGGGCAGACAGCCGCCGCCGAAGCCGATGCCGGCCCGCAGGAACTTGCGGCCGATCCGCTCGTCGTAGCCGATCGCCTCGGCCAGCTTCACGACGTCGCCGCCCGCGGCCTCGCACACCTCGGCCATGGCGTTGATGAAGGAGATCTTGGTGGCCAGGAAGGAGTTCGCGGCGGTCTTCACCAGCTCGGCGGTGGGGAAGTCGGTGACGACGAACGGCGTGCCCTCGGCGAGCGGCGACGCGTACACGTCCCGCAGCAGCTTCTCGGCCCGCTCGCTGGTCACGCCGACCACGATCCGGTCCGGGTGCAGGGTGTCGTCCACGGCGAAGCCCTCGCGCAGGAACTCCGGGTTCCACGCCAGCTCGACGCCCTCGGGCAGCAGCTCGGCGAGGCGCGCGGCCGAGCCGACCGGCACGGTCGACTTGCCGACGACGAGGGCGCCCGCACCCAGGTGCGGCGCGAGCGAGGCGAAGGCGGCGTCGACGTAACTCATGTCGCACGCGTACTCGCCGTGCTTCTGCGGGGTGTTCACGCACACGAAGTGCACGTCGCCGAAGGCGCCGGCCTCCGCGAAGTCCATGGTGAAGCGCAGCCGCCCGGTGGACCCCTCGATCCCGGCGACGTGCTTGCGCAGCATCTCCTCCAGACCGGGCTCGTACATGGGGACCTCGCCCCGCGTGAGCATCTCGATCTTCTCGGGCACCACGTCAAGGCCGAGCACCTCGAAGCCGAGCTCGGCCATGGCCGCGGCGTGGGTCGCGCCGAGGTAGCCGGTGCCGATCACGGTGATCTTGGGGGCCATGCGGTGCTCCAGAGGTCTGGGGGCTGATCTGCGCTGCCTGAGCATAGTCGGGCGTGCCACAGCTGCTCACGGGGCACATTCCCGCTGTCGTATAGCTCACGTATCCCCTGCGTGGGCAGACACCTAAAATTCGGGTTACTTAACAGTAATTAGCGTCGCTTGGAGCGTGAGAACCTTGGCCGGATCGGCTGATTTCGACCTCTACCGCCCGTCCGAGGAGCACGACATGCTCCGCGACACCGTCCGCGCGCTGGCCGAGGCGAAGATCGCCCCGCACGCCGCCGCGGTCGACGAGGAGGCCCGCTTCCCGCAGGAGGCCCTGGACGCGCTCGTCGCGGCCGACCTCGCGGCCGTGCACGTACCGGAGGAGTACGGCGGCGCGGGCGCCGACGCGCTCGCCACGGTCATCGTCATCGAGGAGGTCGCCCGCGCCTGCGTCTCGTCCTCCCTCATCCCCGCGGTGAACAAGCTGGGCTCGCTCCCGGTCATCCTCTCCGGCTCCGAGGAGCTGAAGAAGAAGTACCTGGGCCCGCTCGCCAAGGGCGACGCGATGTTCTCGTACTGCCTGAGCGAGCCGGACGCCGGTTCGGACGCGGCGGGCATGAAGACGCGCGCGGTCCGCGACGGCGACGACTGGGTGCTCAACGGCGTGAAGCGCTGGATCACCAACGCCGGCGTCTCCGAGTACTACACGGTCATGGCGGTCACCGACCCCGAGAAGCGCTCGAAGGGCATCTCGGCCTTCGTCGTCGAGAAGTCGGACGAGGGCGTCTCCTTCGGCGCCCCGGAGAAGAAGCTCGGCATCAAGGGCTCGCCGACCCGCGAGGTCTACCTCGACAACGTGCGCATCCCCGCCGACCGCATGATCGGCGCCGAGGGCACCGGATTCGCCACCGCGATGAAGACCCTCGACCACACCCGCATCACGATCGCCGCGCAGGCGCTCGGTGTCGCGCAGGGCGCCCTCGACTACGCCAAGGGCTACGTCCAGGAGCGCAAGCAGTTCGGCAAGGCCATCGCCGACTTCCAGGGCATCCAGTTCATGCTCGCCGACATGGCCATGAAGATCTCCGCCGCCCGCGCCCTGACCTACCAGGCCGCGGCCGCCTCCGAGCGCGGTGACGCCGACCTGACGTACCTGGGCGCGGCCGCCAAGTGCTTCGCCTCGGACACGGCGATGGAGGTCACCACGGACGCCGTCCAGCTGCTCGGCGGCTACGGCTACACCCGTGACTACCCGGTCGAGCGCATGATGCGCGACGCCAAGATCACCCAGATCTACGAGGGCACGAACCAGGTCCAGCGCATCGTCATGGCGCGCAACCTGCCGTAGCCACGCGTACGTACGTGAAGGGGCCCCGCCGACGGCCGGCGGGGCCCCTTCACGCGTACCGGACGGGTTCAGTTGCCCGACACGGTGACCTTCTCGTCGTTGTTGAACTGCCCGACGAGCTGCTTGACCTTGGTCTTGTCCCAGACCAGATTGCCGCCGACGCTGCCGCTGACCGGCATGTTCATGGACTTGCCGTCACCGCCGGACACCGACTTCATCGCCATGAACATCGAGCCCAGGTTCCACAGGCTCATGTCCTTGTCGACGACGAGCGAGTCCAGGCCCGCGCCCAGCGTCGGGTAGAGCGTGAACGGGTTCATGACGGTGCTCGGCGAGGCCACCTTGTGGGCGAGCGCGGCCAGGAACGCCTGCTGGTTCTTGGTGCGCTGGAGGTCGGACGCGGCGAAGGCGTGCCGGGTGCGGACGTAGGCGAGGGCCTGCTGGCCGTCGAGGGTCTGCTTGCCGGCCTTGAAGTCGGCGCCGGACCACTTGTCCTTGAAGCCTTCCTTCAGGTTCATCTCGACACCGCCGACCGCATCCACGATGCCCGCGAAGCCGCCGAAGCCGATCTCCGCGTAGTGGTCGATGTGCAGCCCGGTGTTGTACTCGACGGTGCGTACAAGCAGCTCGGGGCCGTCCTCCGCGTACGCGGCGTTCAGCTTCGTCTGGCGGCCCGTGTTCGGGTAGAGCTTGCCGGACTCGGCGCCCTTGAAGCTGGGGATCGTGACGTTCGAGTCGCGGGGGAGCGAGACGAGCGTGTCCCCGTTGCTCCCGACGTGCAGGATCATCATCGTGTCCGTGCGCTTGCCCTCGGCGGAGCCGGTGTGCAGCTTCTTCTTCTCCGCGGCGGACATGCCCTGACGGCTGTCGGTGCCGACGATCAGGTAGTTCGTGCCGTCGCCCGCCTCGGGCCGCTCGATCACCTTGGACAGGTCGACGTCCCGGTTCAGCTTGGAGTCGGCCCAGAAGTACGTGACGACGCTGGTCACCACGACCACCGTGACCAGCGTGATCGCCGTCCACTTGATGCGCTTGCGCCAGTTCGGCGTGCGCGCGGGGCGGCCGGTCGGCGGCCCGTAGCCGGCCCCGCCGTCGCCGCCGCCCGCGCGGCCGGGCTGACCGTAGACCTGCCCGGTGTTGTAGCCGCTGTCGTAGCCGTTGCCGGCGTTGTCGCCGTAGCCGCCGTCGCCGTACCCGTCGTCGTACGCGGGCTGCTGCTGGGGTACCTGGCCCCGCTGCACCTGTCGCATGACCCGGGCTCCCTCGGGGCGTGCGCTCCCGCTGCCACGGCCATAGCCGCCGCGGCCGCCGCCGCTCTGCCTGTCGCTCCGCCCGTCGGGCCAATCGCTCATTGGAACAGTGTGCAGTGAGCCGCTGTGTGCCCCACAAGAGAGTGAGATGAATCGGACCAGGGCTGTTGCAGAGCTGACACAAAGAACGACCGCTCCGGTCGGCGGGACATACAGTTGAACCATGACTGATCACGCCATATCGCCTGGAGCGGCCCCGGAGGACACCCTCCCCGGCAAGCCGGTCTCGGCCTCCCGCACGACGTTGAGCCACATCATGACGGCCGCCGAGACCAATCTGCTCGGCACCGTGCACGGTGGCGTGATCATGAAACTCGTCGACGACGTCGCGGGCGCGGTCGCCGGCCGTCACTCGGGCGGCCCCGCCGTCACCGCCTCCATGGACGAGATGGTCTTCATGGAGCCGGTCCGCGTCGGCGACCTCGTGCACGTGCGCGCGCAGGTCAACTGGACGGGTCGTACGTCCATGGAGATCGGCGTCCGCGTCCTGGCCGAGCGGTGGAACGAGTCGACGCCGCCCACCCGCGTCGGCTCCGCCTACCTGGTCTTCGCGGCGGTCGACGCCGACGGCAAGCCGCGCCCGGTGCCCCCGGTCCTCATGGAGACGGAGAAGGACCGCCGCCGCAACCAGGAGGCCCAGATCCGCCGCCAGCACCGCCTGGCCCGCCGCCGAGCGATCAAGGAACTGCGGGAGAAGCGCATCGCAGAGGGCCTGAACGACGACCTCTGATCAAGCACCTTGGGGACCAATCAAGCCCCTCCGGCGATTGAGGAGCGGGGTCCGGGGCGGAGCCCCGAGTCCCGCGCCTCGGATCCCGGTCACGAGGAACAGGAAACCTCGTCCCCGGTGACAGCCCCGAACTCCCCCTCGGACGCATCCTCGGCCCGCACCGCCCGCACCCCCCGATAATCGCCCCCGGCCACGACCTTCAACACGGCCCCCTGCCCATTGACGGCCTGCATCCGGGCCCCCGGCAACGCGGCGGCCAGCGACTTGGCCGACCGGTCCCACCGCGGGTCGTACAACACCGTGGTGTGCGCGGCAGCGCGGTCGTCGGCGCTGACGGGCGCCCCCGTCGTACGGAACCCGGTCCCCCTCAGCGCGGCGTCCGCCTTCTTGCCGAGCCCGGCCGTCGCCGTCGCGTTCACCACCTGGACGCGGATCTGCTGCGGCGCGACATCGACGACGGTCGCCTTCTTCCTCGCCCGGTGCGGCGCGAGCGGCTTGTCGTCGCGCAGCGCCTGGAACAGCTTCTCGGACTTCTTGTCGTCCCACTTCACGGTGGAGCCGATGCCCTTGACCGGGTAGCTGATGTTGCCGATCGGCACCGTCGTGAACTCCGACGACGAGGGCGAGAAGTTCCGCATCGCCCGCGCCAGCTCGACCATCTCGTCCGTGCCGAACCCCTTGTCGGCGCGGACCGAGCTGAGCAGCGTACGGGCCACGTCACGGAAGCGGACCGGGTTGAGCAGCACCCCGGACGACGTCGTCTTCGCGATGAGGGAGGCCAGGAAGCGCTGCTGGCGCTGCATCCGGCCGAGGTCCCCCGCGCCGTCCAGGTGCCGGGCCCGTACGTACTGAAGGGCCTGCCCGCCGTCCAGGTCGTGGGTACCGACGCCCAGGTCGAGACCGGTGTACGAGTCCCGCAGCGGCCGCGTGGTGCACACCCGGACACCGCCCAGCTCGTCGACCGTCTTCATGAAGCTGGTGAAGTCGACCTCCAGATAGTGGTCGATCTTCACGTGCGTCATGTGCTCGACCGTGCGCACGGTGAGCTGCGGCCCGCCCTCCGCGTACGCCGCGTTGATCTTCACCGGGTGCGCGTGGTGCTCGTCGCCGCTGTTCATGTCGGTGTGCGGCGGGATCTCCGCGTAGGAGTCACGGGGGAGCGAGACCACGGAGGCCCGCTCGTGGTCGTCCGAGATGTGCACGATCATGATCGTGTCCGTGCAGTGGCAGGGGGAGCCGCCGAGCCGGTACTTCTGCCGCTCCTCCTCGGTGATCTTGTCGCGGCCGTCGGTGCCGACGAGCAGCACGTTCATGCCGTGCCCGGCCGCCGGACGGTTCTTCATGTCCTTGAACGGGTCGATCCGCTGGATGCCGGTGTCCAGGCCGGTGACGAGCGCGTGCCCGATCCCGGCGGCGGCCAGCACGGTCACCGAGAACGTGGTCGCCACCCGCATCGCCCACCGGGGCTTCCTCTTGCGCGGCGGCCGGACCGGACGACGGCCCTGTCCCGGCCGCGGTTGACGCTGCGGACGGGCGGGGGAGCGGGGCGGCGTGGGCACCGGGGGACACCTCCGAGAAGGTGGGCGTGGAACGGGGCGTGTCACCGTAGGCCGATACGATCTGCGGCCCGCGGTAGTGAGGCGGGCGGCGCGCGCCGGTGTCCCCCGTTAGCGGTAACGTGACGTCCGATGAACGCAACCGCCAACACTGCCGAGCAGCAGCTTCCGGCCGTCTCCGTGATCATGCCCATCCTCAACGAGGAGCGGCATCTGCGAGAGGCCGTCGAGGCGATCCTGGCGCAGGAGTACGACGGCCCGATGGAGGTCGTGCTCGCCCTCGGCCCGTCCGCCGACCGTACGGACGAGATCGCCGCGCAACTGGTCGCCGAAACCGCCTCCGCCGACAAGCGCGTCCACACCGTGCCGAACCCGACGGGCCGCACCCCCGCCGCGCTGAACGCCGCGATCAAGGCCTCCCGCCATCCGGTCGTGGTCCGCGTCGACGGGCACGCCGCGCTCTCCGCCGGGTACATCGCCACCGCCGTCCGCCTCCTGGAGGAGACCGGCGCGATGAACGTCGGCGGCATCATGCACGCCGAGGGCACCAACGCCTGGGAGCAGGCCGTCGCCGCCGCGATGACCTCGAAGATCGGTGTCGGCAACGCCGTGTTCCACACCGGCGGCCAGGCCCAGCAGGCCGACACGGTCTACCTCGGCGTCTTCCGGCGCGAGGCGCTGGAGCAGCAGGGCGGGTACAACGAGGAGTTCATCCGCGCCCAGGACTGGGAGCTGAACTTCCGGATCCGCGAGGCCGGCGGGCTCATCTGGTTCTCGCCCGAGCTGAAGGTCTCGTACCGCCCGCGGCCCTCGGTGAAGGCGCTCGCCAAGCAGTACAAGGACTACGGCCGCTGGCGGCACGTCGTCGCCCGCTACCACTCGGGCTCCATCAACCTGCGCTACCTCGCCCCGCCGGCCGCCGTGTGCGCGATCGCCGCGGGCATCGTGGTCGGCGCCGCGCTCACCCCGTGGGGCTTCGTGGTCCCCGCCGGGTACCTCGCGGCGATCACGGCCGGTTCGGTCCCCGCGGGCAAGGGGCTGCCGCTCAAGGCGCGCGCCCAGATCCCCGTCGCCCTCGCCACCATGCACATGACGTGGGGCTGGGGCTTCCTGACGAGCCCCAAGTCGCTGGCGAAGCGGGTCATCGCGTCGCGCAGGCCGGCCGTCCTCGCCTCCAACTAGCGCCGAGGGCGCGGGAGTTCGCCTCCCGCGCCCTCGATGCCCGGACGTCCGTCCGGATGTGTACGACCTACCAGGTGTAGCCGTCCTGCACATGCATGCACTGCTTGCCGTCCGCGCCGTTCTGCGTCTGGTTCTTGTCCAGCGACTTGGCGGGGTCGTCGGATTCGGCCGCGGACTTCGGGTACGTGGTGCCCGTCTTCCAGTCGGCGCCCACGGTCAGCGTCACCCCGGACACGTCCGCCGACTTCTTCACCGAACTCAGCGGAATCCCCAGGGACTTGGCGACCGCCTGCGCGTCGCCCTCCAGGTCGTCCGACGGATAGTCGAGCACCGTCCTGTCCACGGCGAGCGACGCCGACCGGTCCGAGACCGCCAGCGTGAAGCCCTTGCCGATGAGGGCCTGCTGCACCGCCGAGGCCCGGCCGGGCACCGCGCCCGTCGTCGCCGTCCGCGTGCCGTTGCGCACCTGCACCGCGATCTTGTCGTCGGCGGCCGCCGGGTCGTCCGACACCTGCGTCGTCGACTTCTTCTTGTCCTTGCCGTCGAGCGCGACGTCCTCGCGGATCATCTTCCACAGCTTGTCGGCCGCGGGCGTCGGGACCACCCGGCTGCCCGCGTACACGAACGGCATCGTCGTCATCGTCATGCGCTTCGGGTTGGGCTTCTTCAGCTCGACGCTCAGGTCGTAGAGCTTCTTGATGGTGTCGAGGCCCTCGTCGGGCTTCAGCGCGTCGGTGGCCTTCTCGGCCAGCTGGCGCAGCTTGTTGGGATGGCTGAACGTCGCGTTCTCGCGCAGCTCGCGCACCATCGCGCTCATGTACATGTGCTGCGCCTTGGCGCGCGCGATGTCGGTGCCGTCCTCGAAGCCGTGCCGGGTCCGCAGCCACTGCAGGGCCTGCTCGCCCTTGACGTACGTCGTGCCCTTCTTCAGCTTCAGGTCGGTGCCCTCACCGGTCGTGCGTCCGCGATACCGTCCGACGAAGTTGGCGTCGACGCAGACCGGTACACCCCCGACCGCGTCCGCCATCGTCACCACACCCGCGAATTCGACCATGAGGTAGTGGTCGATGTGGATGCCGGTCATCTCCTCCCAGGTGGCGACCGTGCATCCCGGGCCGCCACGGCCCAGCGAGCCGTTCACCATCTGCGGGGTGACCGTCGCCTCGTACACGTGGCCGGTCTTCGGGTCGGTGCACTTGGGCAGCTTGGTGAGGGTGTCGCGCGGCATGCTCACCACCGACATGTTGGTGCGGTCCGCCGACAGGTGCACCAGCATCTGCACGTCGGCCAGCGGGGCCGCGCCCACACTCGCCTTGTGCCCGCCGAGCTTCAGGTTCTCCTTGCTGTTGCGGTCGTCGGAGCCGATCAGCAGGATGTTCAGCGGGGTCTGGCCCGCCGCGTTCGGCGTGGGCTTGGCCGCCCTGTGCTCGCCGATGTTGAGCTTGTCCGTCTTGATGTTGCTGTTCAGATGCCGGTACCAGAGATAGCCGGCGCCCGCCGTGGCGAGCACCAGGACCGCGAGCGTGCCCGCGGTCCAGCGCAGTATTCGAATCCCTCTGCGTCTTTTGGCGCGGCCGCCCTTGTGCCGGTGGCCCGGTGGTCTGCGATCGTCCGGTCCGGGCACCGCGCCCCCGGTGTCCTGGTACAGGGACTCGTCCCAGCCCAGGTCACCGGCGCGTGCCTCCGCCCCGCCGTGGCCGCTCGGTCGTGGACGCTCTCCGCGCACACCACTTCGCCCCATGTCCTCCCCGCCCTCCCCGCCCCCGCGCCCATGTCTCGGCCGCCCCGCTGTCTTCTGGTGAGACAGTCGAAGGGCGGCCGAGGTTGGTCATTGGGCGCACACAGTCTTGTCCGCTGTCTGTTGCCCATCGACCTTCGGCGCCTTGGCCGAGGCGCCGTCGATGGGTGTGCCCGCGCCCTGGAAGTCCTGGCCGAGGACGAGGATGATCGCCGGCAGACCCTGGTCGTTCTTCTCGCTCTTGCCCGGCTTCATCGCGGAAGCGGGCAGCCCCATGATGTCGGCGAGCCGCCGGGCCTGGTCGGCCTGGTCGGGCGAGTACTCCAGCGTGGTCTTCTTCTGCGTCGGCTTGTTGCCCAGCTGGCTGGACTTGGTGACGCCCTCGTTGTTCTGCAGCCAGGTCAGGGTCTCCTGCGCCGCGCCGGTCTTCAGGCTGCCGTTGTACAGGTCGACGCGGACCTCGGACGCCTCCGACTTCGTGCCCTTCAGCCGCGCCGACTCGGCGGACTTCTTCTTTTTCTTGGTCTCCGTCAGCGACACGTCGTTCTTGATGGCGTTGAAGACCTCGGGCGCCTTCGCCTCGTTGACGACGACCGTCGCCTTGACCTTCTCCGCCGGGTTGTCGAGGACCGGCGTGGTGACGAACGAGATGTTCTTCGGCGGGACCTTCTTCAGCTCGAGGGCCACGTCCTTGAGCTTGTTCAGGGTTCCTATGCCCTGGTCGACCGAGAGCGCGTTGGTCGCGGCCTCGGCGAGGCTCGTCAGCTTCGACGGGCTGGTGAGCGTGTCGCTGGAGCTCATCTTGCGGGCGAGGGAGCCGAGGAACTGCTGCTGCACCTTGATCCGGTCCAGGTCGCCCTGGTTGCCGAAGCTGTGCCGGGTGCGCAGGAAGGCGAGGGCCTGCTCGCCCTCGACGGAGGACGTGCCCTTGGGGAGCTTGAGGTGCGACTCCTTGTCGTCCACGTCCTTGGCGACACAGACGTCGACGCCGCCGACCGCGCTGGACAGGGTCTTCACCGCGTTGAAGTCGACCATCATGAAGTGGTCGGGGGTGATGCCCGTGACCGCCTTCACCGTCTTCATGGTGCAGCCCGGGGTGCGGTTGTCCTGCCCGAGGCTCGTGTTGAAGCGGACCTGGCTGGTGCCCGCGATCACCTTGCCGTCTTTGTCCGTGCAGTCCGGGACGTCCACGATCAGGTCGCGCGGGATGCTCAGCGCCGTCGCGTTCGTCCGGTCCTTGGAGACGTGCAGCAGGATGTTGGTGTCGGCGTGGCCGACACTGCCCTTGTCCCCGTAGCCCTCGTTGCCCTTACCGGTCCGCTTGTCCGTACCGATGATGAGGATGTTGAACGCCTCGTCCTTGCTGAAGCTGTTCTTCGCCTCGGGGGTGTCGGTGACCGTCAGGTTGCCGTTGAGGTGCTCGTAGTAGAAGTAGCCGCCGGCCGCCGTGGCGAGCACGACGAAGGCCAGGCTGCCCGCCGACCAGAGCAGGATCTTCTTGCCCTTCGCCTTCTTCTTCGGCTTCGAGCGGCGGCGGCCCGTCTGCGCCGGTTGCTGCGGCTCGCGCCGCCTGCGTTGCGCGGGAACCTCCTGCTGCTGCCCGCGCCTTGGCGCGCCGCGGCGGGGACCCGGCACCGCCGACTGCCCTCCGGAAGGAGTCAGTCGCAGTTCGTAATCGCCAGTCTGGGGATTGAGCACCCACTGGTCTGCGGGATCGACATTGTTGTCAGCCCGCCCACGGCCTTGCGCGTCCACGGTTTTCTGCATCCTCCGTCGGGGCCACGCGGCGCCCCACCCCCCTCAAAGCGGGCGCCCGGTCAAAGTCGGTAAGCAGTGCACGACCCCGCCGACGAAGTATCGAGGCATGGCCGGGTGCACCGGATCGCTCACACTATCCGCCCAGTTCAGCGTCAAGCGACGGCGGTGACAAATTCCACTCCCCTACAACTGGGCAATCCGGACCATTTCTTGAAAGCTGTGTGCCTGCTGATGACTTGACCTTTACCCGCAGGCGTCCTGGTCCGCTGTGTTGCCCCGGAAAGTAGGGGCGGGAGAGGGGGACGGTCCCTTGTCGCCGGGGCCGTGGGCGCCGGGCTTGCCGTCGTCGTAGTAGTCGTCGTAGCCCCCGTCCTCGTCCTCGTAGGACACCTCCTCGTCGGACATTCCGGACTCGTCCGAACTGTCGTACCCCTGGCTGCTCTCGGCCCGCACGTCGGCGGGCGTCTCCTCGGAGACAACGACCGGGGCGTCGGTACGGATCCGGGTGAACAGCCGATCGGCGGCGGGCTGGATCAACTGGTCGCGGTTGGCGTTGTAGACGTACGACTCGCGGGGCACGGTCAGGAACTGGATCCGGTCGGCCGGGATGTCGCGCATCCCGCGCACGAGGTCGTAGAGCCCGCGCAGACTGGCCAGCCCCGGGTCGGTGGTGAGCGCGGAGGTCGCGGCGTCGAGGACCGGGTACAGCTTCGTCGGGTTCAGCAGCACCCCGCTGCTCTGCATCTTCGTGGCGAGCGCGCCGAGGAAGCGCTGCTGGCGGTCCATCCGGTCGGTGTCGCTGCCGTTGCCGAGGCTCTTGCGGGCGCGTACGTAGCCCAGGGCCCGCTCCCCGTCGAGCTTCTGGCGCCCCGCCGCCAGCTTGAGGTGGGCGGAGGCGTCGTCGATCGGCTCGTCCAGGCAGACCTCGACGCCGTCCACGGCGTCGACCATGTTCTTGAACCCCTGGAAGTCCACGACCATGTGGTGGTCGATCCGGACTCCCGTCATCTTCTCGACGGTGCGGATCGTGCAGGCCGAACCGCCCACCTCGAAGGCGTAGTTGAACATCGCGAACATCGGTTCGATCTGTGAGCCGTCCGGCTTGTGGCACTCCGGTACGTCGACCATCAGGTCGCGCGGGAAGGAGACGGCCGTGGCGCTCTTCCGGTCGGCGGCGATGTGCAGCAGGATCGTCGTGTCCGAGCGCTGGGTGCCGTCGTTGTGCCCGTACTTGCCGTTGTCGCCGGCCCGCGAGTCGGACCCGATGAGCAGCAGGTTCTGCGCGCCGTGGACCAGGACGGTGGGCCGCTCCCTGTCGTAGCGGGCCAGCTCGGCGGCGGTGCCCTCGTCCGCGGTGATGTTCCCGTCCAGCTTGCGGTACGCGATCCAGCCCGCGCCGCCCGCCGCGAGCACCAGCAGCGCCACGCCGATCGCCGTGTTCCGCAGCCATCTCCTGCGCCGCCGCCTCCGCCAGGCGCCGGTGGGCGACGCACCGGAACCGGGTCCGGTCGGCGGCGTGGCGGCAGAGTCGGTCACGTGCGGATCCCCCTCGGCGACGTAGAAGACATGGAACGCGTCTCTACGACCATGGACCCGTCGGCGATGCGGGGCCGGGGGAGCTGAGCCGAACGGGCTACCTGACGGTCGCCGTGACCCGTTCACTCTCCACGCGCTGGGCCAGACCCTCGTCGTCGAGCCGGTCCAAGTGGCGGCAGAGCACCACCGAACCGCCGGTCGCCAGCGGCGCGTACAGCCCGGCGGCCAGCCCCTGCCAGGTGTCGTACCCGAGCCCCGACAGCAGGCGCGCGCCGGGAGCGGCGGCCTCGGCACGGGCCTTCGTCACGACCTCGGCGCCGGTGAGTTCCTCCCCGCCGACGGCGAGCGCGACCTCGTCCGGGTCGACCGGGACGAAGGGGGCGAAGCGGTCGCCCTGTCCCGGCACCTCCACCGCGTAGTCGAGGAACCCCTCGGGGGGCTGCGGGAACCGCCCGCCCAGCGGCCGCAGCGCGAGCGCGACCCGCTCGCCGGAGCAGGCGCGCGCCGCGTCCAGGGTGTCGGGGCCGGTGACGACGAGGTCGGCGCGGGCCGGGTCCCCGCCGATGTCCGCGACGACGCCGACGGCCGAACAGGCGAGCAGCCACACGGCGGTCTGCCAGTGCGCGGGCAGCAGCACGGCGACGCGGTCGCCGGGCTCGGCGCCCAGGTCGCCCTGGAGCAGATTGGCGGTCTTGGCCACCCAGTTGGCCAGCGTGGCCACGGACAGCTCCACCCGCTCCCCGGTGGCGTCGTCGTAGAAGGTGACGAGGGGCCGCCCGGGATCGCCCCGCAGCGCCTCATCGAGCATCCGCCCAGGCGTCAACACAACATCGTTCACACCCCTACCCTAGGCCTCGCCCCACCCCGCCCCCGCCTCGGGCAATCTGCCGCCGCCATCCCCGCCCCTCGCCTTGGGCAATCTGCCGTCCCCCAGACTCCGTCCGGGGGGACCCCCGGGGCGGCAGGGTGGGCAAGGCGGCCCCCCGGTGCGGGGTGAGCACCCGTCAGGCCCGAGCCCCATCGCGGCGCCCCGACCCCAACACCCCGTCACCCTCCGGCCCCGGCGCCCGACTTCCCGCCGACCACCCCCGGCACCCATATGACCCGCCCCAATAGCCGGAACAACCCACTTATGTCCACGATCGTGAGCATGCGTGGTTTTCTTGCTTCCTCGATCGGCGTCACCTGCGCGGCCGCCCTCACCCTCCCCCTCACCCTGCCCACAGCCGCGCACGCGGCGAAGCCCGCGGCGCAGGAATCCGTCCCGGGCGCCACCCAGTCCCTCCCCCTCACCCCCCTGGCGGCCCCCGGCACCAGCACCCGTTCCGCCGCCCCGCAGCGGCAGCAGCGGGAACAGGGCCTGCCCCGCCGCGACGTCCACCCCTTCTCCCTCGTCGGCGTGGTCTGGGACAACCCCAACGCCCAGCTCCACGGCCAGGTCCAGGTCCGCACCCGCGCCACGGGCACCTCCACCTGGTCCACCTGGCAGGACGTGGAGACCCACAGCGACGACGCCCCCGACCCCGACACGGCGGAGCACACCTCCCGCACGGTCCGCGGCGCGACGGCCCCGCTCTGGGTCGGCGACTCCGACGGCGTGGAGGTACGGGTCAAGGCCGATGAACCCCCGGCGGGAGCGCGCGCGGCGGACCCGAGTGCCGAACCGCTCCCCAAGGGCCTGCGCCTGGAACTCGTCGACCCCGGCGAGGAGCCGGCCGCCGGCGCCGAGGCCGACAGCCCCCGTGCGACCCTCAGCGCCGAGACCGCCGCAGCCTCCGCCGTCAACGCCGACCTCGCCCCGCTCGGCGCGAGCGTCATCCCCGCCCTGACGAAGCAGGAGACGGAGGACGAGGTGATCGCGGCCCGCGGCGGCGAAGCCGACGCGACCAAGGCCCGCCCCTACGTCGGCCCGCGCCCGCGGATCATCACGCGCAAGGGCTGGGGCGCCGACGAGAAGCTGCGCGAGCGGCAGTTCGGCTACACGAAGACGGTGAAGGCCGCTTTCGTCCACCACAGCGCCTCGGGCAACAACTACCGCTGCTCACAGGCCCCTTCCGTCATTCGCAGTATCTACCGCTACCACGTCAAGAGCAGCGGCTGGCGGGACATCGGCTACAACTTCCTCGTAGACAAGTGCGGAAACATCTACGAGGGCCGGGCCGGTGGCGTCACGAAACCGGTCATGGGCGCCCACACCCTCGGCTTCAACACCAACAGCACGGGCATCGCCGTTCTCGGCACCTTCGGCAGCTCCAACCCGCCGGCGGCCGCGGTGAACGCCATCGCACGCCTCACGGCCTGGAAACTCGGCCTGTACGGGGCGAACCCTCGTGGCTCGACGTATCTGAAGTCGGGCGGTGGCAATCTGTACAAGAAGGGAAAGAATGTACGGCTGAAGGTGATCTCCGGTCACCGGGACGGGTTCGCAACCGAATGCCCGGGACGCCGTCTCTACAAGAAGCTCGGCACGGCCCGTAGCAGCTCGGCCCGTCTCCAGGGTCGCTGACGCCGGCTCCCGGGCTGCTCGAACGGTCTGCATACACTGGCCGGCCGAAAGACAGTTCGGCCGGCCCCAGCAGGAAGCAGAGACGACAGGTGACAGAAGCGATCCTCCTGGTCGGCGGCAAGGGCACCAGACTGCGCCCCCTCACCGTGAACACGCCGAAGCCGATGGTCCCGGCGGCGGGCGTCCCGTTCCTCACGCACCAGCTGGCGCGCGCGAAAGCGGCGGGCGTCGACCACATCGTCCTGGCCACCTCCTATCTGGCCGAGGTCTTCGAGCCGTACTTCGGCGACGGCTCCCGCCTCGGCCTCCACCTGGAGTACGTCACCGAGGTCGAGCCCCTCGGCACCGGCGGGGCGATCCGCAACGTCGCCTCGCACCTCCGTTCGGGGCCGGACGACCCGGTCCTGATCTTCAACGGCGACATCCTGACCGGCCTGGACATCCCGGCCCTGGTCCACGAGCACGAGTCCACCGGCGCGGACGTGTCCCTGCACCTGTCCCGCGTCGAGGACCCGCGCGCGTACGGCCTGGTCCCCACGGATGCGACGGGCCGGGTGACGGCCTTCCTGGAGAAGCCGCAGACGCCCGAGGAGATCGTGACGGACCAGATCAACGCGGGCGCGTACGTCTTCCGCCGCTCCGTGATCGACACCATCCCGACCGGCCGCCCGGTCTCGGTGGAGCGCGAGACGTTCCCGGACCTGCTCTCCTCCGGCGCCCACCTCCAGGGCATGGTCGACTCCACGTACTGGCTGGACCTCGGCACCCCGCAGGCGTTCGTGCGGGGCTCCGCCGACCTGGTTCTCGGCCGCGCCCCGTCCCCGGCGGTCCCCGGCCGCTGCGGTGAGCGCCTGGTGCTGGACTCGGCCGTGGTGGCCCCCGACGCGAAGCTCACCGAGGGCACGGTCGTCGGCGCCCGCGCGCGCGTGGGGGAGGGCGCCCGGGTCTCCGGCTCCACCCTCCTGGACGGCGCGGTCGTCGAGCCCGGCGCGGTGATCACGGACTCGCTCATCGGCAGGGGAGCCACCATCGGCGCCCGCACGGTCGTCACCGGCGCGGTGATCGGCGACGGCGCCCACGTGGGCGCGGACAACGAACTCCAGGCCGGAGTCCGCATCTGGTGCGACGCCACCCTCCCGCCCGCCTCCGTCCGCTTCTCCTCGGACCAGTAGCCCCGGCGCCAGTCGTCGACCCGCGCCCCTGAAGGCCGCAGGCCTCTCAGGGGCGCGGGGAACTGCGCGAGAAGCGGCCACCGGCCCGGCACCCGACGACGCCCGCCGAGATGCCCCGACCCCCTACCCTCTAAAGGCACACCCCCGACAGAGGACCCCAGTGGCAGGCCGCCGATACACCCCCCGCACCCAGGCACCCACCCGCACCACAGTGCGCGGCGGCGCCCCGGCGATCCCCGGCCCCGCCACACCCCCACTCCCCGCGACGGAGTCGACCCGCACCTATACGCCTCCGTCCCCCCTCCACCTGGGCCTCACCCTGGGCCCCCTGCGCCGAGGCCCCGCGGACCCCACCTTCCGCGCCACCTCCGACGGCACCCTGTGGCGAACGAGCCGCACGCCCGAAGGCCCCGCCACCCTCCGGCTGACCGCGACCACCGCGACCGGCACGGTACGGGCCGACGCCTGGGGCCCGGGCGCCCCCTGGTTCCTCGACCGCCTCCCGACCCTGCTCGGCGAAGGCGACGACCCGGCCACCTTCGCCCCCCGCCACCGCCTGCTCGCCGAATCTGCCCGCCGCCGCCCCGGCCTGCGCCTGACGAGCACGGGCCTGGTCCTGGAGTCCCTGATCCCGTCGATCCTGGAACAGAAGGTCACGACGGACGAGGCCTACCGCGCGTACCGTCTCCTGCTCCACAAGTTCGGCGAACCGGCCCCGGGCCCGGCGGGCGGCCAGGAGCTGCGCATGCGGATCCCCCCGGACCCGTACACCTGGACCCGCATCCCGTCCTGGGAGTGGCACAAGGCGGGCGTCGACAACAAGCGGGCCTCGACGATCATCCGCGCGGCCCAGGTGGCCCGCCGCCTGGAGGAGGCGGCGGCGATGGAGCCGGCCGCGGCGCGGGCCCGCCTGGAACTCGTCCCCGGCATCGGTCCCTGGACCTCCGCCGAGACGATCCAGCGCACGAACGGCGCCCCGGACGAGGTGACGACGGGCGACCTGCACCTGCCCGGCATCGTCGGCTACGCCCTCGCGGGCAACCGCGACGCCACGGACGACGACATGCTGGAACTCCTCGTCCCGTACGAGGGCCAGCGCCACCGCGCGGCCCGCCTGATCCTGCTCTCAGGCGTCTCCCCACCCCGCAGACACCCGAAGATGCGCAAGGTGAACATCGCGAACTGGTGAAGCATCGCACGCTTCAGGGGCGCGCGACCGGCCACGACGCGAGCCGCACCCGGCAACGCCCCTACCGGACCTCGACGAACTCCGAGACGACCCGGGCCGCCCGCTCGGCCGGCGCCGCGGCCGGATGCCCGACGGCGACGGCCCCCATCGGATCCCACGACGCGGGCAGATCGAGCACCTCGCGCACGACATCCCGGCAGAACATGGTCGAGGACACCCAGGCGGAGCCGAGCCGCTCACCGGCCAGCGCCACCAGGAAGTTCTGCACCCCGGCCCCGGCGGCCACGACGAACATCTCCCGCTCGGCGGCGTCCCGCCGCTCGTCCCCGTACGTGTGCGCCCCGTCCATCACGAGACACGGCACCACGAGATACGGCGCGTCGCGCAGCACGTCCCCGCGCCGCACCCGCTTCGCGATCGACTCCTCGCTCTTGCCGTCCCGCCGCAGATCGGCGACCCACGCGTCCCGCATCGCGTCGAGCAGCCGGGTCCGCGACTCCTCCGACTCCAGCAGCACGAACCGCCACGGCGTCGTGTGATGCGGCGCGGGCGCGGTCACGGCGGCCGCGACGGCCCGCCGCACGGCCCCCGGATCCACCGCCTCGTCGGTGAACGCCCGCACGGTACGCCGCTGCGTCACGGCCTCCCGCACGGCCTCCGAGGTCCCGAGCCGGAACATGTCGTCCCGGGCGCTGCGCACCAACTCCCGCGCGGACCCGCCCTGCGCGGCCACCACGGCCCCGCCGAGCCCGCGCACCACGGCGACCGGCAGCCCGCCGGCCTTGCCCTTGACCAGATCCCCGGCCCCGGCCAGCTCGTCGGCGGTGGCCACCACGGTCGCGCTCAGCGGATTGCCGTACGCGTCCGTGCCGCCCCGCAGATCCTCCAGGACCCGGACGCCCGCGGCGCCGATGGCGATGTCGGTCAGCCCGTTGCGCCAGGGCCGGCCGAAGGTGTCGGTGACGACGACGCCGACCTCGACCCCGAGCGCGTCCCGCAGCCCGGCCCGCACGGCCTCGGCCGAGGCGTCCGGGTCCTCGGGCAGCAGCAGGACGGTCCCGGCCGGGGTGTTGGAGGCGTCGACCCCGGCGGCGGCCATCACCAGGCCCTGCCGGTTCTCCACGATCCGCAGCGTGCCGCGCCGCGCGACGACCCGTACGGTCTCGGCGTCGATGGCGGCCTCCCGGTCGTCGGCGCGGACCAGCCGCCCCTCCGCCTTGGAGACGATCTTCGAGGTGACGAGCACGATGTCGCCGTCCACGAGTCCGGGCTCGGCGGCGGCGATCAGCTTCGCCAGGTCGTCGCCCTCGCGCACCTCGGGGATCCCGGGCACGGCCCATACGCGCAGTTCGCTCACGCGCCCCGCACCTCCTCGGCGAGGGCGAGGGCGACGCGCGCCATCTCGGCGGCGGCGGTGCCCACCTCCGGGTCGGTCATCATCAGTGGCACGGCCCGGCAGCGGATCCCGGCCGCCTCGATGCGCTCCACGACTCCCTTGTCCACGGTGTCGACGAGCCAGCCGTCGAGCAGCCCCGACCCGTAGTGCTCGGCGACGGCGGCGGCGGTCGACTCCACGCCCACCGCGGCCAGCACCTTGTCGGCCATGCCTCGCACCGGGGCGTCGCCCACGATCGGCGAGAGCCCGACGACCGGCACGCCGGCCTCGGCGATGGCCTCCCGGATCCCGGGCACGGCCAGGATGGTGCCCACGCTGACCACGGGGTTCGACGGCGGGAAGAGGATGACGTCGGCCTCGGCGATGGCTTCCAGGACGCCCGGCGCAGGCTTGGCCTGCTCGGCGCCGACCGGCACCACGGCCTGCGCGTCCACGGAGGCCCGCAGCCGCACCCAGTACTCCTGGAAGTGAACGGCCTTGCGCTCTCCGTCCACATCCACGGCCACATGGGTCTCCACGCGGTCGTCGGACATGGGGAGGAGCCGCACGCCCGGCTGCCACCGCTCGCACAGCGCCTCGGTGACGGCGCTCAGCGGGAAGCCCGCCGCCAGCATCTGCGTACGGACGATGTGGGTGGCGAAGTCCCGGTCGCCGAGCCCGAACCACTCCGGCCCGACCCCGTACACCGCCAGCTCCTCCTTGACCTTGAAGGTCTCGTCGGTGCGGCCCCAGCCCTGCTCCTCGTTGATCCCCCCGCCCAGCGTGTACATCACCGTGTCGAGATCCGGACAGACCTTCAGGCCGAACAGATGGATGTCGTCCCCGGTGTTGCCGATGACGGTGATGTCCGCGTCCGGAGCCGCCAGCTTGAGACCGCGAAGGAACCGGGCACCACCGATGCCGCCTGCCAGAACCACAATGCGCATGCGCCCAGCATCGCAGGCAGCACCGACAACACGGCAGCCGGTCTCAGACAGCGGCCCCGTCGGCGACCGAGCACGCGGCGGTGTGCATCGGCATGTCGGTCAGCCCGGGGTAGTAGATGTGCAGGCTGACGGCGGGTTCGAGGGAGTCGTTCACGACCTCGTGGACGTACCCCGGCGCGAAGACCCGCTGCGCACCCGCCGAGAGCGTCCGCGCGCCCCGCTCCGAACGCTCCGTCAGTTCCCCTTGGAGCAGCGTCAGTACGCCGGACGAGCGGCCGTGGTCGTGCAGCCCGCTGCCCTGCCCGGGCACCCAGGACAGCAGCCACACCTCGTAGCCGGGGCCGGTGCGCAGCCGGTGGTACCAGCGGGACGTCGCGTCGAACTCGACCAGGTGCTCCCACTGGGAGCGGTCGGCGGCGAGCGAGCGGGCGAGACCGGCGAATTCGGCCACGGTCTCGGGGTGCACCCGCGCGGGCTGCAGCAGGTGCGGGACTTCGAGGAGGTCGCCGGCGATCTGGAGGTCGCTGTCGCTGTTCATCGAGTGTGGGATTCCTCAGTCGTACAGGTCGATCAGACGGTCGTTGCAGACGGGCCATGCAGCATGCGAAGAGAGGTCATGCAGAGGTCGTGCAGAGGAAGAAGCGCGGTCGGAGCCCTCGGGCTCAACGACTCAACAGCTGGAACAGCAACAGCTGTGGTGCGCGCGGGCAGCACAGACGGAGCCGGCGGTGCCGGTCGTCGTCATGAGTGCCAAGTTCGCGAGCATGCCCACCAGAACATCGGTTCATGCCTCCCCTGTCAACCCAATGTCCGGAATGCGAGATATCTTTAGCCCTTTCCGGTTGTTCTGTTTGGTGAAAGGTTTGTGCAGGGCACTTCGCGGACACGTGGCGCAGTGAACCGGCGCGCAAACGTCGTTGCGGTCCTGTGATCCGAATGTGATCAGGCTCGCTTCGCGGGTGCCGCCGGAACGCGATCAAACTCCGCGGCGTCCCCTCTTGTGTGGCGACTCCATGGGCTGTGGGTGGCCGGGATCGGTGGATGAGCCGCTGGCAAGTGTCACGGTTTTTGCCGATTTGAGCACTTTCCGCATAGCCTTGGTTCCGCAGAGTGAATAAGGGGCCCAATAGCAGATCCCGGCTTGACTGCCCCGGATCGGCACACTTGTAATTTCACTCGTGTCGTTCAGCCGAAATCGGTAACGGCAACATCACGGGGACGCACGGACAGACGAGGGGCGCACTATGACCGAGTCGTTTTCGGATCTGCTGGTCGAGGACGCGGAAGAGGAACTCGGCTGGCAGGAGCGCGCGCTCTGCGCGCAGACCGACCCCGAGTCCTTCTTCCCCGAGAAGGGCGGCTCCACGAGGGAGGCCAAGAAGGTCTGCCTGGCGTGCGAGGTCCGCTCCGAGTGCCTCGAGTACGCACTCGCCAACGACGAGCGGTTCGGCATCTGGGGCGGCCTCTCCGAGCGCGAGCGCCGCCGGTTGAAGAAGGCCGCTGTCTAGTCCCCATATTTGCGGTACGTACGGCCCGGCGCAGGTGGGTTATCCACAGGCGGCGGGCCGCTGTTGTCGGCAGCCGTTAGTGTGAGGTCCCGTCCGAGACACCCCAGCGCCCTCGTGCGCCACGGGTGTCCACCGCAGTCCAACGAACCGGGGCCCGTACCTCGATGTCCGTGCACAGCCACTCGGCAGACCAATTCGGCACTGCCGCCGCCGCGTTCAACCCGGGGCACGCCGCAGGGCTCGACCCGAGCAGCGCCCCCGAGTTCCCCAGGCATGTCGTCACCGCCGTCCTCGTCTCGCACGACGGCGCGCGCTGGCTGCCCGACGTCCTGTCAGGAGTGCTCGGCCAGGAGCGCCCGGTGCAGAACGCGGTGGCGGCCGACACCGGCAGCGCCGACGACTCCGCGGCCCTCGTCGCCCGCGCGATCGGCGACGAGCGCGTCCTGCACCTCGCCCGCCGCACCGGCTTCGGCCAGGCCGTCGAGGAGGCGGTGCGCGGCGCCGGGGTCCTCACGCCCGAGGAGCTGCCGTACCTGAAGCGCCCCAGCGGCTGGGACCCCGTCAGCCGCTCCTGGCGTGACGACGCGTACGACCTGCCGGACCTGCCGCACGGCGAGCCCGAGCAGTGGCTGTGGCTGCTGCACGACGACTGCGCGCCCGAACCCGACGCGCTCGCCCAGCTCCTCGCCGTCGTCGAGGCGGAGCGCGAGGCAGGCTCCGACGTCGCGATCGTCGGCCCCAAGCTGCGCGGCTGGTACGACCGCAGGCAGCTCCTTGAGGTCGGCGTCTCCGTCGCCCACTCCGGGCGCCGCTGGACCGGCCTCGACCGCCGCGAGCAGGACCAGGGACAGCACGACCACGTGCGGCCCGTCCTGTCCGTGTCCACCGCCGGCATGCTGATCCGCCGTGATGTCTTCGAGCAGCTCGGCGGGTTCGACCGCCGGCTGCCGCTCATGCGCGACGACCTCGACCTGTGCTGGCGCGCCCAGGCGGCAGGCCACCGTGTCGTCGTCGCCCCGGACGCCGTCGTGCGGCACGCCGAGGCGTCCTCGCGCGAGCGCCGCACCGTCGACTGCGTGGGCCGCACCGCGTCCTCCCCGCACAAGGTCGACAAGGCGGGCGCCGTCTACACCCTGCTGGTGAACGCGCGCACGGCGACGCTCCCCTGGATCCTCGTCCGGCTCGTCGTCGGCACCGTGCTGCGCACCGTCGCGTACCTGGTCGGCAAGGTGCCCGGACAGGCCTTCGACGAGATCACCGGTCTTCTCACGACGCTGCTGCGGCCGGGCCGGATCATGGCCGGGCGCCGGCAGCGCGGCAAGGGAGTCGTCGACCCCAAGGAACTCAGGCCGCTGTTCCCGCCGCCGGGCGCGACCGTGCGGCTCACCGTCGAGCAGGTCGCCGGCAATCTCTTCGGCGCCGCGGACCCCGAGACCACGACCGCGGGACGGCACGGCGGCGGCGGGCTCGAATCGGGGCCGGGCGACGACGAGTTCTTCGAGGTCGAGCAGTTCGCCCGCCTCAAGCGCATCGCCCGCAACCCCGGACCGCTGCTCTTCGTCGTCCTCCTCTTCGTCTCCCTGATCGCCTGCCGCGGGCTGCTCGGCAGCGGGGCCCTCGCGGGCGGCGCGCTGCTGCCCGCCCCCGGTGACGCCTCCGACCTGTGGGGGCGCTACCTCGACTCCTGGCACGCCACCAGCACGGGCGGCACCCAGGCCG
The DNA here is from genome assembly GCF_040529335.1 of Streptomyces sp. HUAS MG91. Taxonomy (GTDB): domain Bacteria; phylum Actinomycetota; class Actinomycetes; order Streptomycetales; family Streptomycetaceae; genus Streptomyces; species Streptomyces tabacisoli. Next base: position 3,495,239 of record NZ_CP159534.1, on the reverse strand, counting down.
CGCCGCCCTACCTGGCCGTCGTCGCCGCGCTCTCCACCGTCCTGTTCGGCTCCACCGGACTCGCGATCACCGTGCTGCTCATCGGCTCGGTGCCGCTCGCCGGATTCACCGCGTACTTCGCCTCCCGGCCGCTGGTCGAGTCGCGGCTGCTGCGCGCGTGGGCCGCCGTGGCGTACGCGTTCCTGCCCGCCGCCACCGGCGCGCTCGCGGGCGGCCGGGTCGGCACCTCGGTGCTCGCGATCCTGCTCCCGCTCATCGCCCGCGCGGGTGCCTCGGCGTCCGGGCTCATGAATGACCGGGGCGCACGCGGCAGTTGGCGCGCCACCTGGGCGTACGCCCTCCTGCTGACGATCACCACGGCCTTCACGCCCATTGTCTGGCCGCTGGCCCTCGTCCTCGGCCTCGCGCTCCTCGTGGTGCGCCGCGCCGACATCACCGCCTACGGCCTGCGCTTCCTGGCCGCGCTCGGCACACCGCTCCTGGTGCTCGCCCCGTGGTCGCTGTCGCTGCTGCCGTTCGGCTTCTTCACCGAGGCCGGACTCCCGTTCGGCAAGGGCTCGGCCGGCGCGCTCGCGCTGCTCGGCGCCTCCCCGGGCGGCCCCGGCACCATGGGCAGCCTGCTGCTCATCGGCATCGTCCTGGCCGCGCTCGCCGCGCTGCTGCGCCAGGAGCGCCGCCTCGCGGTCCTCGCCGCGTGGACCGTCGCCCTCGTGGGCCTGGTCTTCGCGGTGCTCTCCAACAGCTCGACGTGGGCCGGCCCCGCCACCCTCGTCTACGGCATCGCCCTCCTCGCCGCCGCCGCGCTCGGCGCCGACGGCGCCCGCACGCGCGTGGCCGAGCAGAGCTTCGGCTGGCGCCAGCCGGTGGCCGCGCTGATCGCGTTCGCCGCCGCGGCGGGCCCGCTGCTGCTCGCCGCGGGCTGGATGATCCGCGGCGCCGACGGCCCGCTGGAGCGGCGCGACCCGGTGCAGGTCCCGGCGTTCGTCGCCGAGGAGGCCGGCACCCGCGACCAGGCCCGCACGCTGGTCCTCGACGGCGACACGGGCGACGTGTCGTACGCCCTGGTGCGCGGCGCGGGCGCCCGCCTCGGCGACGGCGAACTGACCGACGCGGCCGGCGAGAACGACCGCCTCGACAAGGTCGTCGCCAACCTGGTGGCGGGCTCCGGCGCCGACCAGGCCGACCAGCTCGGCGGCTTCGCCGTGCGCTACGTCCTGATCCGCGACGGGGCGCCGCGCGAGATGGGCCGCGTCCTGGACTCCACCCCGGGCCTGACCCGGCTCAGCCAGCAGGACGGCACCGCGCTGTGGCGCGTCGACCGCCAGGTGGCGCGCGCGGTCGTCCTGCCCACGGCGGACTCCGGCTCGACCTCGGACGCCGCCCGGCCGGTCGCCGCGGGCCCCGTCGACATCCACACCACCATCGGCTCGGGCAAGGACGGCCGCGTCCTGCGCCTCGCCGACCAGGCCGCCGAGGGCTGGACCGCCACCCTCGACGGCACGCCGCTGACGAGGACGACCGTCGACGGCTGGGCGCAGGGCTTCGAACTGCCCGCGTCCGGCGGCCGCCTCGACGTCACCTACGACACGCCGTTCACCCACACCGCCTGGCTGTGGGTGCAGGGCGCGCTCGCGATCGTCCTCGTGGTCCTCGCCCTGCCGGGCCGCCGCGAGGACATCGACGACGACCTCCCCGAGGAGCCCGTCGTGCCCGCCCAGGCCGTCGAGGGCGAGGGCCGCAGGGCCCGCAGGCTGCGCGCCCAGGCGGAGGCCGAGGCCGAGCAGGCCGCACCGGTCGCGCAGGCTCCCGCCGAGGAGGAGGCCCCGGGCGCGGACATCCCGCAGCAGCAGTCGTACGGCGAGTGGGAGCAGCCCAGTTACGCGGGCGCCGAGTACGGCGCGTACACCGCGGGGGAGCAGCAGTACCCCCAGCAGGGCGGCTACGGATACGACCAGCAGGCCGACCCCTACCAGGCCGGCCAGTACGACCCGTACGCCTACGGAAGCGGCTACGACCAGCAGGCCGGCTACGACCAGCAGGCCGGGTACGACCAGCAGGGCGGGTACGAGCAGCAGCCCGCGTACGACCAACAGGCGCCGTACGACCCGACGTACGAGCAGCCTCATCCGCAGCACGGCACCGGCGCCGACGGTGAGCGCCCCGACGGGAGCCAGCAGTGAACCGCACGACCCTGTCCCTGATCGCCGCCGTGACCGTCCTGGCCGCCGTCACGGGGTTCGCCTCCGTCCGGTCCGGCGGCGAGGACGGCACCTCCGTTAAGGCGGCGGCCCAACTGCCCGTCGAGCGCTCCAGCCTGCTGTGCCCGCAGCCCAGCCAGTCCGACCTCGCGGAGACGGCGTACACCTCGTACACCCCGAAGTCCGCGGGCACCGAGGGCAAGGGCACCGCGCGGCTGATGCCCGCCGGGACGAGCGCGACCGACAGCGGCGACGACCAGGGCAAGAGCAAGAAGGCCAAGGCGGTCGTCACTCCGCAGGAGCCCGGCAAGCCCGCCACGGGCGATGCCTCGGGCGGTGACGCGCCGGCCCTGGTCGGCACCGCCGACGGCGCCCTCGCGCCCGGCTGGACCGTCCAGCAGACCACCACGGTGGACGTGGGCACCGGCCGCGGCCTGCTCGGCGTCGACTGCTCGCAGCCCGACACCGACTTCTACTTCCCGGGCGCCTCCACCGCCAAGGACCGCAGCGACTACATCCACCTCACGAACCCGGACGACGAGCCCGCGGTCGTCGACGTCCAGATGTACGGCCCGGACGGCGCCATCAAGTCCGAGGTCGGCGAGGGCATCCAGATCGCGGCGCACTCCAGCGTCCCGGTGCTGCTGTCGACCCTGACCGACACGGCGTACACGAACCTGACGCTGCACGTCACCGCGCGCAGCGGCCGGGTCGCGGCCGCCGTCTCCGCCGCCGACGCGAAGCTGGGCGGCGACTGGCTGCCCGCCTCCACCGACCCGGCGGCCTCCCTGGTGCTGCCCGGCATCCCCAAGGACGCGACGGACGTGCGCCTGGTGGCCTTCGCGCCGGGCCAGGACGACGCCGACCTGAAGCTCCAGCTCGCCACCTCCAGCGGCAAGATCACGCCCGCCGGGCACGACACGCTGCACGTGAAGTCCGGTATGACGACCTCCGTCGACCTGAAGGACGTCACGCGCGGCGACCCGGGCTCGCTCATCCTGACGCCGAGCGGGGACTCCGTGCCGGTCGTGGCCGCGCTGCGCGTCACACGCGGCAAGGGCGCCGACCAGGAGACCGCGTTCATCCCGGCGACCGCCGACATCGGCTCCCGCGCGACGGTCGCCGACAACCGCTCCAAGGGCTCCACGCTCGCCCTGACCGCGCCCGGCGCCACCGGCAGGGTGAAGGTCACCGCGTCGGCGGGCTCCGAGGGCGGCACCCCGGTCACCAAGGAGTACACGGTCAAGGGCGGTACGACCCTGGCGGTCGCTCCGCCGGTGCCGAGCGGCCTGAAGGGCGCGTACGCGCTCACCGTCGAGCCGGTGTCCGGCGGCAAGGTCTACGGCTCGCGGACGCTGGAGGAGAAGCAGGGCGGCGTCCCGGCGTTCACGATCCAGACGCTGCCGGACGACCGCGGGACGGTCTCGGTGCCCCAGTCGGACGAGGACCTGTCGGTGCTCCAGAAGTAGCGCGGGGAGGCGCCGGTCAGTCCTCCTCGTCCCCGTAGCGGGGATCGACGGTCTCCGGGGTGAGCCCCAGGACCTCGGCGACCTGCTCGACGACCACGTCGTGCACCAGGGCCGCGCGCTCGTCGCGGCCCTTGGTGCGGATCTCGATGGGGCGCCGGTAGATCACCACGCGCGCGGGCCGGTCGTCCCGCGCCGGGACCGTGCCGCCCAGCGGCACCGAGTCGCCGCCCCACGCCTCGTCCTCGGCCGTGAGCCGCGGCACCTCGAGGACGAGGAAGTCGACCTCGCCCAGCTGCGGCCAGCGCCGCTCCAGGCGCTCCACGGAGTCCTGCACGAGGTCCGCGAAGGTGTCCGCGCGGCTGGCGGACAACGGCACCTGCGGGGGCGCCACGGGCCCGCGCATGCCACGGCCGTGCCGGTCGCGGCGGCGCGGCGGACGCGGCTCGCCGGGGGAGCGCGGTACCTGACTGTCTGGCCTTTCCATCACCGACGCAGCGTAGTCCTTGGGGACGCCGGAGCGGCGCACGAAGCGGGGCAGTCCCGGACGGGCCGCCGCATGTCGCTTCCCGACCGATCAAGCCATTCTTGGGCCGGATTCCGTATCTCTCCCGGACCGTTGAACTCGTGAAAGTTGACGCCATTTGTCCCGAGTGGTGACCGCTTTCATCTGCACCGCAGGGCGTACGACCCCGGGACACCGCAGGTCACGAAGGCGCCCGCGCGAGCCGGTGTGCGCCGTCTCACACCACGACACGGTGGGGTGACCTCGGGGAGAGTCGTCGCGGCCCGCTCAAGAGTGCGGTACCGTCCAACGCTGTGAGCCCTGTACGTCGCTGTTCGCGCACCGCTTGCGGCCGTCCCGCCGTCGCGACGCTGACGTACGTCTACGCCGACTCGACCGCGGTCCTCGGCCCGCTCGCCACCTACGCCGAACCCCACTGCTACGACCTGTGCGCCGAGCACTCCGAGCGCCTCACCGCGCCGCGCGGCTGGGAGGTCGTCCGGCTCACCGACAGCAGCGGCCCCAGCCGCCCCAGCGGCGACGACCTCGAAGCGCTGGCCAACGCCGTGCGCGAGGCGGCCCGCCCGCAGGAGCGCGCCGCCGAGGCCGGCGGCGGCAGCCCGCGCACCGCGGATCCCATGGAGGTCGCCCGCCGCGGTCACCTCAGGGTCCTGCGCTCGCCCGACAACTGACCGCATACGGGGGCACAGCGAGCCCGCGGCGGTCGCCTTCACCGGATCTTCGCCACCATCTCTGTCCCGTGCGTTGACGCACGTTTGTTGAGGACAGAACACTTTCGCCACCCTGTCCATGGGAATCCGGGATTCCGGGAGGCGCCCGTGTTCGTCCAGCAACTGGAGCCCGTCAGCGGCTCCCTCGGCCTGTCCGCCCTCGTCGCGACCCTGCCACTCGTCACCGTCCTCGTCCTGCTCGGCGCCGTGCGCATGAAGGCCCACCGCGCGGGCCTCATCGGCCTCGGCGTCGCCGTCCTGGTCGCCTGGCTCGCGTACGGCATGCCGCTCGGCCAGACCCTCTCCAGCGGCGCGCAGGGCGTGCTGTTCGGGCTCTTCCCCATCATGTGGATCGTCGTCAACGCCCTGTGGGTGTACCGGATGACGGTCCGCACCCGGCACTTCGACATCCTGCGCCGCTCCTTCGGCCGGCTCTCCGACGACCCGCGCATCCAGGCCCTCGTCATCGCGTTCTGCTTCGGCGCGCTCCTGGAGGCCCTCGCCGGCTTCGGCGCGCCCGTCGCCATCTGCTCGGTGATGCTCGTCGCGCTCGGCTTCGACCCGGTGAAGGCCGCGGTGGTCTCCCTGGTGGCCAACACCGCGCCGGTCGCCTTCGGTGCCATGGGTACCCCGGTGGTGACGCTGGCTCAGGTCACCGGCCTGCCGCTGGACACCGTCGCCTCCGTGGTGGGCCGCCAGACCCCGCTGCTCGCCCTCGTCGTGCCGCTGGTGCTCGTCGGCCTGGTCGACGGGCGGCGCGGGCTGCGCGAGACCTGGGTGCCCGCGCTGGCCTGCGGCGCCGCCTTCGCCGTCGTCCAGTTCGCGGCCTCCAACTACGTCTCCGCGCAACTCGCCGACATCGGAGCCGCGTTGATCGGCGCGGCCGCCCTGGTCGCCGTGCCGCGGGCGCGCAAGCCCGCCGCCGAGCCGGTACGCGCCGCGGTCCTCACCGGCGTACGCAGCGAGGACCTCGACGAAGAGGACCCGCGGGGCGAGGTGCTGCGCGCCTACGCCCCGTACGCGTTCATCGTCGTGATCTTCTCCCTGGCCCAGATCCCGGCCGTCAAGGACTGGCTCGCCGGGGCCAACCGCGTCTTCGACTGGCCCTTCCTGAACGTCGCCGGCCCGGGCGGCGACCCGGTGAGCGGCAATGCGTTCACGCTGCCGCTGGTCTCCACCGGAGGCACGCTCGTGCTGATCGCGGGTGTGTGCACGGCGGTGGTTCTGGGCGTGCACGCGCGCGTGGCGGCACGCGAGTGGCTGGGGACCGTGCACGAACTGCGGTTCGCCATCCTCACCGTGACGAGCGTGCTCGCTCTCGCCTACGTCATGAACCTCTCCGGGCAGGCCGCCACCATCGGGCACTTCGTGGCCGCGGCGGGCGCGGGCCTCGCCTTCCTGTCGCCCGTACTGGGCTGGTTCGGCGTCGCGGTCTCCGGCTCCGACACCTCGGCCAACGCCCTCTTCGGCGCCCTCCAGGTGACGGCGGCCCAGCAGTCGGGCCTGTCGCCGGAACTCCTCGCCGCGGCGAACAGCTCGGGCGGCGTCCTCGGCAAGATGATCTCCCCGCAGAACCTCACCATCGCCTGCGCGGCCGTCGGCCTCGCCGGCCGGGAGGGCGACCTGCTGCGCAAGGTGCTGCCGTGGAGCCTGGGACTGCTGCTCGTGATGTGTCTCATCGTGTTCGCGCAGAGCACGGCGGTGCTGTCCTGGATGCTGCCGTGACGCCCGCGTGACCAGCACCGTTGGCGGACGGCGGGTTCTTTGCGAGGAATGAGGGGTTCACGCTCTGTTGTCGGTGCGGACCGGTAGTTTGTGGGGTCCGTGAAGTACTTCAGGAGGGCTGGACCGGGCCATGGCTGCTGATCTGTCGCAGATCGTCAAGGCGTACGACGTGCGCGGGGTGGTCCCGGACCAGTGGGACGAGAAGCTGGCCGAGCTGTTCGGCGCCGCGTTCGTGCGGATCACCGACGCGACGGCGATCGTGGTCGGGCACGACATGCGGCCCTCGTCGCCGGGCCTCTCCCGCGCGTTCGCGCTCGGGGCGACCGCCCAGGGCGCGGACGTCACCGAGATCGGCCTGTGCTCCACCGACCAGCTGTACTACGCGTCGGGGGCGCTGAACCTGCCGGGAGCGATGTTCACGGCTTCGCACAACCCTGCCGAGTACAACGGCATCAAGCTCTGCCGGGCGGGCGCCGCCCCGGTCGGCCGGGACACGGGCCTCGCCGACATCCGCCGCCTCGCCGAGGAGTGGAGCGCGTCGGGCGCCCCCGAGCCGGCCGCCACCACGGGCACCATCAGCCGGCGGGACACCCTCGACGACTACGCGGCGCACCTGCGCGGCCTCGTCGACCTCACCGCCATCCGCCCGCTGAAGGTCGTGGTCGACGCGGGCAACGGAATGGGCGGCCACACCGTCCCGACCGTCCTCGCGGGCCTCCCGCTGGAGGTCGTGCCGATGTACTTCGAGCTGGACGGCACGTTCCCGAACCACGAGGCGAACCCGCTGGACCCGGCCAACCTCGTGGACCTCCAGACCCGCGTACGGGCCGAGGGCGCCGACATCGGCCTCGCCTTCGACGGCGACGCCGACCGCTGCTTCGTCGTCGACGAGCACGGCGACCCGGTCTCCCCGTCCGCGATCACCGCCCTGGTGGCCTCCCGCGAGCTCGCGCGCAACGGCGGCTCGGGCACGATCATCCACAACCTGATCACGTCCTGGTCGGTGCCCGAGGTCGTCAAGGAGCACGGCGGCACGCCCGTGCGCACGCGCGTGGGCCACTCGTTCATCAAGCAGGAGATGGCCACGACCGGCGCGATCTTCGGCGGCGAGCACTCCGCGCACTACTACTTCAAGGACTTCTGGAACGCGGACACGGGCATGCTCGCCGCGCTCCACGTCCTCGCGGCGCTCGGCGGTCAGGACGGCCCCCTCTCCGCCCTCGTCTCGTCCTACGACCGCTACGCCGGCTCCGGGGAGATCAACTCCACGGTCGCCGACCAGGCCGACCGCCTCGCCGCGATCAAGGCCGCGTACGGCGACCGGGACGGCATCACCCTGGACGAGCTCGACGGCCTCACCGTCACGGCGAAGGACTGGTGGTTCAACGTCCGCCCGTCGAACACGGAGCCGCTGCTCCGCCTGAACGCCGAGGCGCGGACCCGCTCCGCGATGGAGCAGGTCCGCGACGAGGTCCTCGGGATCATTCGGGCCTGACCTCGTCCGCGGCCCGGTGGGGGCTGGTCGCGCAGTTCCCCGCCCCTGAAGGCATGCGCTGCGCGCAGCCTTCCCCTGGGCGAGCGCAGCTCGCCTCAGGGGCGCGGGGAACCGCGCGAGAAGCGGCCACCGGCCCGCGGACGAAGTACGACCCAGGGGCGCGGGGAACTGCGCGACCAGCCCCAACGCCCCGGCGGTACCCTGACCAGGCCGCACACAAGGCACCCGAAACCCCGAAGGGACCCCTCATGCCGCTCGAAGCCGGCCTCCTGGAGATCCTCGCCTGCCCGGCCTGCCACGCCCCCCTCAAGGAGGTCGAAGCCGAGCTGATCTGCACCTCCAAGGACTGCGGCCTGGCCTACCCGGTCCGCGACGGCATCCCCGTCCTCCTCGTCGACGAGGCCCGCCGCCCCGCGTAACCCGCAAAAGACGCCGCCCGCAGGAGGCCCGCGCCATGTTCGACGAAACGCTCCTGGACGACCCGGACGCGCTGGCCCGGGCCGACCGCCGCGGCCTGCTGCGCGGCGCCGCCGAGGCGGGCGCCCGCGTACGCACCGCGGCCCGCTACGCCACCGAGGCCGGCATCGCCGAGCTGAAACCGGACGGCCGCCCGCGCGCCGTCATGATCGCGGGCCCCGGCACCGCCGCCCTCGGCGTCGCCGAGTTCATCGGCCGCCTGGCGGGCTCCGCCTGCCCGGTCGTCCGGCTGCGCTCCACCGGCGTCGCCCCCGCCTCCGGCGCCCTGCGCTGGGAACTGCCCGGCTGGGCCGGCTCCGTCGACCTCCTGCTGATCGCCACCCCGGACGGCAGCGAGCCGAGCCTCGCGCTCCTGGTCGAACAGGCCTACCGCCGCGGCGTCACGGTCGTCGCGGTCTGCCCCACCGGCGCCCCGCTGACCGAGACCGTGGCCGGCGCCCACGGCCTGTTCGTACCGATGGCCACGGCCCCGTACGACGAGCAGGAGAGCCCCGTCGCGGCCTCCGCCCCCGGCACCCTGTGGGCCCTGCTCACCCCCCTGCTCGCGCTGCTCGACCGCACCGGCCTGCTCAGCGCGCCCCCGGAGGACCTGGAGAAGGTCGCCGACCGCCTCGACCGCACCGCCGAACGCTGCGGCCCGGCCATCGCCACGTACGGCAATCCGGCCAAGACGCTCGCCTCCGAGCTCGCCGACTCGCTGCCGCTGATCTGGACCGAGGGCGCCGCCGCGGGCCCCGCGGGCCGCCGGTTCGCCGCCGCGCTCGCCGAGCTGGCCGGCCGCCCGGCGCTCGCCGCCGACCTGCCCGAGGCGCTGCCGGCCCATGGCGCGCTCCTGACGAGCGACCTCGCCGCGGGCGCCGACCCCGACGACTTCTTCCGCGACCGCGTCGACGAGGCCCAGGCCCTGCGCGCCCGCGTCGTCCTGCTCCGCGACCGGCCCACCGGCGGCCTCAGCGCCGCCCCCGCCGCCCGCGAACTCGCGCTCTCGCACGGCACCGCCATCAGCGAGCTGGAGCCCGAGGAGGGCAGCGACCTGGAGACCCTCGCGGAGCTGATCGCCGTCACGGATTTCGCCGCCGTTTACCTGGGCCTCGCCTCCGGTACGTGACCCGGAGCCGACCCTGTCCCCGGCCCGGCCGCACGCGCCGGCCCATCCGACCAGGACCGCGTACGGAGAACACACACGTCATGGACCGCCTCACCAACACCGTCCGCCCCTACGCCTGGGGCTCCACCACCGCCATCCCGCGGCTCATCGGCGCCGAACCGACCGGCGAACCCCAGGCCGAGATGTGGCTGGGCGCCCACCCCGGAGCCCCCTCCCGCACCGAGCGCGGCCCGCTGAACGAGGTCATCGACGCGCACCCCGCCCAGGAACTCGGCGACCGGGCGACCGCCAAGTTCGGCCCCCGCCTGCCCTTCCTCCTCAAGCTGCTCGCGGCGGGCGCCCCCCTCTCGCTCCAGGTCCACCCCGACCTCGTACAGGCGAAGGAGGGGTACGAGGACGAGGAGAGGCGGGGCGTCCCGATCGACGCCCCCCACCGCAACTACAAGGACGCCAACCACAAGCCCGAACTCATCTGCGCGCTCACCGAGTTCGACGGCCTGTGCGGCTTCCGCGCCCCCGAGGAGGCGGCCCGGCTCCTCGAAGGCCTCGGCGTCGACAGCCTCAAGCCGTACGTCGACATGCTGCGCGCCCAGCCCGAGGAGGCCGCGCTGCGCGAGGTCCTCACCGCCGTGCTGTCCGCCGACCGCACCGAGATGACGGCCACCGTCACCGAGGCGACCGCCGCCGCCCAGCGCATCGGCGGCGCCTACGAGCCGTACGCGGGCATCGCCCACCACTACCCCGGCGACCCGGGCGTGATCGCGGCCATGCTCCTCAACCACGTACGCCTGCAGCCCGGCGAGGCGCTCTTCCTCGGCGCCGGCGTCCCGCACGCGTACCTGAACGGCCTCGGCGTCGAGATCATGGCCAACTCCGACAACGTCCTGCGCTGCGGCCTCACCCCCAAGCACGTGGACGTCCCCGAACTGCTGCGCATCGTCCGCTTCGAGGCGAGCGACCCGGGCGTCCTGCGCCCCGAGGCGACACCCGACGGGGAAGAGCTCTACGACACCCCCATCGACGAGTTCCGCCTCTCCCGTTTCGTGCTGCCCGAAGGCGGCGCGACCCACGACCTCACCGCGCCGACCCCGCAGATCCTGCTCTGCACCGCGGGCACGGTCCGGGCGGGTGAGCTCGATCTGACCCCCGGCGGATCCGTCTTCGTCCCGGCGGACGAAAAGACCGAAGTGTCCGGGCTGGGAACGGTTTTCCGCGCGACTGTCGTGGCCTGAGAGGCCCCTGCGCCGTCCCGTGCTGCAACAATGACCCACCGCTGCACGGGACACACGCATACGCAGAACCTCGAAGGGACACCAGGAACGACATGAGTGCTTCAGGCGGAGCAAAGGCGATCGTGGCGGCACTGGCCGCCAACCTCGCGATCGCGGCATCGAAGTTCGTGGCGTTCCTCTTCAGCGGCTCCTCGTCGATGCTCGCGGAGGCCGTCCACTCGCTCGCCGACTCCGGCAATCAGGCCCTGCTCCTGATCGGCGGCAAGAAGGCCCAGCGCGAGGCGACCCCGCAACACCCCTTCGGCTACGGCCGCGAGCGCTACATCTACGCCTTCCTCGTCTCGATCGTGCTCTTCTCGGTCGGCGGCATGTTCGCCGTCTACGAGGGCTACGAGAAGATCAAGCACCCGCACGAGCTGGAGCACTGGTACTGGCCGGTCGGCGTCCTCGTCTTCGCGATCATCGCCGAGGGCTTCTCCTTCCGGACGGCCATCAAGGAGTCCAACCAGCTGCGCGGCAAGCTGACCTGGAGCCAGTTCATCAAGCGCGCCAAGGCCCCCGAGCTGCCGGTCGTCCTCCTGGAGGACTTCGGCGCCCTGATCGGTCTGGTGCTCGCCCTGCTCGGCGTCGGCCTCACCCTCGGCACCGGCGACGGCGTCTGGGACGGCATCGGCACGCTCTGCATCGGTCTGCTCCTGATCGCCATCGCCATCGTCCTCGCGCTGGAGACCAAGTCCCTGCTCCTCGGCGAGGCCGCGGGCGCGGACGAGGTCGCGAAGATCGAGCAGGCGGTCGTCGACGGCGACACCGTCACCGGCCTGATCCACATGCGCACGCTCCACCTCGGCCCCGAGGAGCTCCTCGTCGCCGCGAAGATCGCCGTCCAGCACGACGACACGGCCGCCGAGGTGGCCCGCGCCATAAACGAGGCCGAGGCCCGCATCCGCGCCGCCGTGCCGATCGCCCGGGTCATCTACCTCGAGCCCGACATCTACAGCGAGTCCGAGGCCGCCAAGGGCGCGGACCCGGAGGCCACCCCCGGCGGCCCGACGCCGAACCCGACGCCGGGGCACTGAACGCCCTCGTACGCGGCCGGCCCGGCCCCCGATACCGAGACGGGGTAGGGCCGACTGGGCCGATCGGTGTAGCTTTGTCACGAGCCAGACGTCGCTGCTGATGGCGGTCGGGCGGCCCGCACGACGGGTCGGCCGAGGGAGAGAGGGCCTCCGACGGACTGCGCTGCGAGTATCGACGGGACACCTGTGTCCGCCGACGCCCGCAGACCAGCCACGCATGCCTCCACCCGGTCGGCATGCGGACGAAGCCCACCTCGACCACCTGCAACTGCACCGAGGAGCAGCTCACTTATGACTTCTGTCGCCAACCGACAGGACCAGGACTTCAAGGTCGCCGATCTCTCCCTCGCCGCCTTCGGCCGCAAGGAGATCACCCTCGCCGAGCACGAGATGCCCGGCCTGATGGCGATCCGCAAGGAGTACGCCGACGCGCAGCCCCTGGCGGGCGCCCGCGTCACCGGCTCCCTCCACATGACGGTCCAGACGGCCGTCCTCATCGAGACCCTCGTCGCGCTCGGCGCCGAGGTCCGCTGGGCGTCCTGCAACATCTTCTCCACGCAGGACCACGCCGCCGCGGCCATCGCGGTGGGCCCGAACGGCACTCCGGACAACCCGCAGGGCGTCCCGGTCTTCGCCTGGAAGGGCGAGACCCTGGAGGAGTACTGGTGGTGCACGGAGCAGGCGCTGACCTGGCCGAACACCGCCACCGGCGGCCCGAACATGATCCTCGACGACGGTGGTGACGCCACCCTCCTCGTCCACAAGGGCGTCGAGTACGAGAAGGACGGCAAGGTCCCCTCGGTCGACACCGCCGAGTCCGACGAGCACCGCGTCATCCTCCAGCTCCTGAACGACACGATCTCCAACGGGTCGCAGAAGTGGACCCAGCTCGCCTCGGAGATCCGCGGCGTGACCGAGGAGACCACGACCGGTGTCCACCGCCTGTACGAGATGCAGCGCGAGGGCTCGCTGCTGTTCCCCGCGATCAATGTGAACGACGCGGTGACGAAGTCGAAGTTCGACAACAAGTACGGCTGCCGGCACTCGCTGATCGATGGCATCAACCGGGCCACGGACGTCCTGATCGGCGGCAAGACCGCTCTCGTCTGCGGCTACGGCGATGTGGGCAAGGGCTGTGCGGAGTCGCTGCGCGGCCAGGGCGCCCGCGTGATCGTCACGGAGATCGACCCGATCTGCGCGCTGCAGGCGGCGATGGACGGCTACCAGGTCGCGACGCTCGACGAGGTTGTCGACCAGGTCGACATCTTCGTCACGACGACCGGCAACAAGGACATCATCATGGCGAGCGACATGGCCAGGATGAAGCACCAGGCGATCGTCGGGAACATCGGCCACTTCGACAACGAGATCGACATGGCCGGCCTGGCGAAGATCGACGGGATCGTCAAGGACGAGGTGAAGCCGCAGGTCCACACGTGGACGTTCCCCGACGGCAAGGTGATCATCGTGCTGTCCGAGGGCCGCCTGCTGAACCTGGGCAACGCCACCGGCCACCCGTCGTTCGTGATGTCCAACTCGTTCGCGGACCAGACGCTGGCCCAGATCGAGCTGTTCACCAAGCCGTCGGAGTACCCGACCGACGTGTACGTGCTGCCCAAGCACCTGGACGAGAAGGTCGCCCGTCTCCACCTGGACTCCCTCGGCGTGAAGCTGACGACGCTCCGCCCGGAGCAGGCCTCGTACATCGGTGTCGAGGTCGAGGGCCCGTACAAGCCGGACCACTACCGCTACTAAGCACTACTGAGCACCACGCACCGGTCGATCGCGTCGCGCGTCGGCTGAACCGGCTGCAAGGACAGGCCCCCGCACCCCCGTGCCGGGGGCCTGTCCCGTACCTGCCGCACCGCTGGCTACGGTGGACACGTCCTTCGACGCCAGCCAGAACCACCCGGCCCGCACCCGCGACCGGTGGCGGCGGCCGTCACCAGGCCAGACAGAGGACCCGACGAAGCCCATGCCCCGCGGCCGCTATGCGCTCCATGATCCGCACGATCACACCCCCCTCGGCGAAGAACACTTCCACTGCGCGCCCGGCCCCTCCGGCTGGCGCTACGTCGCGCAACGCACCACCCCCTCCGGCGATCACGCCGGCTCGATCGACCTCGCCCTGGACGAACTCGGCCGCCCCATCCGCCTCGAACTCAACGCGGCGAGCTGGCAGGTCCGCGGCGCCGCTCTCGACGGCGTCACCTGGGTGCGCACCGACCCCACCGGCACACACGCCACCGAGGGAAACGCTCCCGCGCACGCGTTCACGGGCACGTCCCCCGCGTTCCTCATCGCCACGACCCGTCTGCTGAACCTCACCCCCGCTTCCCCCGTGACCCGTGTCCGTCTGGTCGCCCTCACCGATCCGGTCCTGGCCCCGCGCACCGTGGACCAGTCCTGGACCTTGCTGAACAGCGAAGCACACGCCACTGACAACGGACCCCTGACCGTGGACGCGTACCAGGTCACAGCCCTGGACACCGGTGAGCAGCACACCGTTCACCTCAGCGGCGACGTCGTCCTCGCGGCCCCCGGCATCGAGCTGGAGGACCTCGAAACACCGCCCTCGGTGTTCGCCTGACGCCGGAAGCCGGACGTCTCAGGCCGGGGGAGCGAACCCGGTGGCCGGCGGCTCGGCCCCACCGTCCCGGTCGCCGGGAGAGCCGGGAGCGCCGGGAGCGGAAGAGGGAGCGGGCGGCTTGCGGAACGCGTCCGGCGCGGGGCCGACGGGTGCGGCGGGCGGCGTGTACGGAGTGGGGGACTGCGGGGCGGGATAGGACGGGGCGGGATACGACGGGGCGCCCGTGAGGGCGTACCCCGCCGGGGCCGCAGGCCCGCCACCGTGCCGCGCCGCGTCGTAGGCCCGCTGGGCCTCGCGCGACTGCCGCTCGTGCACCACGGCGGCCAGGAACGCCGCGGGCGGCACATCCGTCGGCGCCGGAGCACCGGTGTGCGCGGCGACATCGGCCGCGAGCCGCGCGGCCATGCCGTGCCCCACCTGCGGATCCAGCTGCCCCATCCGCGTCAGGTACTGCCGCACCGCGAGCCACAGCCCCTCGGGCACCGCGGACAGATCGAGCTGCGCGAACCGGCCCACCAGCCACGGCGGGGGAGGCGGTACGAACGCGGCCTGCCCGGTGGGCACCCGCTCCCGCACGACGAGCGTCCCCGCGACGACGTCGCCGATCCTGCGCCCCCGCGCGGACACCAGTGAGGCGATGCAGGCCACGACCCCGAAGGTCATCAGGATCTCCACGACGCCGACGGCCCCCCGCACCAGCGCGTGCCGGAACCGGATCGGCCCCCCGTCGTCCCGCACGACCCGCAGCCCGCACGCGAGCTTCCCCAGCGATCGCCCCCTGCTCAGCGTCTCCACCGCGATCGGAACCCCGACCAGCACCAGCAGGAACGTCGCCACGGCTACGGCGGCCGAAGCGGCGTCGTCCAGCGAGGACGTGGCCGCCACGATCGTCATCGTCACGGCGATGTAGACGGCGAAGGCCACCGCGAGATCGATGAGCACGGCGAGTGCCCGGCTCGGCAGTTTCGCAGGCCGCAGCTCCAGAGCCACCGCCTCGCCCGTCACCAGCTCACTCACACCGGCCACCCACCCTTCCCTGACCTGCCCTAGGAACCGCCAGTCTGCCAAGCTGAGGGCACATCGCGCCGCACAGGTGCCGGAAAGCGAGGAGCAGCAGACCGGATGGACCTCGACGTCTTTGTGTCCGCCCACCGCGCCGAGTGGGACCGTCTGGACGCCCTGCTGCGCCGACGCGGCCGTCTCACCGGCACGGAGGCGGACGAACTGGTCACGCTCTACCAGCGCACGGCCACCCATCTCTCGCTCATCCAGTCCAGCGCACCGGACCCCCGGATCATCGGCCGCCTCACCCAACTCGTGGCACGCGCGCGTAGTGCCGTGACAGGCACCCGTCGCGCTTCCTGGCGCGACGTGACCGACTTCCTGACGCGCGGTTTCCCGGCCGCGGTCTACCGGGCCCGCCACTGGTGGGTGCCCACGGCCCTCATCTCGACGGCGATAGCCGCCCTGATCGGCTGGTGGATCGGCACCCACCCCGACATCCAGGCCTCCATAGCCGCCCCCGCGGAGCTCCGCGAGATGACCCGCCCCGGCGGCCAGTACGAGACGTACTACTCGAGCCACCCGGCGGCCTCCTTCGCGGCCCAGGTGTGGACGAACAACGCCCAGGCCGCGGCGATGTGCCTGGTCCTGGGCGTCTTCCTGGGCCTGCCGGTCCTCTGGATCCTCTTCCAGAACATGCTCAACGTCGGTGTGGGCATCGGCCTCATGACCTCCGCCGGCCGCCTCGACACCTTCCTCGGCCTGATCCTCCCGCACGGCCTCCTCGAACTGACCGCGGTCTTCGTGGCCGCCGGCACCGGCCTCCGCCTCGGCTGGACGGTCATCGACCCGGGCCCGCGCACCCGTCGCACCGCCCTCGCGGAAGAGGGCCGCGCAGCCCTGGGCATGGCCATCGGCCTGGCCCTGGTCCTCTTCGTCTCGGGCGCCATCGAAGGCTTCGTGACCCCCTCGGGCCTCCCGACCTGGGCCCGCATCGGCATCGGCATCGCGGCCGAACTCGCCTTCCTCACCTACGTCTACGTCCTCGGTGGTCGCGCCACCCGCGAGGGCGAGACCGGCGACGTCCCCGAGTCCGAGCGGAGCGCACTCCTGCCGACAGCGGCTTGATGTGCACCCGGCCCCGCTGACCTGCTAGTCTCCTCTTCGCCCCGGAAAGCCCGTTGACACGGACCGGACGGGGAGGTAGATTCGAACAGTTGCCCCGAACTCGACAGGTTCGTTTGCGACGGTTAGCATCTATCGCGCTTCACGAAACACTTTCTTTCGAGAAGCCCTCTGACTAATTCAGAAACCAACAGCCGGTCAGACCGGCCAAAAACTTCTGATAAAGTCGGATCAGCCGAAAGGCAAAGGCCCTCCAACAGCCACCGGAAACAAATTCGGACCGGAAACGGAACGGAAAAAGGATCTGGTAAGGTTGGAAACACGAAATACCGAAGGGAAGCGCCCGGAGGAAAGCCCGAGAGGGTGAGTACAAAGGAAGCGTCCGTTCCTTGAGAACTCAACAGCGTGCCAAAAATCAACGCCAGATATGTTGATACCCCGTCTCTCTGAGACGAGGTTCCTTTGTAAAAACACAGCGAGGACGCTGTGAACCGGGAGATTATTCCTCTTCCGGTTCCGCTCTCGTGGTGTCACCCCGATGACGGGGAAACATTCACGGAGAGTTTGATCCTGGCTCAGGACGAACGCTGGCGGCGTGCTTAACACATGCAAGTCGAACGATGAAGCCCTTCGGGGTGGATTAGTGGCGAACGGGTGAGTAACACGTGGGCAATCTGCCCTTCACTCTGGGACAAGCCCTGGAAACGGGGTCTAATACCGGATACCACTCCTTCTCGCATGGGAAGGGGTTGAAAGCTCCGGCGGTGAAGGATGAGCCCGCGGCCTATCAGCTTGTTGGTGAGGTAGTGGCTCACCAAGGCGACGACGGGTAGCCGGCCTGAGAGGGCGACCGGCCACACTGGGACTGAGACACGGCCCAGACTCCTACGGGAGGCAGCAGTGGGGAATATTGCACAATGGGCGAAAGCCTGATGCAGCGACGCCGCGTGAGGGATGACGGCCTTCGGGTTGTAAACCTCTTTCAGCAGGGAAGAAGCGAAAGTGACGGTACCTGCAGAAGAAGCGCCGGCTAACTACGTGCCAGCAGCCGCGGTAATACGTAGGGCGCAAGCGTTGTCCGGAATTATTGGGCGTAAAGAGCTCGTAGGCGGCTTGTCGCGTCGGTTGTGAAAGCCCGGGGCTTAACCCCGGGTCTGCAGTCGATACGGGCAGGCTAGAGTGTGGTAGGGGAGATCGGAATTCCTGGTGTAGCGGTGAAATGCGCAGATATCAGGAGGAACACCGGTGGCGAAGGCGGATCTCTGGGCCATTACTGACGCTGAGGAGCGAAAGCGTGGGGAGCGAACAGGATTAGATACCCTGGTAGTCCACGCCGTAAACGGTGGGAACTAGGTGTTGGCGACATTCCACGTCGTCGGTGCCGCAGCTAACGCATTAAGTTCCCCGCCTGGGGAGTACGGCCGCAAGGCTAAAACTCAAAGGAATTGACGGGGGCCCGCACAAGCAGCGGAGCATGTGGCTTAATTCGACGCAACGCGAAGAACCTTACCAAGGCTTGACATACACCGGAAACGTCTGGAGACAGGCGCCCCCTTGTGGTCGGTGTACAGGTGGTGCATGGCTGTCGTCAGCTCGTGTCGTGAGATGTTGGGTTAAGTCCCGCAACGAGCGCAACCCTTGTTCTGTGTTGCCAGCATGCCCTTCGGGGTGATGGGGACTCACAGGAGACCGCCGGGGTCAACTCGGAGGAAGGTGGGGACGACGTCAAGTCATCATGCCCCTTATGTCTTGGGCTGCACACGTGCTACAATGGCCGATACAATGAGCTGCGATACCGCAAGGTGGAGCGAATCTCAAAAAGTCGGTCTCAGTTCGGATTGGGGTCTGCAACTCGACCCCATGAAGTTGGAGTTGCTAGTAATCGCAGATCAGCATTGCTGCGGTGAATACGTTCCCGGGCCTTGTACACACCGCCCGTCACGTCACGAAAGTCGGTAACACCCGAAGCCGGTGGCCCAACCCCTTGTGGGAGGGAGCTGTCGAAGGTGGGACTGGCGATTGGGACGAAGTCGTAACAAGGTAGCCGTACCGGAAGGTGCGGCTGGATCACCTCCTTTCTAAGGAGCATCTAGGCCGCCAAACATTGTTTGGTGGTCCAGGGCCATTACGTCGGCAAACGTTCGACGGTGGTTGCTCATGGGTGGAACGTTGATTATTCGGCACGATCGGTTGTCTTTCACTAGTACTGCTTCGGCGTGGAACGTGAGAAGAGAACGGGTCGGGCCGGGCACGCTGTTGGGTATCTGAAGGTACGGCCGATAAGGCTGCCTTCAGTGCCGGCCCCAGTGCACTCGAACCGCAACTGGTTCGGGGTGATGGGTGGTTGGTCGTTGTTTGAGAACTGCACAGTGGACGCGAGCATCTGTGGCCAAGTTTTTAAGGGCGCACGGTGGATGCCTTGGCACCAGGAACCGATGAAGGACGTGGGAGGCCACGATAGTCCCCGGGGAGTCGTCAACCAGGCTTTGATCCGGGGGTTTCCGAATGGGGAAACCCGGCAGTCGTCATGGGCTGTCACCCGCTGCTGAACACATAGGCAGTGTGGAGGGAACGCGGGGAAGTGAAACATCTCAGTACCCGCAGGAAGAGAAAACAACCGTGATTCCGGGAGTAGTGGCGAGCGAAACTGGATGAGGCCAAACCTCAAGCGTGTGAGACCCGGCAGGGGTTGCGCTTGGGGGTTGTGGGATCTCTCTTTTACAGTCTGCCGGCTGTGAGACGAGTCAGAAACCGTTGATGTAGGCGAAGGACATGCGAAAGGTCCGGCGTAGAGGGTAAGACCCCCGTAGTCGAAACATCAGCGGCTCGTTTGAGAGACACCCAAGTAGCACGGGGCCCGAGAAATCCCGTGTGAATCTGGCGGGACCACCCGTTAAGCCTAAATATTCCCTGGTGACCGATAGCGGATAGTACCGTGAGGGAATGGTGAAAAGTACCGCGGGAGCGGAGTGAAATAGTACCTGAAACCGTGTGCCTACAAGCCGTGGGAGCGTCGGACATCAAGCTTGCTTGGTGTCTCGTGACTGCGTGCCTTTTGAAGAATGAGCCTGCGAGTTTGCGGTGTGTTGCGAGGTTAACCCGTGTGGGGAAGCCGTAGCGAAAGCGAGTCCGAATAGGGCGATTCAGTAGCGCGCTCAAGACCCGAAGCGGAGTGATCTAGCCATGGGCAGGTTGAAGCGGAGGTAAGACTTCGTGGAGGACCGAACCCACCAGGGTTGAAAACCTGGGGGATGACCTGTGGTTAGGGGTGAAAGGCCAATCAAACTCCGTGATAGCTGGTTCTCCCCGAAATGCATTTAGGTGCAGCGTCGTGTGTTTCTTGCCGGAGGTAGAGCACTGGATAGGCGATGGGCCCTACCGGGTTACTGACCTTAGCCAAACTCCGAATGCCGGTAAGTGAGAGCACGGCAGTGAGACTGTGGGGGATAAGCTCCATGGTCGAGAGGGAAACAGCCCAGAGCATCGACTAAGGCCCCTAAGCGTACGCTAAGTGGGAAAGGATGTGGAGTCGCAGAGACAACCAGGAGGTTGGCTTAGAAGCAGCCACCCTTGAAAGAGTGCGTAATAGCTCACTGGTCTAGTGATTCCGCGCCGACAATGTAGCGGGGCTCAAGCGTACCGCCGAAGTCGTGTCATTGCAGTAATAAGCCCCAACGGGTGCTGTGATGGGTAGGGGAGCGTCGTGTGCCGGGTGAAGCAGCGCCGGAAGGCAGTTGTGGACGGTTCACGAGTGAGAATGCAGGCATGAGTAGCGATACAAACGTGAGAAACGTTTGCGCCGATTGACTAAGGGTTCCTGGGTCAAGCTGATCTGCCCAGGGTAAGTCGGGACCTAAGGCGAGGCCGACAGGCGTAGTCGATGGATAACCGGTTGATATTCCGGTACCCGCTGTGAAGCGTCAAACATCGAATCCAGTGATGCTAAGGCCGTGAAACCGCCGTCCTCGTCTTTGACGTGGTTCGGAGTGGTGGAGCCGCCGGCCCAAGTTGGTAGTAGGTGAGTGATGGGGTGACGCAGGAAGGTAGTCCATCCCGGGCGGTGGTTGTCCCGGGGTAAGGGTGTAGGACGTGATCTAGGTAAATCCGGGTCACACATAGTCTGAGACCTGATGCCGAGCCGATTGTGGTGAAGTGGATGATCCTATGCTGTCGAGAAAAGCCTCTAGCGAGTTTCATGGCGGCCCGTACCCTAAACCGACTCAGGTGGTCAGGTAGAGAATACCGAGGCGTTCGGGTGAACTATGGTTAAGGAACTCGGCAAAATGCCCCCGTAACTTCGGGAGAAGGGGGGCCACACCTGGTGATCACTCTTGCAGTGTGAGCTGGGGGTGGCCGCAGAGACCAGCGAGAAGCGACTGTTTACTAAAAACACAGGTCCGTGCGAAGCCGTAAGGCGATGTATACGGACTGACGCCTGCCCGGTGCTGGAACGTTAAGGGGACCGGTTAGTGCACTTTCGGGTGTGCGAAGCTGAGAACTTAAGCGCCAGTAAACGGCGGTGGTAACTATAACCATCCTAAGGTAGCGAAATTCCTTGTCGGGTAAGTTCCGACCTGCACGAATGGCGTAACGACTTCTCGACTGTCTCAACCATAGGCCCGGTGAAATTGCACTACGAGTAAAGATGCTCGTTTCGCGCAGAAGGACGGAAAGACCCCGGGACCTTTACTACAGTTTGATATTGGTGTTCGGTTCGGCTTGTGTAGGATAGGTGGGAGACTTTGAACCAGCCACGCCAGTGGTTGGGGAGTCGTCGTTGAAATACCACTCTGGTCGTGCTGGATGTCTAACCTCGGTCCGTGATCCGGATCAGGGACAGTGTCTGATGGGTAGTTTAACTGGGGCGGTTGCCTCCCAAAGAGTAACGGAGGCGCCCAAAGGTTCCCTCAGCCTGGTTGGTAATCAGGTGTTGAGTGTAAGTGCACAAGGGAGCTTGACTGTGAGACCGACGGGTCGAGCAGGGACGAAAGTCGGGACTAGTGATCCGGCGGTGGCTTGTGGAAGCGCCGTCGCTCAACGGATAAAAGGTACCCCGGGGATAACAGGCTGATCTTCCCCAAGAGTCCATATCGACGGGATGGTTTGGCACCTCGATGTCGGCTCGTCGCATCCTGGGGCTGGAGTCGGTCCCAAGGGTTGGGCTGTTCGCCCATTAAAGCGGTACGCGAGCTGGGTTTAGAACGTCGTGAGACAGTTCGGTCCCTATCCTCTGTGCGCGTAGGAATATTGAGAAGGGCTGTCCCTAGTACGAGAGGACCGGGACGGACGAACCTCTGGTGTGCCAGTTGTCCTGCCAAGGGCATGGCTGGTTGGCTACGTTCGGGAGGGATAACCGCTGAAAGCATCTAAGCGGGAAGCCTGCTTCGAGATGAGTATTCCCACCCCCTTTGAGGGGTTAAGGCTCCCAGTAGACGACTGGGTTGATAGGCCGGATCTGGAAGCACCGTGAGGTGTGGAGGTGACCGGTACTAATAGGCCGAGGGCTTGTCCTCAGTTGCTCGCGTCCACTGTGTTGGTTCTGAAACCACGAACAACCGTCGTAGCCTTTTGGTCACGGCTCCGGTTGACAGTTTCATAGTGTTTCGGTGGTCATAGCGTGAGGGAAACGCCCGGTTACATTCCGAACCCGGAAGCTAAGCCTTACAGCGCCGATGGTACTGCAGGGGGGACCCTGTGGGAGAGTAGGACGCCGCCGAACAAATTTTGAGAGAAGCCCGGACCGGGAACGGTCCGGGCTTTTCTGCGTTTACGGAGCAAGAAATCCGCAGCCTCGTCTTTTGCGAGGCGAGGCTACGGAGGGGTGATCAGAGGCGGCCGGCCGCTTTCAGGGACAGGTAGGCGTCCGCCAAAGCGGGGGCCAGTTCTGAGGGTGTTGCGTCGACGACCGTGACGCCGTGGCGGGTGAGTTTTTCCGCCGTGCGGTGGCGTTCCGCTGTCGCCTGGGCCGCTGATGCCGCGTCGTAGATCGCGTCCGTGGTGCCCCGTGACGCCGCCATGGCTTCGATCGCCGGGTCGGCGACCGAGGCCACCACCACGGTGTGGCGCTTGGTGAGGCGGGCGAGGACAGGGAGCAGGCCCTCCTCGACCGGGGCCGCCTCCAACGACGTAAGAAGAACGACGAGGGAGCGGCGGGGCGCCGTGTGCAGGGCCGTCGCCGTGAGGCCTCGGGCGTCGGTTTCGATCAGCTCGGGTTCCAGCGGGGCCATGGCGTTGACCAGGGCCGGAAGGACCTCGCCCGCGGTGCGGCCCTGGACCAGGGCGCGGACGCGGCGGTCGTAGGCGAGCAGATCGACGCGGTCGCCGGCGCGAGAGGCCAGGGCGCCCAGGAGGAGCGCGGCGTCCATCGAGGCGTCCAGACGCGGGGCGTCGCCGACCCGGCCGGCGGACGTACGGCCCGTGTCCAGGACCAGGAGGATGTGCCGGTCGCGTTCCGGGCGCCAGGTGCGGACGGCGACCGCGGACTGGCGGGCCGTTGCGCGCCAGTCGATGGAACGGGTGTCGTCCCCGGGGACGTACTCCCGGAGGCTGTCGAACTCGGTGCCCTCGCCCCTCGTCAACACGCTGGTGCGGCCGTCGAGTTCGCGGAGGCGGGCCAGCTTGGACGGGAGATGCTTGCGGCTGTGGAACGGCGGCAGGACGCGGACCGTCCACGGCACGTCGTGCGTGCCCTGACGGGTGAACAGGCCCAGCGGGCCGAAGGAGCGGACCGTGACGCGGTCCGCCTTGCGGTCGCCCCTGCGGGTGGGCAGGAGGCGGGTGGTGACCCGGCGGCGCTCGCCCGGTGGGATCGTCACCCGGTGCCGGGACGCGTCGTGCTCCATGCCCCTGCGCCACGTGCTGGGCGGCCAGGCGTCGCGGATCTGCGCGCGCAGCGGGCGGCGCCCGGGATTGGTGACCGTGAGCGTGACATCGGCCGGGTCCCCGAGACGTACGGACGTGTCGCCCGCGCGCGTGAGGCGCAGTGAGCGTACGGGGGCGGCCAGCGCGAAGTCGCAGGCGCAGGCCAGGGCCAGGGGAGCGTTGACGGCCAGGATGCCCGTCCAGCTCGGCTCCCAGATCCCGATGGGGAGGGAGCCGACGGCTGCGAGCAGGGCCGTGCGTCCGGTGAGGGCCATGTCGTCCGGTCTCTAACGGGGGACGGGGACGTGGGTGAGGATCGCGTTGATCACCGAGTCCGTGGTGACGCCTTCCATCTCCGCCTCCGGGCGCAGCTGGACGCGGTGGCGGAGCGTGGGCAGGGCGAGGGCCTTGACGTCGTCGGGGGTGACGTAGTCGCGGCCGGTCAGCCAGGCCCAGGCGCGGGCCGTGGAGAGCAGTGCCGTCGCCCCTCGCGGCGAGACGCCGAGGGTGAGGGACGGGGATTCGCGCGTCGCCCGGCAGATGTCGACCACGTACGCCGTGACCTCGGGGGAGATCGACGTCTTGGCCACCGCGGCGCGGGCCGTCTCCAGGTCGGCGGCCGTGGCCACCGGGCGCAGGCCGGCCGAGGCGAGGTCGCGCGGGTTGAAGCCGGACGCGTGGCGGGTGAGGACGTCGATCTCGTCCTGGCGGGTCGGAAGAGGAACGTTCAACTTGACGAGGAAGCGGTCCAGTTGCGCCTCGGGGAGCGGGTACGTGCCCTCGTACTCGACCGGGTTCTGGGTGGCGATCACCATGAACGGGTCGGGGAGGGGACGCGGGGTGCCGTCCACCGTGATCTGGCGCTCTTCCATGGCCTCCAGGAGGGAGGACTGGGTCTTGGGCGGCGTGCGGTTGATCTCGTCCGCGAGGAGGAGGTTCGTGAACGCCGGGCCCGGCTGGAAGGAGAAGCGCGAGGTGTGCGTGTCGTAGACGAGGGAGCCCGTCACGTCGCTGGGCATCAGGTCAGGGGTGAACTGGACGCGCTTGGTGTCGAGTTCGAGGGACGCGGCCAGGGAGCGGACCAGGAGGGTCTTGGCCACGCCGGGGACGCCTTCGAGGAGGACGTGGCCCCGGCACAGGAGGGCCACGACCAGGCCCGTGACGGTGGGGTCCTGGCCGACCACGGCCTTGGCGATCTCGGCGCGCAGGGCTTCCAGAGAAGCCCGTGAGCTGCGGGGATCGGGTGTGGGCCCGGCGTTGTCAGTGGTCGGGTCCATCATGAATTCCGTACCTCTCTTTCGAGGGCGTCGAGGTGGTCGGCGAGGGCGATGAGTGCCGCGTCGGTCGTGGGGGGCGGACCGAAGAGGAGAGCGTGCAGGTCCTGGCCGGGCGTGGGGAGTTGGCGGGCCAGGGCCGGCAGGAAGATCTCGGGCGTGTGGGCCCGGGAGACGGGGATGCCGATGAGGGGGGCGAGCTTGGTGCGGGTGGAGATACGCAGGGCGTTCGCCGCGCGGTCGCGGGCGTTCGCCTTGCGGTAGAGGCGGGCGCGGCCTTCGGTGGTCTCGGAGGCGCGGATCGCGACGGGGAGACGTTCGGGGACCAGGCGGCCCAGACGGCGTGCGCGCCAGAGGGCGGCGAGGGCTGCCGCGACGAAGAGCTGGAGCGTGCCCCAGAGCCAGCCCTTGGGGATCAGGTCGAAGAAGCTGCGGTCGTTCTGCGCACCGGAGGCCGCGGATTCGTCGGTGAGGGAGGGGAGGTACCAGACCAGATGGGGGCGGGTACCGAGGAGTTGGAGAGCGAGCGAGGCGTTGCCCTGCTTGTCGAGGCGGTCGTTGAGCAGGATGTCGGGGGCGCCGACGATCACGGTGTCGCCGTCGCCGGTCGCCGAGGGCAGGCGGAGCAGGGTGGGGATGCCGTCGCTCGGGTAGCAGGAGTCGGCTTTCTCCGAGGCTGTGTTGTAGCGCTCGCCGCCCGTGTCGGCCGCGCCCGCGCCGCGGGCCGCCGGCAGGGAGCAGTCGGGGGCGAGGGTCGTGTCGGTGCTGGTTCCGGGGTCCGCGGTGACCCCGGGGGCCAGTTTGCCGACCGACGCGGCGCTCGGGGCGACGAGGATCGTGCGGCCGCCGGATTCGGCGGTGGCGGCCTGGATCTGGCTCTGCTGGTGGGCCGTGAGCAGGTCGGGGACGGCGACGAGGAGGGTGGTGTCCGCTCCGGTCGCGGCGCGGGCCTCGGCCGCAGTGGTGACGACGCGGGTGTCGACGCCGCGCTCGGCGAGGAGCGCGGCGACGGCGCGGCTGCCGTACTGGTCGGCGGAGCGCGGGTCGAGTTCGCCGTGCTTCTCGCCCGAGCGGATGGCCGCGGTGGCCACGGCGGCGGCCAGGAGGAGGACCAGGGCGAGGGCGATGCCTCGCGTGCGGGTCCACACCTGGCGGACCGTGGGGGTGGTCGAGGTGCCCTCGGGGGACGGTTCCGGCGTCGGGGGCGGCGGCGTCCCGGTGAGGGTGGCCGTGGACGTGCCGGTGGTGGCCCGGTCGGGCTTGGAGAGGTCCGGGGTGGTGGGGTCGGTCACCGTGCGGCCCCCGAGGCGGTGAGGGACGGGGCGGTGTGTTCCGCCTCGGTGTCCAGGGCGGTCAGGCGCTGGTACATCTCCGGGGTCGCGGAGCGGCCGCCGTATGTGACGTCGTCGAAGTCGCGGGCCGCCGCCCGGAGCCGGTCCGTGTGCTGCGGCAGGGCGCGGGAGGCCTCGCCGGCCGCCTCGTCGGCGGTGCGGCCGGGGCGCGGGTCGAGCAGGGCGCGCTCCTCCAGGGAGCGGACGAGGGCCCGCATCCGTTCCTGGACGGCCTGGTTCCAGTGGCCCTGGGCGGCGTGCGCCTCGGCGGCCGCCCGGTGTTCGGCGGCGCTGCGCGGGCGGTCGTCGAAGAGCCGGGCCGTGGAGGTGGGGGAGCGGCGCGGGGTGCCGAGCCGCCACCACAGCGCCGCCGCCACGGCCACGACCGCCAGCACGATCACGATCAGGCCGACGGCGCCGCCCGGCGCGGCGCCGGACGCGGCGGACAGCAGCTTGTCGATCCACTCCCAGAACTTGTTCAGGGCCCGCATGAACCAGCTCGGATCGTTCTGGTGGTACGCGGGCTTGGACAGCTCGTGCTCGGCCGCTTCCCGCGCGGGATCGCGCGGGATCGTCACCGGCGGCTCGTCGCCGCCGGCGCGCGTCAGCCAGGCCGCCGCCATGAGCACTCCCCCGGGCGCGCTCACCGCATCAGCCCCCCGGGGTGGCGCCGGGAGCGGTCCCGTAGCCCTGGAGGCCCGCGGCGCGGGCGAGTTCGAGGTCGAGGGCCTCGCGGCGGATGCGCTGGTCGATGTAGAGCAGCACGGTGACGCCCGCGGTGATCGGGAAGGTGAGCGTGGAGCCGATCACCGAGCCGAGGCCGCTGATGATCAGGAAGGCCCAGCCCGAGTCGCCGGTGCTGTCCAGGAGGCCGACGCCGTCACCGCTGATCGCCGCGGCGATGAAGGTGAACGGGATCAGGATGATCGACGAGACGATGTTGGTGATGATCGTCGCCAGGATCTGGATGCCGAAGACCCGCCACCAGGAGCCGCGGACCAGCTTGCTGGACCGGCCCATGGCCTTGCGGATCGTCTGCTTCTCCAGCATCAGCGCGGGCGAGGCCAGCGAGAAGCGGATCATCAGCCAGATCGCGACGACGAAGCCCGCGATGCCGCCGATGATCGCGAGCGCGATGCCGCCGTCGGACGAACCGAGGACGGCGACGAGGATGCCGGGGACGGTGCCCACGAAGACGACCGCCGCGACGATCAGCGGCAGCAGCAGCGTCAGGCCGAGCAGCCTGAGGACCTGGGGACGGGCGTCGCGCCAGGCCTCGCCGGTGGTGACGGACGTGCCGAGGACCGCACGGCTGGTGACGGTCGTCAGCAGGGCCGTGGCGATGATCGTGCCGAGCAGCGTGACCACGAGGACGACACCGGTGCCGATGAACAGCCCGCCCAGGGCGTTGAGGACCTCGCGGGGCGTGGCGTCCGGGTCGTCGAGCGCGGCGGTGGTCGCCGAGTCGTTGAGGAAGAAGCCCTGGAGGAGGACCACCAGAAGTTCCGTGACCACGGCGACGGTCAGCGAGATGCCGAGGACGGTGCGCCAGTACGTACGCATCGTCGAGACCGCGCCGTCGAGGATCTCCCCGACGCCCAGCGGGCGCAGCGGGATGACGCCGGGCTTGGCCGCGGCGGGCGGGCCGCCCCAGCCGCCCTGGCCCCAGCCGCCGCCCTGCGGGGGAGCGCCCCAGCCGCCGTACCCGGGACCGCCGGGGCCCTGGCCCCAGCCGCCCTGGCCGGGAGCCTGGCCGCCCCAGCCCTGGCCGGGGGCCGGCGGGGGCGGCGGCGGGGTCTGGCCGGGGCCGGAGGATCCGGAGGAGCCGGGCGAGCCGGAAGGAGCCGACCACTGCGCGGGCGGCGGCTGCTCCTTGGACCACTGGGGGCCCTGGCCCACGGCGTCCTGCGGAGCGGCGCCCTGGGCGTCACCGTTCTGGCCCGTGCTGTCCTGGCCCTTGCCGTCGGGGCCGTCGGAGGGGGCAGATCCGGGCGAGGCCCAGCCCGGAGTGTCGTTCATCGTCGCTCCTTCAAGGTGCCCGTCCGCGGTCGCGGCGGCAGGTTGGCTGCCATCGTGCCATGGGGTGGGTTCCGCATGACCTGGCCCCGTACTGCCTTGACACCTTCAATTGTCGGGGCAGGGAAGGGCAGACTGGGCGGATGGCTGATCAGTACGCGCAATCCGGCGAGGACATACAGCTCAGCGAGGACAAACAGCCCAGGACCGACGACGTACAGGCGATCCGTTGGGAGGAACCGGCGGAGGGGCCCGTTCTGGTGTTGCTCGACCAGACGCGCCTTCCGGCAGAAGAAGTCGAGCTGGTGTGCACGGATCCGCAGGCACTGGTGCAGGCGATCCGGTCCCTGGCCGTGCGCGGAGCTCCGCTGCTCGGCATCACGGGGGCGTACGGGGTGGCGCTCGCCGCCGCTCGTGGATTCGACGTGCGGCAGGCCGCGGACGCCCTGGCGGGCGCACGGCCCACCGCGGTCAATCTGGCGTACGGCGTCCGCAGGGCCGAGGAGGCGTACCGGTCGGCGCTGGGGGCCGGGGCGGGGACGGGCGGCGAGGCCGTCCGGGAGCGGGCCGCCGCTGCCGCGCTCGCCGCCGCGCGGGCGCTGCACCAGGAGGACGCCGCGGCGAGCGCCAGGATGGCGGAGCACGGGATGCGGCTGCTCGACGAGCTGCTGCCCGGCGGGAACCACCGGATCCTGACGCACTGCAACACCGGGGCCCTGGTCTCCGGTGGTGAGGGCACGGCGTTCGCGGTGGCGCGCGCCGCGCACCGCGCCGGACGGCTGCGCCGGCTGTGGGTGGACGAGACCCGCCCCCTGTTGCAGGGTGCGCGGCTGACCGCGTACGAGGCAGCGCGCAGCGGGATGGCGTACACATTGCTGACCGACAACGCGGCGGGATCGCTGTTCGCCGCCGGTGAGGTGGACGCGGTGCTGATCGGCGCGGACCGGATCGCCGCCGACGGTTCGGTGGCCAACAAGGTGGGGAGCTATCCGCTCGCGGTTCTGGCGCGTTATCACCATGTGCCGTTCATCGTGGTGGCGCCGGTGACGACGGTGGATCTGGCGACTCCCGACGGTGTGTCCATCGAGGTGGAGCAGCGGGCCGGACATGAAGTGACGGAGCTCACGGCGCCGCAGGCGCCGTTGGCGGGAGTGGAGGCGGGTGGCGGGATTCCGGTGGCACCGTTGGGAACGCAGGCGTACAACCCGGCGTTCGACGTGACACCGCCGGAGCTGGTGACGGCGATCGTCACGGAGTGGGGCGCGTTGGCGCCTGTGACAGGTGAGGGCCTGAGTGAGCTGTGTTCCAGGTCACGCCAGGTAACGATGAGCTAATGGGATGATGTGGTCCATGAAGGGACGAGTCCTTGTCGTCGACGACGACACCGCACTGGCCGAGATGCTCGGCATTGTGCTGCGTGGTGAAGGTTTTGAGCCGTCGTTCGTAGCTGACGGCGACAAGGCGCTGGCCGCTTTCCGGGAGACCAAGCCCGATCTGGTTCTCCTCGACCTCATGCTGCCCGGCCGGGACGGCATCGAGGTGTGCCGCCTGATCAGGGCGGAGTCCGGGGTGCCGATCGTGATGCTCACGGCGAAGAGCGACACCGTCGATGTGGTGGTGGGGCTCGAGTCGGGCGCCGACGACTACATCGTGAAGCCCTTCAAGCCGAAGGAGCTCGTGGCCCGTATCCGGGCGCGGCTGCGGAGGTCGGAGGAGCCCGCGCCCGAGCAGCTGGCCATCGGTGACCTGGTCATCGACGTGGCCGGGCACTCGGTCAAGCGGGACGGGCAGTCGATCGCGCTGACGCCGCTGGAGTTCGATCTGCTGGTGGCCCTGGCCCGCAAGCCGTGGCAGGTGTTCACCCGCGAGGTGCTGCTCGAGCAGGTGTGGGGCTACCGGCACGCCGCGGACACGCGCCTGGTCAATGTGCATGTGCAGCGGCTGCGTTCGAAGGTCGAGAAGGATCCCGAGCGGCCCGAGATCGTGGTGACCGTCCGCGGGGTCGGTTACAAGGCAGGGCCGAGCTGACATGTCCCGGAACAGTGCCGCTTCGGCGCCCGGGAAGCCGGGATCCCGTTCGGAGCGGCCTGTGGGACAGCCGGCGGCCGGGCGGGTCCCCTGGGCGCGCCGGGTCTTCGACGGCGGTCTGCTGCTCCAGGGCGGCATGAAGGGCAGTCCGGTGCTCCGGCTGTTCACGCGCTGGGTGCGGCGGCCGCTGCTGCCCGCGATGCGGCTGTGGCGGCGCAACATCCAGCTGAAGGTCGTCGTCACCACCCTGGTGATGTCGCTGGGTGTGGTGCTGCTGCTCGGCATCGTCGTCATCGGTTCGGTGAGCAACGGCCTGCTGGACGCCAAGGTGAAGGCGTCGCAGAGCCAGGCCGAGGGCGGCTTCCGGGCCGCCAAGGACAAGGCGGACGCGGTCACCGCCGCGGCGCAGGACGGCGCGCCCGACGACAGCCGCACCAGCGTGGAGCCCAACAGCTGGAAGACCGATCTCGTCAGCCAGCTCTCCAGCGGCGGCAAGGGTGCCTTCGACGTCGTCACGCTCAGCTCCGGTGACGCCGACAGCGGCAGCGGACGGGCCCTGCGCGGCTCCGGCAACGTGGAGCCGGTGCGCAGCGTGCCCGAGGACCTGCGGGAGCGGGTCGAGCGGATGACCGGCGCCTCCCAGGAGTACACGCGGATCATCTACGAGGGCGGTCAGGCCTCGCAGCCGGGCCTGGTCATCGGCAAGCGCCTCAACGACCCGCAGGGCAACCCGTACCAGCTGTACTACCTCTTCCCGCTCACCCAGGAGGAGAAGTCCCTGGACCTGGTGAAGGGGACGCTGGCGACGGCCGGGCTGTTCGTGGTCGTGCTGCTCGGGGCCATCGCCTGGCTCGTCGTGCGACAGGTCGTGACGCCCGTGCGGATGGCGGCCGGGGTGGCCGAGCGGCTCTCCGCGGGCCGCCTCCAGGAACGTATGAAGGTCACCGGCGAGGACGACATCGCGCGCCTCGGCGAAGCCTTCAACAAGATGGCGCAGAACCTGCATCTGAAGATCCAGCAGCTGGAGGATCTGTCGCGGATGCAGCGGCGGTTCGTGTCGGACGTCAGCCATGAGCTGCGGACTCCGCTGACGACCGTACGGATGGCCGCGGACGTCATCCACGAGGCGCGGGTCGACTTCGATCCGGTGACCGCGCGGTCGGCGGAGCTGCTCGCCGATCAGCTGGACCGGTTCGAGTCGCTGCTCGCGGACCTGCTGGAGATCAGCCGTTTCGACGCGGGGGCCGCCGCGCTGGAGGCCGAGCCGGTCGACCTGCGGGAGGTCGTGCGGCGGGTCGTCAGCGGCGCCGAGCCGCTCGCCGAGCGCAAGGGCACGCAGGTGCGGATCCTCGGTGACGATCAGCCGGTGGTCGCCGAGGCGGACGCCCGGCGCGTGGAGCGCGTCCTGCGCAATCTCGTGGTGAACGCCGTGGAGCACGGCGAGGGCAGGGACGTCGTCGTGCGGCTCGCCGCCGCCGGTGGCGCCGTCGCCGTCGCGGTGCGCGACTACGGGGTCGGGCTGAAGCCGGGCGAGGCGACCCGGGTGTTCAGCCGTTTCTGGCGGGCCGATCCGGCGCGCGCGCGGACGACGGGCGGCACCGGTCTCGGCCTGTCGATCGCCCTGGAGGACGCGCGGCTGCACGGCGGCTGGTTGCAGGCGTGGGGTGAGCCGGGTGGCGGTTCGCAGTTCCGGCTGACGTTGCCGCGGACGGCGGACGAGCCGTTGCGCGGGTCGCCGATACCGCTGGAGCCGGAGGACTCGCGACGAAACCGCGGCCTGGGCGACGGCGGCGCGCAGGACAGGAAGCTGGCGACCGTGCCCGCCCAGACGCCGCCCGTACCGGCGAAGGCGCCGCTGGCGCCGCGGATGCGGCAGGCCGCGGTGCCGGCCGATCCCACGGCGCTGCCGGGCAGTGGCGCGCGCGTGGTCGCGCGCGGTGCGGGGACGGGCGGCGGGGCGTTGAGCGTGCCGCGACAGCCCGGCGAGGCCGGTGCGGCTGGTGAGGTGGGCCCGGTGGAGGCCGTCGGGCCCGAGCCGGAGTCCGGTGCGCCGTGGCGGGGAGGGTCTGCCGTCGGCGGCCGCCGTGGCG
Organism: Streptomyces sp. HUAS MG91; assembly: GCF_040529335.1. Taxonomy (GTDB): domain Bacteria; phylum Actinomycetota; class Actinomycetes; order Streptomycetales; family Streptomycetaceae; genus Streptomyces; species Streptomyces tabacisoli. Next base: position 3,462,909 of record NZ_CP159534.1, on the reverse strand, counting down.
GACAGGCGGAGGGTGACGAGGGGAGCGAGGGCGGTCGTGGATGAGCAGCGGGCGTCGCGTCGGCGGCGCGGGGTGCGGGGCGGTGCGCTGGCCGGATGCGGCGTCATCGTCCTCGCCGGATGCGCGTCGATGCCGGACAGCGGCGGACTCGAGTCGGTGGAGGCGTCGCAGCGCCCGGACTCGCAGGTCCGCGTCTTCGCGCTGCCGCCGCGGGACAACGCGGCGGCCACGAGCATCGTCGAAGGCTTCCTCGAGGCGCTGACCAGCGACGACCCTTCGTACGCGGTGGCCCGCAAGTATCTGACGCCCGACGCGGCGAAGAACTGGCATCCCGAGCGGCAGACCGTCGTGCTCAAGGACGGCCCCAGCAGGCACGCGACGGACCGGGCGAACTCCGCCCAGGACGGGCGCGGCTTCGAGCTGACCGGGACTCAGGTCGCACGCCTCGACGACCAGCAGGCGTACCAGCCGGACAGCAGCGGCTACAAGGAACCGCTGCATCTGAGCCTGGTCGCGACCGCCAAGGGCAAGCCGAAGCAGTGGCGGATCGACACCCCGCCGCGCGGCGTCGTCCTGGGCAAGACCGACTTCCAGCGGATCTATCAGTCCGTCAACAAGTACTACTACGCGGTGGATCCCGCGGCGAAGTCCGGTGACGGGGACGGGCAGAAGCGGCTCGTCGCCGACCCCGTCTTCGTACGGAAGTGGGTGGACCCCCTGACGGAGACCGTCAAGGAGGTGCTCGCCGGGCCCACCCGCTGGCTGAACCGCGTGGTGACGACGTCGTTCCCGCTGAAGGCGGCGCTGCGCGACGGGACGAAGTCGCTGGCTCCCGACGACGCGAACAAGCTGAAGGTGCCGTTGAACAAGAGCGCCGACACGATCGGTTCGGCGCAGTGCAAGAAGATGGCGGCCCAGCTCCTGTACTCACTGCGGGACCTGTCGTCGTCGAGCGTGGACGAGGTCGAACTGGAGCGGGCCGACGGCCGGCTGATGTGCACCCTCGCGAAGGGCGCGGCCGACGCGCTGGTGGCGCCGCGGTACTCCACGGGGCTCCAGTACCAGTACTTCCTGGACGACAAGGGCCGTGTGGTGCGGATGCCGGGCACCAGCGGCTCGCACCAGAAGCCCGAGCAGGTGGCGGGTCCGATGGGCGAGGGCGAGCGGCGGATGCGGTCCGTCGCGATCTCGCGCGACCAGGAGCGTGCGGCGGCGGTGTCCGGCGACGGGCGGTCGCTGTTCGTGGCGTCCATGGTCACCAACGCCTCGCTCGGGGACGCGCTCGCGCACAGTGGCGCCAAGGCGGAGAAGGACGGTTTCACGACGCCCAGTTGGGACGCGCAGGGTGATCTGTGGGTGGCCGACCGCGATCCGAAGAACCGGCGCCTGCTCGTGTTCGGGGACGGCATGGCCGACCGGATGCAGGAGGTCCGGGTCGACGAGCTCGGTGAGAATGCCCGGATCGAGGCGGTGAAGATGTCCGCCGACGGCGCGCGCGTCGCCCTCCTGGTCGAGGAGGACGGCAGGACGCGGCTGCAGATCGGCCGTGTCGAGCGGGACCACGACATGACGGACGGCGACATGGAGATCTCGGTGGTCGACCTGCGCCCGGCCGCACCGGACATGGAGGAGGTCACCGCCGTGTCCTGGGCGGGCGGCAGCCGGCTCGTGGTCGTCGGCCGGGAGCCGGGCGGGCTCCAGCAGATCCGGTACGTGCAGTGCGACGGCTCGACCCCGACCGGGCAGGCGCTGCCGGGGCTGACGCGGGTGAGCGAGATCGCGGCGTCCGACACGGATCTGCCGCTGCTGGCGCACTCCGACGACGGGATCGTGCGGTTGCCCTCCGGGGCCGCGTGGCAGTCCGTGCTGAAGGTCGGGACGGCGCCGGTCTATCCGGGGTAGGGCTGCTTCCGCCTGCGGGGACGCGGTCGCCGGGCAGGGGTGCCGAGTTGTCCACAGGGCGTTGTCCACAGGGGTGGTCGCGGGGCGCGCCGGTTGGCACAGTGGTGGGTATGCGGGGGTGGTGGCAGGACCTCTCCGACCTGGTGCTGCCGGCCCAGTGCGCAGGCTGCGGCAGGTCGCGTACACCGCTGTGCGTGAGGTGCGCACGGGCGGTCCGCGGTGCTGGGCCGGGGCGGGTGACGCCGACGCCGAGACCGCCGGGGCTGCCCGTCGTGCACGCGGCGGTGCCCTACGAGGGGTCTGTGCGGGCCGTGCTGCTCGCGCACAAGGAGCGTGGCGCGCTGGGGCTGGCCCGGCCGCTGGGCGAGGCGCTCGCCGGGGCGGTGCGGGCCGGACTGCCGGTGGGCGGGACGGGGGCCGTGGCGCTGGTGCCGGTGCCCTCCGCGCCCCGGGCGGTGCGGGCGCGCGGGCACGACCCGACGCGGCGCCTGGCGTACGCGGCGGCGGCCGGGCTGCGCCGGGAGGGCGTCGCGGTGCGGGTCCTGGCCGTGCTGCGCCAGCGGCGGGCCGTGGCCGACCAGTCGGGGCTCGACGCCCGGCAGCGCCGGGCCAATGTGTCGGGCGCGCTGGACGTGGTGGGCGGTGCGGGCGGGCTGTTCACCGAAGTTGGCCGGATCGTGCTGGTCGACGACCTGATGACGACCGGCGCGTCTTTGGCGGAGGCAGCGCGCGCAATACACGCGGTGACGCGTTCCGCAACAGCAGCGGGAGAACGCGCGGCGGGTCCCGGAATGGCAGGACCGATCACGGTGGGGGCCGCCGTGGTCTCCGCATCTCCGGATTCCTTCGAAATAAACCGGAACTGACCGAGGATCTGCATCGTTCCAGGTAGAGAGAGGGTTCATCCACCGGAATGGAGGTACGCGTCAGTAGAGGGTGACGACATCCGTCCGGGCGAGATATGTTCAGTTGTGAGGAACTCGGCAGGAAAGACAGAAGCCGTACCTCGCATATCGGATTGCCGTGCGAGCGATTGCGCAGAGATTTCGACAATCACCCGTCACGGTGGGGTGGAGATCTCGCCCGCGGGGGAGGAGGAGGTGGAAGTCACCGAGTCCGAGGCTCCGGAAGTGGCCGGAGTCGTGTGCAAGAGGGAGATGCTCCGCCGAGCGAGCGGAGTTATCCGGGAACGGAGTTCTGCGTGGACATCGTCGTCAAGGGCCGCAAGACCGAGGTACCGGAGCGGTTCCGCAAGCACGTGGCCGACAAGCTGAACCTGGAGAAGATCCAGAAGCTCGACGGCAAGGTGATCAGCCTCGACGTGGAGGTGTCCAAGGAGCCCAACCCCCGACAGGCCGACCGCTGCGACCGCGTGGAGATCACGCTGCGCACGCGGGGTCCGGTGATCCGGGCCGAGGCCTCGGCGAACGATCCGTACGCGGCGCTCGACCTCGCCACGGAAAAGCTCGACGCGCGGCTGCGCAAGCAGCACGACAAGCGGTCGTCGCGGCGCGGCACGAAGCGCATCTCGGCGGCGGAGGTCGCCGAGCACGTCCCGGACGCCGCCACGCTCAACGGGGACGGCACGATCGCCAAGGACGACACCGAGCCCGACGCCGTGCCGACGACCAGGATCGGATCGCTCGAGGTCCAGGGCGAGGGCCCGCTCGTCGTCCGTGAGAAGACCCACGTCGCCGCACCCATGACGCTCGACCAGGCGCTCTACGAGATGGAGCTGGTCGGGCACGACTTCTATCTGTTCGTCGACTCCGACACCAAGGAACCCAGCGTGGTCTACCGGCGTCACGCCTACGACTACGGCGTCATCCACCTCAGCAGCGACCCCATGGTCGCCGACGTGCACAGCGCCGACGCGGGAGACGCCATCGGCGGCTGAGTCCGCCCGGTCCGTGGGCAGGCTGTCCGAAAACCCACTCATCCGGTGCCCCTGGAGTGTGCGTGCGCCCCCAGGGGCACCATCGTGCGACCCCCTGGTGCGCCGCTCCGTCGACGCGCGGACCCCGAGGCATGAAATCATGGCCGTGCCGGGTCAACCGGTGGGCCGGTGCCTCGGGTTGGCCCGGCACAGGAAGACGGGGCCACGGCCTTCAGGGGGAGGAACGATGGCGGACAGCTTCGGACCGATGCGGGGCGAGGACGCCGGCGCGGCCGATGGCGGCGCCGGTACGGGCCCGGACGAGGGCTCACCACGCAAGGAGCCGATCCGGGTCCTTGTGGTGGACGATCACGCGCTGTTCCGGCGTGGTCTGGAGATCGTCCTCGCGGCCGAGGAGGACATTCAGGTCGTCGGCGAGGCGGGCGACGGCGCCGAGGCGGTGGACAAGGCGGCCGACCTGCTGCCGGACATCGTCCTGATGGACGTCCGGATGCCCAAGCGCGGCGGCATCGAGGCGTGCACCTCCATCAAGGAAGTGGCACCCAGCGCCAAAATCATCATGCTCACGATCAGCGACGAGGAAGCGGATCTCTACGACGCGATCAAGGCGGGCGCCACGGGGTATCTGCTGAAGGAGATCTCGACCGACGAGGTGGCCACGGCCATTCGCGCCGTCGCCGACGGGCAGTCGCAGATCAGCCCCTCCATGGCGTCGAAGCTGCTCACCGAATTCAAGTCGATGATCCAGCGCACCGACGAGCGCCGGCTGGTGCCCGCGCCCCGGCTCACCGACCGCGAGCTGGAAGTGCTCAAGCTGGTCGCCACCGGGATGAACAACCGGGATATCGCCAAGGAGTTGTTCATCTCGGAGAACACCGTGAAGAACCATGTGCGCAACATCCTGGAGAAGCTGCAGCTGCACTCCAGGATGGAGGCCGTGGTGTACGCGATGCGGGAGAAGATCCTCGAGATCCGCTAGGACTCGTCCGGGTCGCCGGTTGCCTGTCGCCTCAGTCGAGCGCTCTGACGAGGTCCCGCTTCAGGGCCGCGTCCGCCATGCGCTCCACGCGGACGCTGTCGCAGCCCACCCAGCTCGCCGCCTCGCGCAGGGCCTGCGCCACTCCCTGGACCGCCTTCGGGCCGTCCAGGGAGACCTGCCGGGCGACCAGCGTGGTGCCCTCGCGCGCCGGGTCGACCCGGCCCACCAGCTGTCCGCCCGCCAGGACCGGCATCGCGAAGTAGCCGTGGACGCGCTTGGGCTTGGGGACGTACGCCTCCAGGCGGTGCGTGAAGCCGAAGATCCGCTCCGCGCGCGCCCGCTCCCATACCAGCGAGTCGAACGGGGACAGCAGCGTCGTACGGTGCCGGCCGCGGGGCGTCGACTCCAGCGCCGCCGGGTCGGCCCAGGCCGGCTTGCCGCCCCAGCCCTCGACCGTCACCGGGACCAGGTTGGTCTCCGCGATCACCGCGTCGAACTGCTCGCTCTTCAGCCGGTGGTAGTCGGCGATGTCCGAGCGGGTGCCGACGCCGAGCGCCTGGCCGGCCTGGACGACCAGGCGGCGCACGCACTCCTTGTCGTCCAGGTCGTCGTGGAGCAGGTCCGCCGGGATCGCGCGCTCCGCCAGGTCGTAGACCCGCTTCCAGGCGCGGCGCTCGACGCAGACCACCTCGCCGTACATCAGCGCGCGCTCGACGGCGACCTTCGAGTCCGACCAGTCCCACCACTCGCCCTTGTTCTTCGCGCCGCCCAGCTCCGTGGCGGTCAGCGGGCCCTCGGCGCGCAGCTGCTTGATCACCTGGTCGTAGGCGCCGTCGGGGAGGTGGTGGTTCCAGTGCGGGCGGTTGCGGTAGGCGCGGCGGCGGAAGGCGAAGTGGGGCCATTCCTCGATGGGGAGGATGCAGGCCGCGTGGGACCAGTACTCGAAGGCGTGGGTCTGGGTCCAGTAGGCCTGCTCGACCTTCTTGCGGCCGACCGCGCCGAGGCGCGCGTACGGGATCAGCTCGTGGGAGCGGGCCAGGACCGAGATCGTGTCGAGCTGGACCGCGCCGAGGCTGCGCAGGACTCCGCGGACGCCTGCGGCGCGGTTCGGGGCGCCGAGGAAGCCCTGGGCGCGGAGGGCGATGCGGCGGGCCTCCTGGGCGGAGAGGGCGACGGGGTGCTGGGTGGTGGGGGTGGGGTGCTGCGGCGCGGTCGTCGGCATGAGCGGAACGATAGGGGGCGGCGCTGACAAACGGGGCCCCGACCGTGGGTGCCGCTCCGGGCCGTGGGCGGGGCCCGCCGGGGCGCCTGCCCGGCGCTGGGGTGCCGCCTTGCCCACCCTGCCGCCCTTGGCGGCAGATTGCCCAAGGCTGGGCGGGGTGGGGCGGCGGCAGATTGCCCAAGGCGGGGGCGGGGCCGTACGGGGGCGGGGTGGTCAGGGGGTGGAGGGGAGGTAGGGCAGGGGGCTCGGGAGGGGCAGGTCCGAGGGGAGGAGGGAGCCCACCCAGCAGTCGCGGAGGACTCCCTTGTTCGGCAGGCCCGCGCGCAGCACGCCCTCCATGGTGAAACCGGCCTTCTCGGCGACGGTGCGCGAGCCCTTGTTGCCCACCTCGGCCCGCCATTCCAGGCGGGTGCAGGCGAGCTCGGTGAACGCCCAGCGGGCGACTTCGAGGACCGCCTCCGTCATGTAGCCGCGGCCGCGGAACTCCTTGGCCGTCCAGAAACCCACTTCCCAGGCACCCGCGCGCGGGTGGTGCAGCCCGACGGCGGCGGCGATCGGGCCGTGCTCCTCGGTCCGGACCGCGAAGGTGTACTCGGCGTCGCTGCGCCAGCCGTCCGCGACCACCCGCTCGATGAAATATTCGGCGTCCGCGCGCGCGTAGGGCGAAGGAATCGTGGTCCAGCGCTGGATGTCGGGGTCCTGGCAGGCGGCCAGCACCTCGTCGGCGTCGGCGGGGACGAAGGTGCGCAGTCGCAGACGGGCGGTGGTCAGCGTCACGGGTTCCATCACCCGATTCTGCTCGGGGCGAGGAGGACGCACCATCACTTTTCGTGGGGTATACCGGCACCTTCCGAGGCGCCTGTGCGTTGGACCTGATGGCAGACCTCCCGGCGCGGTGGGGTCCTCGCATACGATGGCCGTTGCTCAGGCTGTCGCCCGAGTAACCGACCGTGCCAGGCCCGACCGGCAAGGAGACCAACCCTCGTGTCCGTCCTCCAGAAGATCATGCGTGCAGGCGAAGGCAAGATCCTGCGCAAGCTGCACCGCATCGCGGACCAGGTCAACTCCATCGAAGAGGACTTCGAGAGCCTCTCCGACGCCGAGCTGCGCGCGCTCACGGACGAGTACAAGCAGCGCGTCGAGGACGGCGAGACCCTCGACGACCTGCTGCCCGAGGCGTTCGCGACCGTCCGTGAGGCCGCCCGGCGAGTCCTGGGCCAGCGCCACTACGACGTGCAGTTGATGGGCGGCGCCGCCCTCCACCTCGGATACGTGGCCGAGATGAAGACCGGTGAGGGCAAGACCCTCGTCGGCACGCTGCCGACGTATCTGAACGCGCTGTCCGGCAAGGGCGTCCACCTGATCACGGTGAACGACTACCTGGCCGAGCGCGACTCCGAGATGATGGGCCGCGTCCACAAGTTCCTGGGCCTCACCGTGGGCTGCATCCTGGCGAACATGACGCCGGCCCAGCGCCGCGAGCAGTACAACTGCGACATCACGTACGGCACGAACAACGAGTTCGGCTTCGACTACCTCCGCGACAACATGGCGTGGTCCCAGGACGAGCTCGTCCAGCGCGGCCACAACTTCGCGGTGGTCGACGAGGTCGACTCCATCCTCGTCGACGAGGCCCGTACGCCGCTGATCATCTCCGGTCCCGCGGACCAGGCCACCAAGTGGTACGGCGACTTCGCCAAGCTGGTGACCCGCCTCACCAAGGGCGAGGCCGGCAACACCATGAAGGGCATCGAGGAGACCGGCGACTACGAGGTCGACGAGAAGAAGCGCACCGTCGCCATCCACGAGCCGGGCGTCGCCAAGGTCGAGGACTGGCTGGGCATCGACAATCTGTACGAGTCGGTGAACACCCCGCTCGTGGGTTACCTGAACAACGCCATCAAGGCCAAGGAACTCTTCAAGAAGGACAAGGACTACGTCGTCATCGACGGCGAAGTCATGATCGTCGACGAGCACACCGGCCGTATCCTCGCCGGCCGCCGTTACAACGAGGGCATGCACCAGGCGATCGAGGCGAAGGAAGGGGTGGACATCAAGGACGAGAACCAGACCCTTGCGACCATCACCCTCCAGAACTTCTTCCGCCTCTACGACAAGCTCTCCGGCATGACCGGTACGGCGATGACCGAGGCCGCCGAGTTCCACCAGATCTACAAGCTGGGCGTCGTCCCGATCCCGACGAACAAGCCGATGGTCCGCAAGGACCAGGCCGACCTGATCTACCGCACCGAGGTCGCCAAGTTCGACGCCGTCGTCGACGACATCGCGGAGAAGCACGAGAAGGGCCAGCCGATCCTCGTCGGTACGACGTCGGTCGAGAAGTCCGAGTACCTCTCGCAGCAGCTCTCCAAGCGCGGCATCCAGCACGAGGTGCTCAACGCCAAGCAGCACGACCGTGAGGCGACCATCGTCGCGCAGGCCGGCCGCAAGGGCGCCGTCACCGTCGCGACGAACATGGCGGGCCGCGGTACGGACATCAAGCTCGGCGGCAACCCCGACGACCTCGCCGAGGCCGAGCTGCGCCAGACGGGCCTGGACCCGGTCGAGCACGTCGAGGAGTGGGCCGCGGCGCTGCCCGAGGCCCTGGAGAAGGCCGAGCAGGCCGTCAAGGCCGAGTTCGAGGAGGTCAAGGACCTCGGCGGGCTCTATGTGCTGGGCACCGAGCGCCACGAGTCGCGGCGTATCGACAACCAGCTGCGCGGTCGTTCCGGCCGTCAGGGCGACCCGGGCGAGTCCCGCTTCTACCTGTCGCTCGGTGACGACCTCATGCGCCTGTTCAAGGCGCAGATGGTCGAGCGCGTGATGTCGATGGCGAACGTGCCGGACGACGTCCCGATCGAGAACAAGATGGTCACGCGGGCCATCGCCTCCGCCCAGTCGCAGGTCGAGCAGCAGAACTTCGAGACGCGCAAGAACGTCCTGAAGTACGACGAGGTGCTGAACCGCCAGCGCGAGGTCATCTACGGCGAGCGCCGCCGCGTCCTGGAGGGCGAGGACCTGCACGAGCAGGTGCAGCACTTCATGGACGACACCATCGACGCGTACATCGAGGCCGAGACCGCCGAGGGCTTCGCCGAGGACTGGGACCTCGACCGGCTGTGGGGCGCCTTCAAGCAGCTCTACCCGATCAAGGTGACGGTGGAGGAGCTGGAGGACGAGGCCGGGGACCGTGCCGGGCTCACCGCCGAGTTCATCGCCGACGCCGTCAAGGACGACATCCACGCGCAGTACGAGGAGCGCGAGGAGCAGCTCGGCTCCGAGATCATGCGTGAGCTGGAGCGCCGCGTGGTGCTCAGCGTGCTGGACCGCAAGTGGCGCGAGCACCTCTACGAGATGGACTACCTCCAGGAGGGCATCGGCCTGCGCGCCATGGCGCAGAAGGACCCGCTGGTCGAGTACCAGCGCGAGGGCTTCGACATGTTCACCGCCATGATGGAGGGCATCAAGGAGGAGTCCGTCGGCTACCTGTTCAACCTGGAGGTCCAGGTCGAGCAGCAGGTCGAGGAGGTCCCGGTGGAGGACGCCGCGCCCACCACGTCGCTGGACAAGGAGGACGCGGTCCCGGCGCAGGTCCGTCCGGAGATCCGGGCCAAGGGGCTCGACGCTCCGCAGCGGCCCGACCGGCTGCACTTCCAGGCGCCGAACGCCGAGGGCGGGGTCGACGAGGGCGACTTCGTCACCGAGGGCGGGCCCACCCGGTCCGCCGCCGACGGCCTGACCCGGGCCGAGCGGCGCAAGCAGCAGAAGGGGCGTCGTCGCAAGAAGTGACGTCGTCCTCCTGAAGGGCCGGGCACCTCTGGGTGTCCGGCCCTTCCGCGTGGGGCCACGGGTCCCCTCACGGGGCTTCCGTCTCCCGTGGGGTCCGGCCGTCCAGGTCCACCGCCGTGCAGCGCCAGCGGAGGTCCTCGGCGCGGGCCAGCCGGAAGGCCAGGGCGTGCAGGCGCGGGCCCACCGAGATGCGGGCGAAGACCTCGTAGACGCCGGAGTCGGGTTCGTAGTGGCCGATGTCGTGGACCCGCGGGTGCGGGCCCGTGCGGGCCAGCGGGCGGTGGGCCAGGAGCCAGAGCAGGTCCTCGAAGGCGTGGCCCCGGGTGTGCCGGGCGAACCAGACGGCGGGCCGGTGGCCGGTCAGGACCAGCAGGAGCAGGTCCGTGAAGTGTTCGGCGGGGTGCGGCGGCGCCTGCGGCCCGACCCGGGGCGGGCGTCGGGTGTCCCTGCGCGCCGGGGGACGGCTGGTCCGACGGGGGCCTCGCCTGGAAAGCACCTTCTGCACGTCGCCTCCGCATTGATACCGGTCGGTAACTCTTCGTGATCACCTTCTACGAGGTCGGGGAGCGGCCCCGCAAGAGAGGCCGGCGGGCGGAGGGGGGCGGCAGGGGATTCACTTATCCGGGTGACGGCGGGGTGCGGGGGCCCGCTGCGGCACGGGTGGGGCCGGGTGACGCGGTGGAGCGGGGTGACGGCGGGGTACGCGGTGGGCGGCAGCCCGAAGGGGGACTCCCGCACGTATCCTGAAGGCCTCCGGGACGATCACCGACGACTACGAAAGCGGACCGTCATGCGCGTGTACGTACCTCTCTCCCTGCCGCGACTCGCTCAGGCGTACCAGGCGGGCGAGCTGGGGCCCGCGCCGCTCACCGCCTTCGCCGTCACGCCCGCGCTGCGCGAGTGGTACCTGTCGGACGACATCGAGGAGCTGGAGTACGCCGCCCTCAACCGGGCCGGGCTCGCCTCCCTGCGGATGCTCGCCGGGGAGCCGGACGCGGCGCGGCGCCGGGTCGTCGTGGCCGTCGACGTCCCGGACCGGGCCGCCGTCGCCGACCCGGACCGGGGGCTCGACCCCGCGTCGCTCGGTGAGGTGTCCGTGCGCGAGGCCGTACCGCTGGCCAAGGCCGCCGCCGTGCACGTGGACGCCGACGACGCGGAGGCCGATGTCGCGGCCGCCGCCGACGCGCTGGGCGCGGCCGATCACGGCGACGACGACGCCCAGTTCGTCGTGGACGGCGCCGAGGACCACGAGCTGCTGTGGTTCGCCACGCAGGAGATCCCGAACCTGGTCGGTCAGGGCGACTGAATCGGGGCCGGTCCGTGCGGGGTACGTTTCCCGTATGGGGAAGCACATAGGCGGGGGCTCGTTCGGTCCGCCCGCGAGACACATCGTCTGGGACTGGAACGGGACGCTGCTCCACGACATCGACGCCGTCATCCACGCCACCAACGCCGCGTTCGCCGAGCTGGGGCTCGCGCCGATCACGCTGGAGAAGTACCGGGCGCTGTACTGCGTACCGGTCCCGAAGTTCTACGAGCGGCTGATGGGGCGGCTGCCCACCGACGCCGAGTGGCTCGTCATGGACGAGGTCTTCCACCGGCACTACGCGCGCCACTCCGTGGACTGCCGGCTCGCCGACGGTGTGGAGCCGCTGCTCGCCGGGTGGCAGGACGCCGGGCGCAGCCAGTCCATTCTCAGCATGTACGGGCATGAGGAACTGGTGCCGCTGGTACGGCAGTTCGGGATCTCCGAGCGGTTCGTACGGGTGGACGGGCGGGTGGGGCCCTCCGGGGGGAGCAAGGCCGAGCACATGGTGCGGCATCTGGGGGCGCTGGAGGAGGCGTCCGGGGTCGCGCCGGAGCAGGTCGTCGTGATCGGGGACGCGGCCGATGACGCCGTGGCCGCGCTGGCTGCCGGGGCGCGGGCCGTGTTGTACACCGGGGGGTCGCACGGGCGGGCCAGTCTTGAGGGGGTCGGGGCGCCGGTGGTGGATTCGTTGGCGGAGGCTGTGCGGGTCGCTTCCGCGTTTTAGTGGGGGCGGGTTCGTTGCCGGGGGCGGGGCCGTGGGGGGTTCTTGCGCAGTTCCCCGCGCCCCTGGCGGGGGTGCGTCTGCCCTGTGGGGTTTGTTGCCGGGTGCGGGGCGGTGGTCGCTTCTCGCGCAGTTCCCCGCGCCCCTTAAGGGGTGCGTTGTCGGGTGCGCGCCGGTGGTCGCTTCTCGCGCAGTTCCCCGCGCCCCTGGGATGCGCACTGCGTGCGGCATCATCGTCGCTTCTCGCTCACGGTCCGCTTGTGGCTGCGTACGCTTGGTGGTGGCGGCGACGGGACACAGTGGGGGAGTGGGCCATGGGGTTCGGGTTCGGGCAGCGGCGTGGTGGGCAGCTTCCGGTCGAGGTGACCCCGTTCGTCGGGAGGGCGGCCGAACTCGCCCAGGTGCGGGCCGCGTTCGCCGGCGCCAGACTCGTGACGCTCGTAGGGCCCGGAGGTGTGGGCAAGAGCCGGACGGCGTTGCGGAGCGCGGCGGAGCTGGTGGGTGGGTTTCCCGACGGGGTGGCGCTCGTCGAGCTGAGCGCGCTGCGCGATCCCGAGCTGATCCCGGTGACGCTCGCCGCGGTGCTCGAACTGCCCGAGCAGGCGGGGATGGAGCCGCTGGACGCGGTCGTCGCCCATCTGCAGGGGCGGCGCATGCTCATCGTGCTCGACACCTGTGAGCATCTGGTCGACGCCTGCGCCATGCTCGCCGACGTCCTGCTGCGCGAGGCGGCCGGGGTGCAGGTGCTGGCCACCAGCAGGCAGCCGCTCGACGTGCCCGGCGAGCACTGCGTGCCCATCGCGCCGCTGGAGCCCGACGACGCCCTGGAGCTGTTCGTGCAGCGGGCCGCCGCGGTGGTCCCCGGATTCGCCGCGCACGACGGCAACCGGGAGCAACTTGCCGCTCTGGCGAAGAGGCTGGACGGGATCCCGCTCGCCCTGGAGCTGGCCGCGGTGCGGCTGCGGGCGGTCTCCCTGGAGCAGCTGGTGGAGCGGCTCGGGCAGCGGTTCGAGGTGCTGACCGGAGGGCGGCGGACCGCGCTGACCCGGCACCAGACGCTGCGGACGGCCATCGGCTGGTCCCACGAGCTGTGCACCCCGCGCGAGCGGCTGCTGTGGGCGCGGCTCTCGGTCTTCGCCGGGTCCTTCGAGCTGCGGGCCGCCGAATACGTGTGCGCGGGCGAGGAGCTGTCCGGCGGCGAGGTGCTGGAATGCCTCATCGGGCTCGTCGACAAGTCCGTCGTACAGCGGCTCGGGGTGGACGGCAGCCGCTACCGGCTGCTCGACACCATCCGCGAGTACGGCGCCGAATGGCTGGTGGAGTCCGGCCGGGCGGGCACCGTGCGGGCCCGGCACTTCGCGTACTACCGGGACCTCGGGCAGCGCTACTGGGACGAGTTCCTGACCCCGGCGCAGCCCGTCCTGCACCGGGCGCTGCGCACCGAGAGCGCCGATGTGCGGTGCGCCCTCGAATACGCGTACGCCTCCGCCGAGCTGGCCCCGCGAGGGCTGTGGCTGGCCTCGCTGCTCGGGCCGTACTGGCGGGCGCTCGGCGCGCTCTCCGAGGGGCGGTACTGGATCGAGAAGGGGCTCGCGCTCGTCGGCGAGGTGGGGGAGGAGCAGGCCTGGGGGCGGTTCATGATCGCCCTGTTCTCGGTGTGGACCGGGGACCTGCCGACCGCGCTCGAACTGTTCCACCGTGCGCTCCAGGTCGCCCGGGACGCCGGCAACGACCGCGTGGAGCTGTTCTGCGAGGCGTACCTCGGCGGTCTCGGCGCGCTGTGCGGCGAGCCCGACGGGCTGACCGAGCTGGAGGGCGCCCGGCAGCGGATCCTGGCCCGCGGCGACGGGCTCGGCACGGCCGTCATCCACTACGAGGGCGCGCTGGTGCTCGGCGTGCTCGGCGACCCGGAGGCCGCGCTGGAGTGGTGCCGTACCGGGCTCGCGTACCTGGAGGGCACCGGGGAGCGGCAGATGTACGCGTCGACGCTCACCGTGCAGGGGCTGATCCTGTGGCTCTCCGGGGAGCGCGCGGAGGCCGTCGGGCTGCTGGGGCGGGCCCTGGAGGCCGCCGCGGAGATCGACGAGATCCTGGTCGCCGCCATGTGCTGTCTGATGCTCGCCTGGTCCGCGTCGGCCGAGGAGCGGCATGTGCGGGCGACCTGGCTGCTCGGCTACGCGGAGAACGCGCGGCGGTTGGGCGGCGGCGACCCGGTCGGCATGCTGCCCTCGCTCTTCGACGAGCAGGAGAAGGTGCGGGCCGCGCTGCGGCGGGCGCTGGGCGACAGGGACTACGAGCGGTGGCACGCGGTCGGGGCGCGGCTCTCCGGGACGCAGGTGCTGGCGGCCGTGCGCGAGGGGGCCGACGTGCCGGGCGACCGGGTGCCCGCGGCGCGGGGGGCCGGGGTGGACGCGCTGACCCGGCGGGAGCGGGAGGTGGCCGCGCTGGTGGCGCGGGGGTTGTCCAACCGGGAGATCGCGGAGCAGCTGGTGATCTCGAAGCGGACGGCCGACGCGCATGTGGAGCATATTTTGGCGAAGTTGGGGGTGGGGTCGCGGACGGAGGTCGCCGCGATCGCCTCCGGCGGGGAGCGGGTGGAGAGTCCGGGGGGTTGATTTCGGGGGTGCGTTGTCGGGTGCCGGTCCGTCGTGGCTGGTCGCGCAGTTCCCCGCGCCCCTTGCGGGGCTCTTCCTAGGTATACGGAGACGGCACCGGCCGCTCACATGCGTATACCGGTCTCCGGCGATACCGATGTCCGCCGGGGCCCGGCAGCGGTTAGCTGGGGGTGTGCCGTGGGTTTCCCGGGAGGAAGCGGTGCGGTGGAGCGTCGGGCAGTTCGGGTCAACTCCTCACGGCTGTCGTGGCAACGGCCCTCCGTCGTGGCGCCCGGAGCGCGGCACACCTCGGTGGCTGCCCTCGTCGGCGGGGCAGCCACCGCACAGGAGCCGGGCCGGGATCAGACCGCCGGGGCCTTGGCCCGCAGCACCTTCAGGAACTCCCGCATCCAGCCCGCGTGGTCCGGCCAGGCGCGGGACGAGACCAGGGTGCCGTCGACGACCACCTCGGTGTCCTGGAACGTGGCGCCGGCCGCCTGCATGTCCGTCTCGAGGGCCGGGTACGCCGTGACGCGCCGGCCGCGCAGGCCGTCCACCGCCGCCGTCAGGAGCGGGCCGTGGCAGATCTGGGCGACCGGCTTGTCGGTGTCGAAGAACGCCTTGACGATCTTGCGCAGCTCGGCGTCGCCGCGCAGGTACTCGGGCGCGCGGCCGCCCGGGATCACCAGGGCGGCGTACTGGCCGGGGTCGACTTCGGCGAAGGCCAGATCGGCCGGCCAGGTGTAGCCCGGCTTCTCCGTGTAGGTGTCGAAGCCCGGCTCGAAGTCGTGGACCACGAAGCGGAGCTTCTTGCGGGTGGGGGCCGCGATGTCGACCTCGTAACCCTCCTCCAGCAGTCGCTGGTAGGGGTATAGGACCTCCAGCGACTCCGCCGCGTCGCCGGTCACGATCAGAATCTTGAGTGCCATCCGTCACACGCTCCCGAATCGGTCGAGGGCGGCGCGGGCCGAATCCGCCGCCGTGCCCAAGGTGCCGCCGCCCGGGAGCGCTGACAAGAGGCGCCGTTCTGTGCAGAGTGTCAAAGTTCGGCCACCGGATTTGTACACATGCGGCTCATGACGTGCCCCCGGTCGGGAGCGATAGCCTTGGTCCCGTGATCAGCGCGATATCTCGCGGGGGCATCGTCGCCCCCTGCCCGCGCCGGGAGAAGACGGACCGCCACAGCGGCCGCCCCCGGCGCTCGGACGCTGATCATTTCCGGCGGATGGCCAGTTCGTTGAAAATGGCGCATTACCGTCCGCTCTTCTCCCAATCCGGCATAACGTCGAAGCAGACCGGACACCCCGCGTCGCGGCGTTACGTCGAGCCATACATGTCTACGTCACGCAACGGCGCGCGACAGGAGCCAGAGGACAATGCAGACCAAGCTGGACGAAGCCAAGGCCGAGCTGCTCGAACGGGCCGCCCGGGTTGCTGAGAACAGCCCGGTAGGGGGGCACCTACCGACGGGCGAGGGCACGCACACCGTCGAGAACATCGACACCGTGCTCACGTTCCTCCAGCGCTACTACCTGCACACCGCGCCCGAGGACCTGGCCGACCGCGACCCGGTCGACGCCTTCGGGGCCGCCTACTCGCACTACCGGCTCGCCGAGAACCGACCGCAGGGCACCGCGAACGTGCGGGTGCACACCCCCACGGTCGAGGAGAACGGCTGGACGTGCAGCCACTCCGTCGTCGAGGTCGTCACCGACGACATGCCGTTCCTCGTGGACTCCGTGACCAACGAGCTGTCGCGGCAGGGCCGGGGCATCCACGTCGTCATCCACCCGCAGGTCGTCGTGCGGCGCGACGTCGCCGGCAAGCTGCTCGAAGTGCTGCCGGCCGGGACCACCGCCGAGGGCCACGACGTGCTCACCGAGTCGTGGATCCACGTCGAGATGGACCGCGAGACCGACCGCGCCGACCTCAAGCAGATCACCACCGATCTGCTCCGCGTCCTGTCCGACGTGCGCGAGTGCGTCGAGGACTGGGAGAAGATGCGCGACGCCGCGCTGCGCATCGCCGACGAACTGCCGGGCGAGCCCATCGCGGGCGACCTGCGCGACCAGGAGGTCGAGGAGGCCCGGGAGCTGCTGCGCTGGCTCTCCGCCGACCACTTCACCTTCCTGGGCTTCCGCGAGTACACCCTCACCGACGACGACTCCCTCGCCGCCGTCCCGGGCACCGGCCTCGGCATCCTGCGCGCCGACCCGCAGCACGACGCCGACGACCACCACCCGGTGTCGCCGTCGTTCCACCGGCTGCCCGACGACGCCCGCGCCAAGGCCCGCGAGCACCGCCTCCTGGTGCTGACCAAGGCCAACAGCCGCGCCACCGTGCACCGGCCGTCCTACCTCGACTACGTCGGCGTGAAGAAGTTCGACGAGAAGGGGAACGTGGTCGGCGAGCGCCGCTTCCTCGGCCTGTTCTCCTCCGCCGCGTACACCGAGTCGGTCCGCCGCGTCCCCGTCATCCGCCGCAAGGTCGCCGAGGTCCTCAAGGGCGCGGGCTTCTCGCCCAACAGCCACGACGGCCGCGACCTGATGCAGATCATGGAGACGTACCCGCGCGACGAGCTGTTCCAGACGCCCGCCGACGAGCTGCGCGACATCGTCACCTCGGTGCTCTACCTCCAGGAGCGCCGCCGGCTGCGGCTCTACCTGCGCAAGGACGAGTACGGGCGCTACTACTCCGCGCTCGTCTACCTGCCGCGCGACCGGTACACCACCGGCGTCCGGCTGCGCATCATCGACATCCTCAAGGAGGAGCTCGGCGGCGAGACCGTCGACTTCACCGCCTGGAACACCGAGTCGATCCTCTCCCGGCTGCACTTCGTCGTCCGCGTCGCGCCCGGCACCGAGCTGCCCGCGCTCACCGACGCCGACTCCGACCGCATCGAGGCCCGCCTGGTCGAGGCCGCCCGCTCCTGGGCCGACGGCTTCGCCGAGGCGCTGAACGCCGAGTGCGGCGAGGAGCGCGCCGCCGAACTGCTGCGCCGCTACGGCCAGGCCTTCCCCGAGGGCTACAAGGCCGACCACACGCCGCGCGCCGCCGTCGCCGACCTGGTCCACCTGGAGCAGCTCAGCCACGGCGACCGCGGGGGCAAGGACTTCGCGCTCTCGCTGTACGAGCCCGTGGGCGCCGCCCCCGGCGAGCGCCGCTTCAAGATCTACCGGACCGGTTCGCCCGTCTCGCTCTCCGCCGTCCTGCCGGTGCTCCAGCGCCTGGGCGTCGAGGTGACCGACGAGCGCCCGTACGAGCTGCGCTGCGCCGACCGCGCGACCGCCTGGATCTACGACTTCGGCCTGCGGATGCCGACCCCGGGCAACGGCAGCGGCGGGGAGCTGGGCGCCGACGGCCGCGAGCGGTTCCAGGAGGCGTTCGCCGCGACCTGGACCGGGCGCGCCGAGAACGACGGCTTCAACGCCCTGGTCCTGGGCGCCGGGCTGAACTGGCGGCAGGCGATGGTGCTGCGCGCGTACGCCAAGTACCTGCGCCAGGCCGGTTCCACCTTCAGCCAGGACTACATGGAGGACACCCTCCGCACCAATGTGCACACCACGCGCCTGCTGGTGTCGCTGTTCGAGGCGCGGATGTCGCCCGAGCGGCAGCGCGCCGGGACCGAGCTGATCGACGGGCTCCTCGAAGAGCTCGACGGCGCGCTCGACCAGGTGGCCTCGCTCGACGAGGACCGGATCCTGCGGTCCTTCCTCACCGTCATCAAGGCGACCCTGCGCACCAACTTCTTCCAGAGGGCGACGGACGGCGAGCCGCACGCGTACGTCTCCATGAAGCTGGACCCGAAGGCCATCCCCGACCTGCCCGAGCCGCGCCCCGCCTACGAGATCTGGGTGTACTCGCCGCGCGTCGAGGGCGTCCACCTGCGCTTCGGCAAGGTGGCCCGTGGAGGTCTGCGCTGGTCCGACCGGCGCGAGGACTTCCGCACCGAGATCCTCGGCCTGGTCAAGGCGCAGATGGTGAAGAACACCGTCATCGTGCCGGTCGGCGCGAAGGGCGGCTTCGTCGCCAAGCAGCTGCCCGACCCGAGCGTGGACCGGGACGCGTGGATGGCCGAGGGCGTTGCCAGCTACAAGACGTTCATCTCGGCGCTGCTCGACATCACCGACAACCTGGTCGCCGGCGAGGTCGTGCCGCCGTCCGACGTCGTGCGGCACGACGAGGACGACACCTACCTCGTCGTCGCGGCCGACAAGGGCACCGCGTCCTTCTCCGACATCGCCAACGGCGTCGCGGAGTCGTACAACTTCTGGCTCGGGGACGCCTTCGCGTCGGGCGGCTCGGCCGGTTACGACCACAAGGGCATGGGCATCACCGCCCGCGGTGCCTGGGAGTCCGTCAAGCGGCACTTCCGCGAGCTGGGCGTCGACACCCAGTCCGAGGACTTCACGGTCGTCGGCGTCGGCGACATGAGCGGTGACGTGTTCGGTAACGGCATGCTGCTCTCCGAGCACATCCGCCTGGTCGCCGCCTTCGACCACCGGCACATCTTCATCGACCCGAAGCCGGTCGCGGAGACCTCGTACGCCGAGCGCCGCCGCATGTTCGAGCTGCCGCGCTCCTCGTGGGCCGACTACGACAAGGAGCTGATCTCGGCGGGCGGCGGCGTCTTCCCGCGCTCCGCCAAGTCGATCCAGCTCAACGCCCACATCCGCGAGGCGCTCGGCATCGAGTCCGGCCAGGCCAAGATGACCCCGGCCGAGCTGATGAAGGCGATCCTCCAGGCGCCGGTCGACCTGCTGTGGAACGGCGGCATCGGTACGTACGTGAAGGCGTCCCCGGAGTCGAACGCGGACGTCGGCGACAAGGCCAACGACGCGATCCGCGTCGACGGCCAGGACGTGCGCGCCAAGGTCATCGGCGAGGGCGGCAACCTCGGCGCGACCCAGCTGGGCCGCATCGAGTTCGCCCGCACCGGCGGCAAGGTCAACACCGACGCCATCGACAACAGCGCGGGTGTGAACACCTCGGACGTCGAGGTCAACATCAAGATCCTGCTCAACGGCCTGGTCTCCGAAGGGGACATGACCGTCAAGCAGCGCAACAAGCTGCTCGCCGCGATGACCGACGAGGTCGGCCATCTGGTGCTGCGCAACAACTACGCGCAGAACACCGCGCTCGCCAACGCCGAGGCGCAGTCGTCGTCCCTGCTCCACGCCCACCAGCGCTTCATGCGCCGGCTCGGCAAGCAGGGCCACCTCGACCGCGGCCTGGAGTTCCTGCCGAACGACCGGCAGATCAAGGAGCTCCTGAACAACGGGCGCGGGCTCAGCCAGCCGGAGCTGGCCGTCCTCCTCGCCTACACGAAGATCACGGCCGCCGACGAGCTGATCCAGACGTCGCTGCCCGACGACGCGTACCTGCGCCGGCTGCTGCACGCGTACTTCCCGCAGGAGCTGCGCGACAAGTACGCCGAGGCGATCGACGGGCACGCGCTGCGCCGCGAGATCATCACGACGGTGCTGGTCAACGACACGGTGAACACCGGTGGTTCGACCTTCCTGCACCGGCTGCGCGAGGAGACCGGCGCCTCCCTGGAGGAGATCGTGCGGGCGCAGCTCGCCGCGCGCGAGATCTTCGGCCTGAGCGAGGTCTGGGACGCGGTCGAGGCGCTCGACAACGTCGTGGCCGCCGATGTCCAGACCCGGATCCGGCTGCACTCGCGGCGGCTCGTCGAGCGCGGCACCCGCTGGCTGCTCAACAACCGGCCGCAGCCGCTCCAGCTCGCCGAGACCATCGACTTCTTCCGGGACGGTGTCGCCGAGGTCTGGGCCGAGCTGCCCAAGATGCTGCGCGGCGCGGACGCCGAGTGGTACGAGTCGATCTTCGACGAGCTGACCGGCGCCGGAGTGCCGGACGAGCTGGCGCGGCGGGTCGCCGGGTTCTCCTCGGCGTTCCCGACGCTGGACATCGTCCAGATCGCGGACCGGATGGGCAAGGAGGCGCTGGACGTCGCCGAGGTGTACTACGACCTCGCCGACCGGCTCGGCATCACCCAGCTCATGGACCGGATCATCGAGCTCCCGCGGGCCGACCGCTGGCAGTCGATGGCCCGCGCCTCGATCCGCGAGGACCTGTACGCGGCGCACGCGGCCCTGACCGCCGACGTGCTCGCGGTGGGCAACGGCGGCTCCACGCCGGAGCAGCGGTTCAAGGCGTGGGAGGAGAAGAACGCGGCGATCCTGGGCCGGGCGCGCACGACCCTGGAGGAGATCCAGGGCTCGGACGCCTTCGACCTGGCGAACCTGTCGGTCGCGATGCGCACCATGCGCACGCTGCTGCGCACGCACTCGTGACGCACCGGGCCTAGGGCCTGTCTCTCAGATCCCTCCTGCCCCGCGACGCCTGGCACGCTTCCCCAAGCTCTCGAACTTCGCTCGAGCAGGGGAGACCCCATTCGCCGCACCGGGCACAAGGCCGAGTACGTCCAGTACGAGGCCTCGCGCCCGGCACGCCGAGACCACGCACCAGACGCCGCGGGGCCCGCCCTCCGGGCGGACGGAGGGATCTGAGAGACAGGCCCTGGCCCGTACGTACACCGGGGGCGCCCCGGGCCACAGCGGCCCGGGGCGCCCCTTCGCCGTACCCGGGACCGGGTCATCTGCCGTACTCCGCAGTGCAGTTGACCGCGCGGCGGCCGTGGCGGCCGGGAAGTGTCGCCGTATTCTGCCCCTGTTCTTGACGCGCTCTTGCCTGCCTCCTGACGTCGTCCGGCTTGATGGACTCCCTGCACCCGGGGCCATGTCTCAGGGCAATGCGGGGCATAACGTCTAAAGTGGACGCCGATTGTCTGATGACCGTTCAGGGAGAGCCGATGCCGCCGAAGCCAGCCGATTCGCCGAGGTCGCCACGGACGGCGGACCGCGCCCTCGCGCTGCCCGACACCTGGGCCGCGACCCCGCTCACCGTCGTGATGCCCACCTACAACGAGGCCGGGAACCTGCCCGGCATGGCCGACGCCCTGATGGGGCTCCAACTGGCCGGGCTGCGGCTGCTCGTCGTCGACGACTCCAGCCCCGACGGCACCGGCGACATCGCCGAGGAGTACGCGCGCCGCTTCGGCGCCGACCGGATCGGCGTGCTGCACCGCGCGGGCAAGGAAGGGCTCGGCCGCGCCTACGCGGCCGGGATGAGCCGGGCCGTCGCCGAGGGCGCGCGCTACGTCCTCCAGATGGACGCCGATGGCAGCCACCCCGTCGCCAAGGTCCCGCAGATGCTGGGCGTCGCGCTGGCCACCGGCGCCGGGGTCACCATCGGCAGCCGCTACGTCCAGGGCGGCACCCTCTCCGACGCGTGGGGCGCCCACCGCAGGCTGCTCTCGCGCTGGGCCAACGCCTACGCGGGCACCATCCTCGGCACCCGGGTGCGCGACATCACCGGCGGCTTCAACCTGTGGCGCGAGGACACCCTGCGCGCCATCGACCTGGCCTCCGTCGACAGCGCCGGCTACAGCTTCCAGGTCGAGATGAAGTACCGGGCGCTGCGCCGCGGGCACGGCATCGTCGAGGTCCCCATCCACTTCGAGGACCGCACCGTCGGCGAGTCGAAGATGAACCTGATGGTCCAGCTGGAGTCGGTGGCCATGCCGTGGAAGCTGCGCGCGAGGGCCCGTTGACCGCTGCCGAGGCCGCGCGCGAGGGCCCGCTGACCGCCGCGCCCGCCCGCATCGCGGCCGGTGCCGCGGCCTGCGGTGTCCTCGTGCTGCTGCTCGCCGTCGTGGTGCGGCTGCCCTGGGCCGGCGACCTCGGCATCCACGCCGCCACCGTCGAGCGCCTGCGCCACGACCTGCTCGACCCCGGCGACCCGCTGGTCAGGGCCGACGCCGAGAGCCCGTACTACAGCCCCTGGACGCTGCTGCTCGGCTGTGTCGCGAAGGCGACCGGGCTCGGGGTGTTCGTCGTGCTGCGCGTCGGGGCGTTCGTCTCGCTCGCGGTGCTCGCGGGCGGGGTGTGGGCGTTCACCGGTACGTTCCTGGAGCGGGCGGCCGCGCGCCGGCGGCGGGCCGCCGTGGCCGGGCTCGTCCTGCTCTGCCTGGTGCTGCTGTGGGGCACGACGCTGTTCAACTGGAGCGGCTACCTCGGCCTCAACTCCCTCGCCCTGTGCGTCGCCTACCCGAGCACGTTCGCGCTCGGCGCCTCCTTCTGGCTGTGGGCGCTGCTGCGCCGGGCGACCGCCTGGGCGCACTTCCTGGGCGCCGGGGTGCTGTGGGCGGTGATCCTGCTCAGCCATCAGTTCACCGGTGTCGTCGCCTCGCTCGGCGCCCTCGCCATGGTCCTCGGCGCGCGGCCGTGGCCGGACGTGACGCACTGGGTGCGGCTCGGCGGCGGGCTCGCGACCGGGCTCCTGCTGATCTCGCTGTGGCCGTACTACTCCTTCTTCGCGCTGTTCCGCGCGGGCGGGAACCTGGAGGCCATCCACCGCTCGCTCTACCGGGACCTGCCCGCCCGGCTGTGGCTGGTGGCGCTCGTCGGCGGCGTCGCGCTCGTCCTGCGCTGGCGGCGCGACCGGCGCGACCCACTGGTCCTGTTCTGCCTGGCGGGGCTCGCCGTGTTCGCCGCCGGGGGCCTGACCGGCCACTGGTCCTGGGGCCGGGCGCTGCCGGCCGTCCTGATCCCCGCGCAGGTCGCGGCGGGCCTCGAAGTGTTCTCCGCACCCCGCAGGGCCGTGCGGCTCGGCCTCGGCCTCGCGGTGTCGGCGGCGCTGCTGCTGGGCGCGTGGACCCAGTCGGGAACGCTCGGCTATGTGCTGCCGCGCTCGGCGCTGCCCTCGCCGGTCGCCGACAGGTACCGCGAGCCGTGGGGCGGTTACCACTGGATCACGCCCTGGGTGGGGTACGGGGACGTGGTGCTCGCCAAGACGTTCCCGGCCCGCCAGATCCCCGCCTACGGGCCGTACACGGTCGCCCCCGGCTACCCGGACTTCTTCCTCGACGACGAGCGGGCGCGCGAGGACGCCGTGGCCACGTACTTCGCGGCCGGGACCCCGCGCCGGGACCGGCTCGGGGTGCTGCGCCGGTACGACGTGCGGTGGGTGGTGGCCTATCGCGGCGACGGCGGGCTGCCCGCCGGGGACCCGGCCCTGGAGCGGGTGGCCGTCGGTCCCCGGGGACAGCAGCTGTACCGGGTGCGCGTCAGCGGGTGAGGGCCGACACCAGACGGGCGGCCCGCCGCACCCGCCGCGCCACCTGATTGCGGCCCACCCGGCGCGCCACCGGCCGCACGACCCGGGCCGTCATCCCGACCGCCGCCCACCGCACCTGGAGCCGGCCCGCGCCGCGCCCCTCCGGCTCCACCGTCACCCGGTGCCGGCGGAACTCGGACGTGAACGACGGGAAGTCCAGCGGCGCGAGCAGCAGGCCCGTGTTGCGCAGGCCCCCCGGCGCCTGGAGCTGGAGGAGCGGGTGGCGAGTGCCGTCGAAGCCCTGGGGCGGCAGCGGGACCTGCGTCAGGTCCAGGTCGACGCGGCCCTCGAAGACGCCGGGGCGCACCGGGTCGAGCCGGAAGCGGACCGTCGTGCGGCGCCGCCCGGGGGAGAGCAGCAGCGCGGCGACCTGCGGGCCGACCGGGAGGCGCAGCGCCGGGTCGTGGGTGCGGATGTGCAGGGCGAGCGAGGCCGCGCCGGGATTGCGCCGCACCGAGACGATCTCGTGCCGGAACTGGGCACCGGGGAACGGCCGGGTGTCCAGCGCCAGGTCGTCGAGGGCCAGCTCGCGGCGGGCCTCGGGCGTGGCCGGGAGCGTACCGCCCCAGTAGAGGCTGCCCGCGTCGTCGGTGACCGCCTCGCGCGGGGCGACCCCGTGGCCGAGGCCGCGCGCGGCGAGCCTGGCCTCGTCGAGGCGGCCGTCGCGGATCAGCTGGAGGACGACGCGCTCGGCGCGCGGCAGCCGCTCGTAGGCGCCGGGGGCGAGGCCGGCCAGGTACGGGTTCACGATCTCGGCGAACCCCTCCAGCCAGTCGTCGGCCCGGTAGGGCAGGTCGCCCGCGTACATCCGGAAGTCGTGCTTGAGGAACTTGTAGTCCTTGGCCTCGCGCACCGCGTCGCTGAAGCCGCCCTCCTTCAGGAAGTCGTCGATGAGCGTCTGCACGTGGACCCGGTCGCGGACGTTGGCCAGCTTGTGCCGCTGGTTGGAGATGGAGGCCGCGGACTCGGCCGCGTACGGCGCGATGTACCAGCGGTAGACGGTGTCGGGGACGACGGTGAACGATCTCGCCAGGCCGTACGCCTGCGCCGAGAACAGCTGGTCCTCGTAGTGGATGCCCTCGGGGAAGCGCAGCCGGTGGCGGTCGAGGAAGGCGCGCGCGTACATCTTGCTCGTCGACAGGTGCTCGAAGAGCAGCGCCGGTTCGGCCTCGATGCCGGGGACCGTGCGGCGCTCGGCGACCAGGTGCGGCATCCAGATCGAGCGGTGGCCGGTGTCGACCCTGATCCGCTGCACCGCGCCCATCGCGAAGTCGATCGCGGGGTTCTCGCGGTGGGCGGCGAGCAGTGACTCGACGGCGCGCGGCGGGAGTTCGTCGTCGCTGTCCAGGAACATCACGTACGGGGCGCGGGCGATGTCGAGCGCGCGGTTGCGCGGGGCGGAGCAGCCGCCGCTGTTCTCCGGCAGCCGCAGATACGTGATGCGGGCGTCCTGCGCGGCCAGTTCCCTGGCCACCTCGGGCGTGCGGTCCGTCGAGTGGTCGTCGCTGATGACGATCTCGATGTTCTCGTGCGTCTGCGCCCGCAGCGAGGCGACGGCGCGCGGCAGCCGCTCGGCGTCGTTGAAGACGATCACCGTGACGGTCACGTCGGGGGTCTGCGCGGGCATCAGCCGGTCGCCTCCTCGGGGGTGGGAGCGGGGGTGCGGGACTCGGGCGGCAGCACGGGCGGCAGACTCTCCTCCGGCTCGCCCAGGAAGACGCGGCGCACGACGCGCTCGGCGGCCCGCCCGTCGTCGAACTCGCAGAACTTGCGCCGGAAGGCGGTGCGCACCTTCGCCGACGCCTCGTCGCGCCAGGCGTCCGTCGCGAGGATCTCGGTCAGGTCCTCCTCGGTGCGCGCCACGTGGCCCGGCGGTTCGGCGAGCAGGTCGAAGTAGGTGCCGCGGGTGCGGGCGTACGTCTCCCAGTCGTCGGCGAAGCTGATGATCGGCCGGTCCAGGTTCGCGTAGTCGAACATGATGGACGAGTAGTCCGTGACCAGCGCGTCCGAGGCCAGCGCCAGCTCCTCCACCGGGTCGTACGCCGATACGTCGATGACCCGGCCGGTGCGCCGCAGGCCCGCCAGCGGGGAGGCGCCGCCGCCGTAGAAGTAGTGGCCGCGCACCAGCAGGACCGTGTCGTCGCCGAGCCGCTCGGACAGGGCCGCCAGGTCCAGGCGCGGGGTCCAGCTCGCCTCGTAGTCGCGGTGGGTCGGCGCGTACAGGACGGCCCGGCGGCCCGGGGCGATGCCGAGGCGGTCGCGGACGGCGCGGATGTCGGCGGCCGTCGCCCGGTAGTAGACGTCGTTGCGGGGATAGCCGTGATCCAGCGACGTGTAGTGCGAGGGGTAGGCGTGCTCCCACATCCGGGTGGAGTGGCTGTTGGCGCTGACGCTGTAGTCCCACTTGTCGACGCGGGCGAGCAGCGCGTCGAAGTCGAGGCCCCGGGAGGCCGTCGGGTAGGCGCGCTGGTCCAGGCCCATCTTCTTCAGCGGGGTGCCGTGGTGGGTCTGGAGGTGGATCGCGCCGGGGCGCTTGACCACGGCGTTCGGGAAGTTGACGTTGTTGGTGAGGTAGCGGGCGCGGGCCAGTACCTCCCAGTAGCGGCGGGTGCCGGGCACGATGTGGTCGGTGCCGGGCGGGACGAGCGGCTCGGCCGCCTTCGACACCACCCACACCGGGCGGATGTGCGGGGCGAGTTCGCCGAGCTTCGCGGCGATCGCGGCCGGATTGCAGGCGACTCCGCGGTCCCAGTAGGCGGAGAAGACGGCCAGGTCCTGGTCGACCGGCTCGCGCAGGGCCTTCTGGTAGTGGTGGTCGAGGACCTTGGCGCCCAGCTGCTTCTTCCGGGTGCGCAGGGTCGTGCGCAGGCCGCGCCGCCGCTGGTTGGCGGCCTGGAACGCGCGGTACTTGGTGTACGCGTCCTCTTCGAGCAGTCTGCGCCGGATGCCCTCCATGCCGCCGGGGCGCCGGTGTCCGGCGGGCTTCCAACGCACGGCCGCCGCCGAGGCGCGGTGGAAGAACTCCCGGGCCACCGCGTCCGGCATCGACTCGCGCGCCACCACCCGCATCGTCTCGGTGGCCATCAGGTCGTACAGGACCGCGCGCGGCCGGGGTGCGGACTCCCGCCGGTGCAGCAGGCGCTGGAGGCGGTCGTAGGTCTCGACGAGTCCGTAGCGCTGCTCGGCGGTCACCGCGGGCAGGCTCTCGCGCCGCAACTCCCGCACCTCGACGACCACTTGGTCCAGGCAGGCGATCCGGTCGGCGAGCGCCAGGGCGGCGCGGGCGGCGAACATCTCGTCCGGGTCGGCCAGTTCGGCCTCGTGCGCGCGCCAGAAGGAGGTGCGCAGGGCGCGCTTGGCGAGCAGCGGGGTGACGCGGAGCAGGTCGGGGGCCTGGTCGAGGGTGACGTCGCGGCGGGCCACCCGGGCGAGCCGGCCGGCGTCGGCGCCGGACGCGCCGGTGGCGCGCCAGGTCGTACGGACATGGTCGGCGACCAGCACGTCGACCTGCTCCGGCACCTCGGCCAGCCGGTCGAGCAGGGCGCGCACGGCGCCCGCGGGCAGCCGGTCCTTGGCGGGCATGAACCACAGCCAGGTGCCGCGCGCCCGCTCGGCGCCCGCGGCCCGCGCGTCCGCGTCGCCGGTCTCCGCGGGCAGCGGCAGTACCGTGCCGCCGGACCGCGCCGCCACGTCCCGCGCGTCGTTCCCGACGGCCGCCGTGATCAGCTCGGCCTCCGGCGGGAGCTGCGCGGCCACGCTGTCCAGACAGACGCCGAGCAGTCCCTGCACGTCGCGCCCGTACACGATGATGCTGAGCGACGGCTCGCCGGTCCGGGTTATCTGCACAGGGACTCCTCGCCTCTTCTTGTCCTCTTCTGGTCACCGCCCAAGAGCCATATTTGCACTAAGCGGACAAAAGGGTAAGCGCAGTTGTGTCTCCACTGGGCCTCATGGGGGAAGAGGCGGGGCGGCGGGGGTCAGGTTCCCTTTGTGGCGTTCTTGGCGGGCGCGGGGCTCTTGGGCTTCTTGGCCGGGTTGGTGAACGCCTCGTACGCCGCGAGGACCTCCTCCGTCGGTCCGTCCATCCGCAGCTCGCCGCGCTCCAGCCAGAGCACCCGGTCGCAGGTGTCCCGGATCGACTTGTTGCTGTGGCTCACCAGGAAGACGGTGCCCGCGCGCTCGCGCAGCTCCTTGATCCGCTGCTCGGAGCGCTTCTGGAAGGAGCGGTCGCCGGTGGCCAGCGCCTCGTCGACCAGGAGGACGTCGTGCTCCTTGGCGACGGCGATGGAGAAGCGCAGCCGCGCTCCCATGCCCGAGGAGTACGTGCGCATGGGCAGGGTGATGAAGTCGCCCTTGTCGTTGATGCCGGAGAAGTCGACGATCTCGTCGTAGCGGTCGCGGACCTGCTCGCGGCTCATGCCCATGGCGAGGCCGCCGAGCTTGACGTTGCGCTCGCCGGTGAGGTCGTTCATCAGCGCGGCGTTCACGCCGAGCAGGGAGGGCTGGCCGTCGGTGAAGATCCGGCCGTTCTCCGTGGGCAGCAGTCCGGCGACGGCCTTGAGCAGGGTCGACTTGCCCGAGCCGTTGGTGCCGATCAGACCGATGGCCTCGCCGCGGTAGGCGGTGAACGACACGTTTCGTACCGCGTGGACCTTGCGGACGCCCGCGCGCCGCTCGACCTTCTTGCGGCCGCGCAGGATGCGGCTGAGGGCGGCGGTCGCGGTGCCGCGGCCCGCGCCGGTGCCGTTGACCCGGTAGACGATGTCGACGCCGTCGACGATGACGGTGGGGACGCGCTCGTCCTGCGGCTGCGGGGTCTCCTTGCGGAGGGTGGTCGTCTCAGTCACGGCCGTACGTCTCCTCTGCCTTCCAGAAGTAGATGAACCCGCCGACGCCGGCGAGCAGCGCCCAGCCCACGGCGAACGCCCAGATGTGGGGCGGGAGGTTGTCCGCGGTGAAGCTGTCGATCAGGGCGAAGCGGATCAGGTCGATGTAGACCGCGACCGGGTTGAGCTGCACGGCCTGCTGGACGACCACCGGAAGGTCGGTCTTCGGCAGCTTGTCGCTGAGGCTGAACATCACGCCGGACAGGTACATCCACACGCGCAGGATGAACGGCATCAGCTGGTTGAGGTCCGGGGTGCGGGCGCCGAGCCGCGCCATGATCAGGGCCAGGCCCGCGTTGAAGACCGACTGGAGGGCCAGGGCGGGCAGCACCAGGAGCCAGGCCGGGCCCGGCGGGACGCCGAACGCCAGCAGGATCACGATCAGCGCGACCATCGAGAACAGCAGCTGCTGGAGCTGCTGGAGGCAGTACGACAGCGGCAGTGAGGCGCGCGGGAAGTGCAGGGCGCGCACCAGGCCCATGCTGCCGGAGATCGCCCGCACCCCGGCCATCACCGAGCTCTGGGTGTACGTCCAGATGAACACGCCGGTCACCAGGAACGGGATGTAGTCCGGGACGCCTCTGGAGGTCTTCAGGATGACGCCGAAGATGAAGTAGTAGACCGCGGCGTTGAGGAGCGGGGTCAGCACCTGCCACAGCTGGCCGAGGCTCGACTTGCTGTACTGCGCGGTCAGCTTGGCGGTGGCGAAGGCGGTGATGAAGTGCCGCCGCGCCCACAGCTGCCGCACGTACGCGGACAGTGTGGGGCGGGCGCCGCTGACGCTGAGGCCGTACCGGGCGGCGAGGGCCGCGGCGTCCTCGGTGGCGGCGGCCGGGGAGGCCGGCGCGGGAGGCGTGTCCAGAACCTGACTCACGTCCGCTGCTTCCTTAGGTGAATGGAGGGCGACGAGCGTTCACCTCCCGTTTACGTCGGGACGGGTCCGTATCGTCGTCACGTGATGGCGATGACGATAGGGCGGATCGACGTCGCAACGCAACCGTTTCGTCGTTACGCCTCTATGCTTTGCCATATGACGACCAACGCCGACCCCGCCCAGCAGAAGGCCAAGCCGACGCGGCGCCGGGCCCCCGCCGGGGCCGCCGTCCTGCGCGAGGACGTGACGGACGCGATCCGCGCCGCCGTCTTCGAGGAGCTGGCCTCCGTCGGCTATGCCCGGATGTCCATCGAGGGCATCGCGCGCCGCGCCGGGGTCGGCAAGACGGCCGTCTACCGCCGCTGGCGCTCCAAGCTGCACCTCGTCCTCGACCTGGTCTCCGCGATCGCGGTGCAGGGGCTGCCCGCCCCCGACACCGGCTCCCTCCAGGCGGACCTGCTGCTCCTCTACCAGGTCACGTCCCGGGCGCTGCGCCACCCCGTGGCCGGGCAGATCATCCCCGACCTCCAGGCGGAGGCGGCCCGCAATCCCGAGATCGCCGAGGCGATGCAGAAGGCGCTGCGCGAGGGGCAGGCCGGGGTGGCGAGCGGGATCGTGCGGGCGGCCGTCGAGCGGGGCGAGCTGCGCGCGGGCCTCGACGAGGAGCTGGCGCTCGACCTGATCTCCGGCCCGCTGTACTGGCGCTCGGTCGTGGTGCGCACGCCCGAGCTGCCCAAGGGGCATCTGAAGAAGCTCGCCACGGCGACCGCGGCGGCGCTCAAGGCGCTGTGAGACACGACGGGTCACCCCGAGCACGATCCCGGCTCAAGTTTCACGGAAGGTAAGGGCGGCACGCGGCCCGGGTAAAAGTTCGCCCCGCGCTACCCGTCCGTATCGCGGGACCGCCTCTGGCACCTGCCTCGAATGGGCTAAATGTCCGTTACGCTCCATTCGTATGCCTGTGACGACCGACACCAAGGCCACGACCACGCCCTGGCTGACCGGAGCGCTGCCCCGGCTGCGCGGCCTCGAACCCACCAGGAACTACGGCTACGCCGGTGAGCTGCTGCACGACGACGGCCGCGCCGACATCGAGGCGTACGGCGCCCGCGTCGCCGATCTCGCGATCCGGCTCGGGGACGCCCTGCTGTCGTACGGCGGTTCGGCCGAGGAGGCCGTCGCCGGGATGCTGGTGACCGCCGAGACGTACGGGCTCAGCTACTGCGAGCCGGGCGTGACCCTCTCCGAGGTGGTGCTGTCCGGGTACGCGCCCGGCGAGTTGACGCCGCTCCACGCCCGCCGGGTGATCCGCAAGTACGGCACCGACTACCGCGCCCTGGGCCGCGTCCACCGTCTCGTGGACCGGATCGGCGCCCGGGAACTCACCCTCGACGAGGCGCGGGCCGAGACCGCCCGGATCCTGGACGCGCCGCCGGGCGGCGGGCGGTGGGCACGGTGGCGGGTGCCGGTGCAGACCGGGCTCGTCGCCGGGGGCGCGGCCGTCGTCTTCGGGGGCGGGCCGCGGTCGCTGCTCTGCGCGTTCGTCGCCGGGCTGCTCGGGGGGCTGCTGTGCGGCTGGCTCGGGCGGCACGGGGTGCCCGCTTTCTACCGGTTCGCCGTGGCCTCCATGCCGGCCGCCGTCATGGCGCTCGCCGTGAGCCGGATCGCGCCGCCGTCCGTCGTGCCGGCCGTCGTCGTCGCCGGGGTGCTCGGGCTGCTGCCCACGGTGACCTTCGTGAGCGCGGTGCAGGACGCGCTCACCGGGCACTATCTGACCGCGCTCGGGCGGTTGTGCGACGCCGTGCTGATCTTCGCCGCCGTGGCCACCGGGGTGGTGATCGTGCTGGGGGTCGGGGACCTGTTCGGGTTCGGGGTGCCGTTGGTGCCGGCCGTCAGCCGGGCCGAACATCTCGGGGCTCCGGTCGCCGGGGTCGTGGTGTTCGCGGTCGCGGTGGCGGCGCGGGCGCGGACGCCCCGGCGGGACTGGTTGCCGGTCGCCGTGCTCGGGGTGATCGGGTTCGTGGTGTCCGTCGAGTTCCGGGCGCTGGGGTTGTCGGCGCTGGTCGGTACGGCGTTGGTGGCTGCCGGGGTGGGGTGTGCCGGGCACTGGGTGGCTCGGCGGCGGCGGGAGTCGGCGCTGCCGTTGGTGGTGCCGGCGATCGCTCCGCTGTTGCCGGGTGGGGTGTTGTACGCGGCGTTGGGGGCGCTGGCCTCCGGGCGGACCATCGAGGGGCTCGGGGGGATGGTCAATGTGGCGGCCGTGACGTTGGCGCTGGCTGTGGGGGTGGGGTTGAGCGGGGAGGTGGGGCAGTTTTTGCGCCGGGTGCGGGGGGCTGGGTTCGGCTGAGGGTGCCGTGGGCCGGCCCGCGCTCCTGGGTTGTCGTTCGGCTGCGGGCCGGTGGGGGCTGGGCCGGGTTGTCGTTCGTCCGCGGGCCGGTGGCCGCTTCTCGCGCAGTTCCCCGCGCCCCTGAGGCATGCGCTGCGCGCAGCCTCCCCTTGAGGCTGCGCTCCGCGCGCCTCTCCGATGAGGCGCGCCTCTCTGATGAGATGGCGCACGAAGTGCGCATCTCAGGGGCGCGGGGAACTGCGCGACCAGCCACGACGAGAGGCGCGCGTGACGACTGGTTTTCAGGGGCGCGGGGAACTGCGCGGTGGGGTTACTGGGGGTGGGGCCAGGCTGACCAGGCTGAGGTGATCATTTCTGGGATGTCGTGGCGGGCCGACCAGCCCAGTTCGGCCGTGATCCGGGCCGCGGAAGCAACCACGCGGGGCGGATCCCCAGGACGCCGCGCATGGATGAGCGGCGCGATGTCCAGCCCCGTCTCGCGGGCGATGGTGTCGATCATCTCGCGGACCGAAACCCCCACCCCGCGCCCGATGTTGAGCGTGAGATCGGTCCCCGGCGCCGCCCCGGCGAGCCGCTGCGCGGTGGCGACATGCGCCTCGGCCAGATCGGCGACGTGGATGTAGTCACGGACACAGGTGCCGTCCGGCGTCGGATAGTCGGCGCCGAAGATGCGCGGCGCGTCCCCGGCCGTCAGCCGCTCGAAGACCATCGGGACGATGTTGAAGACCCCGGTGTCGGCCAGCTCGGGCGAGGCGGCCCCCGCCACGTTGAAGTAGCGCAGCGACGCGGTGGCGAGCCCGGTGGCCCGGCCCGTCGCCCGGACCAGCCACTCCCCGGCCAGCTTCGTCTCGCCGTACGGGGACATCGGCGCGCACGGAGTGTCCTCGGTGACCAGCCCGCCGGTCAGCGAGGCGTCGTCCGGCATCCCGTACACGGCGGCCGACGAGGAGAAGACGAACGCGCGGACCCCGGCCGCCGTCACCGCGTCGAGCAGGACGCGCAGCCCCTCCACGTTCTCCCGGTAGTAGTGCAGCGGGCGCTCCACCGACTCGCCGACCTGCTTCTTCGCCGCGAGGTGGACGACCCCGGTGACGGACCGGCCGGCGAGCGTGCGCTCCAGCAGCGCGCCGTCCAGGGTCGAGCCGACGACCAGCTCCACGTCGGACGGCAGCCGGTCGGCGACCCCGGTGGACAGGTCGTCGTAGACGAGCGCCTGTTCGCCCGCCGCACGCAGCGCGCGCACCACGTGCGCGCCGATGTAGCCGGCCCCGCCGGTGATCAGCCAGGTCATGTCGGAGAGATCCCCTCGTGCAGACGTCGGTCCTGCCGTCAGTGAAGCAGGCGGCCGGCCCTGCGCCGCACCACCGACACCACCCCGCCCAGCCCCGGCGCCGTGCGCAGGGCGAGAGCACCGGAATGGGTGGCGTACGGCTGGGCGAGCAGGACGCCGTGCCGGCGGCTCGGGACGACGGCGCGGCGCAGCAGCCCCGGGCCCCGGACGGCGTGGGCGGTGGTGTCGCGGTGGCTGCCGTCGGCGAAGCGCAGCCGGAGCCGGATGTCCCAGGTCCCGGCGCGGCCGAGCGCGGACAGGTCGAGGAGGAGCGTCGCCGCCCACTGCTCGCCGGGCAGCGCGGTGACGGCGGCGGTGCGGCGCTGGACGACGTCGCCGCGCTCCCGGTCGACGAGTTCCACGTCGACCGAGCGCGGCCCGGCGTCGGCGACCCGCCCGTACAGCTCGTGCACGAGGAGGGAGAGGCGGGTGCCGCGGGGACCGGGCCGCAGCTCGCCGTCGACGGCGACGGGGAGCAGACGGACCGGCCGGTGCAGCAGATGGCCGAGCGAGACCTGCGGCAGCTCCGCGGACCAGGCGGGGGTGCCGTCGGGTGCGTACGCGTACGGCGGCAGGAGCCGGGCCGGGCGGGCGGCGAGTTCCTTGACGCGGGGCAGGTCGCACGGTTCGGCTGCGGCCTCGACGATCCGGCCGACGACCCGGCCCGGCGCGGGCGCCAGCTCGAAGTCGGCGGTGTCGAAGGTCTCCAGGTAGCCGCGAGTCCGGGTCCACCACTCGGCGCGGTACTCGGGTCCGCGCAGATCGAGTTCACGCGCGTACATGCGCAGCGAGTGGTCGAGGAAGTGCGCCCGCGCCGCCCGCGCGAGCCGCTTCTGCTCCGCGCCGAGCAGGATGTCGACGGCCGTGCGATGGGCGTCGAGCCGCGACTGCCAGTTGTCGATGCAGGCCCGGTCGAGGGAGATCGAGAGCCGGTCGGCGGTGCGGCGCACGTGCCACACGTAGACCGGGTCGGGCACCAGAGCCATGCGCGGCCCGGCGGCCAGCACGCGCGCGGTGAACACGAAGTCCTCGTAGACGAACCGTCCGTCGGGGAAGCGGATGCCGTGGCCGCGCAGAAAGTCCGTCCGGTACAGCTTGTTGACGCACAGCGTGTCCTGGACCAGACGTCTGCGGCGCGCCGGGTGCGCGACGACGGCCGCCCGCGCGTACAGCTCCGGCTGCCAGGGCACCTCGCGCCCGGACGGCAGTTCGCGCCGCACGCACAGCCCGGCGGCGACCTCCGCGCCGTGCCGCTCCGCCGCGCCGACGAGCGCGTCCACCGCGCCCGGCGGCAGCTCGTCGTCGCTGTCGAGGAACATCACGTACGGGCGGGTGACGCGGGCCAGTCCGTCGTTGCGCGGGGTGCCGCAGCCGCCGCTGTTGTGCTCGCGGTGCACGACCGTCAGCCGCGGCTCCCCGGCGGCCAGTTCGTCGAGGAGCGCGCCGCTGCCGTCCGTCGAGCAGTCGTCCACGGCGATGACCTCGGCCACGGCGGGCCCCTGGGCGAGGGCCGAGCGCACCGCGTCGGCGACATGGGAGATGTCGTCGAAACCGATCACGACGACCGCGACAGCGGGAGATGGCGAGATCTTCACGGCTGAATCTTAGGTCTTGTTGGTAAATGTCCGGTAAGCCGGAAGTTTTACTCGCCCGTTCCCTTCCGGAGGGAACGGAACGAGACGAAAACCGCTCCGAGGAGAAGGGCGTTGCGCGCTCCCGTCACCGCGCAGCCCGTCCAGGTCCCGGCGAGCACGTCCGCGTAGAGCACCGGATACCCGAGCGAACTGAGGCCCGCCGCCGCGAGGATCAGCGGGGCCACCCGGGCCTGCGTGGTGTACCGGGAGGTGAGGCAGACGGCGGCGAGCCCGAGCAGCCAGACCAGGTACTGCGGGCTGATGACGCGGCTGGTGACGGTGAACATCAGCACCGCGCACAGGGCGGCGTCGTACGGCGTCGCCTCCGACCACGCGCGGGCCCGCGTCCGCCACCACAGCAGTACCCCGAACGCCACGACGGTGAGTGCCAGCGCGCCCGCCGCGACCAGTTCGGCGTACGGTCCGACGACCTCGAACGCCCCGTACCGGTACCGCACCCGGCCCGGCCACCCGAAGTGACGCGCGATCATCAGCGCGGTCCCGCCCAGCGATTCGATCTGCACCCCGCGCCCGCTCTGCCCGCCCAGGAACGACAGCGGCGCGTCGAAGGCGAACGCCAGGGCGAGGAGCAGCGCCGCTCCCGACACGACGGCCGCCGTCCACGCCTCCCGCGCCGAGCGCCCCCGCGGCGTGCCGAGCAGGGTCAGCGCCGGCCAGACCTTCACCAGGGTGCCGAGCGCCGCGAGGACGCCCGCGGCACGCGGGGAGCGGGCCGTCGCGAGCAGGGCGAGCACGGCGAGCGCGGTGGCCTGGACGTCGAAGCGGGCCAGCGGGATGTGCAGCAGCAGCGGCAGCCCCGCCACCCACAGCCAGGCGCCGCGCGGCTCCCGGCCGCCGCGCGCCAGGGCGAACGTGACGAGCGCGTCCGCCGCGAGGGTGAGCGCCACGAAGGCGTGCACGTACGTGAGCCAGGGAAGCAGCCCCGGCGCGAGCAGCACCGGGCCCGCGCCCGGCGGGTACTGCCAGAGCGGATCGCCGGCCGGGAAGGTGCCGCGGGCGAGGATCCCGTACCAGTGCGTGTAGAGCCCGGCCACCTCCCTGGTCACGCCGCGGGTGCCGAGCCCGTCCCACAGGAGGAGCGCGACCATCGCGGTTCTGGTGGCCAGCCAGGTGGCGGGGAGGGCGGCGCGGGCCAGCGGGCCCGGGCGGACCCAGGTGGCGAAGACGGGGGCCGGGATGCTCGGCCGGGTGTCGAGAGTCACGGTTCGGGAGCGTATGTCCCGCCCGGAAGATCCCTAAATGTCCGCGCCGTCCGTAGTGCCCGAGGTCTGAATGTCCCCGCCGTCCGCCGTGCCCGGGGTTCGGATGTCCCCGCCGAGGGTCTGGATCTCGGCGCTGTCCAGCGCCTCGGTCAGGCGGTTGAGCCGGGACCGCAGGTCGTCCAGCTCGGCCAGGTCGAACCCGGTGGCCGCCCCGATCGCCCGCGGCACCTCGGCCGCCCGCTCCTTCAGGGTGACGCCCGCCGCGGTCAGCGTCACGACCACCGACCGCTCGTCCCGCGCGCTGCGCTCGCGGCGCACGAGCCCGTTCGTCTCCAGGCGCTTGAGCAGCGGCGACAGGGTGCCCGAGTCGAGGCGCAGCCGCTCGCCGAGCCGCTTGACGGGCAGCCCCGCGCCGTCGGCCTCCCAGAGCGCGAGCATCACCAGGTACTGGGGATAGGTGAGGCCCAGGCCCTTGAGGAGGACGCGGTAGACGCCGCCGAACGCGCGCGACGCGGCGTTCAGGGAGAAGCAGATCTGCCGGTCGAGGCGGAGGTACTCGTCGCGCTGGGTCATGGCTCCAGGGTAATCCTTGGGCGATTAAGTTGTGCACAATTGAATTGCGTGCTCTACTTAGGAACGCAAGAAGTCAGGGAACGGAAGAAGGCGGGCGCAGGACGCCCCCGGATCCATCAGCTCTCGAAGGGCAGGCCCCTCATGGACGCCATCTACACCGCTGTCGCCACCGCCACCCACGGCCGCGACGGCCGCGCCGTCTCCTCGGACGGCGTCATCGACCTCCAGCTCGGCATCCCCACCGCGATGGGCGGCAACGGCCAGGGATCGAACCCGGAGCAGCTCTTCGCCGCCGGTTACGCCGCCTGCTTCGGCAGCGCGCTCGGCCTGGTCGGCCGCAACGCCAAGGTGGACGTCACCGACGCCGCCGTCACCGCCGAGGTCTCCATCGGCAAGCAGGGCGAGGGCTTCGGCCTCGCCGTCGTGCTCCGCGTGGAGCTGCCGGACACCGTGGACGCCGAGACGGGCCGCAAGCTCGTCGAGCAGGCCCACCAGGTCTGCCCGTACTCGAACGCGACGCGCGGCAACATCGACGTGCAGCTCGTCGTCGAGTAGACCGTCCGGCGGCCCGGGCCGTCTCGCGTAGGAACGGGTGACGTTGGGCGGCACGTGCCCCACCATCGCCAGGATTAGTCGGTCTGTCGTACAGGCTCGGCACATGTCGCTGATCACGCACCCCGGGCCGGCGCGCGCCCGGGCCCTGGCCGTCGCCGTCCCCGGTGCCGTGGCCCTCGTCCTCGGACTCTGGGGCCTCGACCGGGGGACGATGTGGCGGGACGAGGCGGCCACCGTCATGGCCGCGTCCCGTTCCCTGCCGCAGCTGTGGCATCTGCTGGGCACGATCGACGCCGTGCACGGCCTCTACTACCTGCTGATGCACTTCCTGCTGCCGCTGTATCCGGGCGAGGTGCTGCTCCGGCTGCCGTCGGTGTGCGGCGCCGCCGCGGCGGCCTGCCTGGTCGCCGCCCTCGGCACCCGCCTGGTCCGCCCCAGGACCGGGCTGTGGGCCGGACTGCTGTACGCCGTCTCGCCGTTCACCCAGTACTACGCGCAGGAGGGTCGCTCCTACGCGCTCGTCGCGGCCGGTGCCGCCGCCGCGACGCTGCTGTGCGTGCGGGCGGTGCGCGAGCCGTCGGGCCGGGCCTGGGCCGCGTACGCGGTGGCCGTCGCGCTGACCGCCTGGCTGCACGAGTTCGCGGTCCTGGTGATCCCCGCGCACGCGGTGACCCTGGCCGTGACCCGGGTGCCCGTGCGCGTGTGGCGCGGCTGGGCCGGCGCCGCCGCGGCCGCCGCCGTCTCGCTGCTGCCCCTGGCCCTGGTGACCCGGGGGCAGAGCGCCCAGGTCGGCTGGATCCGGCGGCCCGGCCGCGCCGACGCCGAGGCGCTGCTGCGGATGGCGGCCGGCGGGCACGGGCTGCTGTACGCGGCGACCCTCGCCCTGGTCGCGGTCGCCGTCTCCCGCCCGCCGGCCCGCGCCGCGAACGGCGCCTGCGGCATCGTCGCGACCGCGCTGCCGCTGGCCCTGCTGTCGCCGCTGACCCTCCTCGCGCTCTCCCAGTGGCACCCCCTGTACGCGCCGCGCTACGCGTTCTTCGCCTTCGCCGGGGTGCCGCTCCTGGTGGCGGCCGGCGCCGAGGCGCTCGTGTCCCGGATGCCGCGCCCGGCCCCCGCCGCGACCGCCCCGGCCCTCGCCGGCCTCGGCCTGATCGCGGTCGCCTTCCTCGCCCAGCTCCCGCTCCAGGAGCACCAGCGTTCGACGCACGCCCGCCGCGACGACCTCGGCTCGGTGGCCCGCATGCTCTCGCGCCGACTGAACTACGGCGATCCGCTGTTGTACGTCCCGAAGACCGGCCGCAAGTACGCCGAGGCCTACCCGGCCTCCGTCGCCGGCACCCGGGACGTGTCCCTGCTCTCCTCCGGCGCCCGCTCCGGCACCCTCTACGGCCGTGACGTCCCCGCCGCCGAACTGCGCGCCCGGATGGCCTGCCTGCCCCGGCTGTGGGTCTACTTCGACGCGGAGGCCGCCCGCCCGGGCTGGCACGCGCGCACCCGCACCGACGCCGCCAAACTCGACGTGCTGCGGCAGGACTTCAGGCCCGTGCGCCAGGACCGGCGGCAGAGCGGCATGGTGCGCCTGTACGAGCGGGTGGGCGGCGCCGCGCCGGGGTGCTCGGCGGCGCCGGACGCGTCCGAGGGCGCCCGCAAGTCGCCTTATCCGACACTTCAGCCGATGGGGTGATTGCGTAAAGGGCCGGAAAACTCCGGTCGTCCCGGAGGAGTTGACCTCGCGCCGAGTTGTCATCTCCGGACGGAGTGGTGTCAGTGATGTCGTCGAGTGGGGTTCCCGCACCGATCCCGCCCGCGCGCCCCGTCATCGGGGACGCCGAGATCGAGGCGGCCGTGCGCGTCCTGCGCACCGGCCGCGTCGTCCAGGGGCCCGAAGTGGCCGCCTTCGAGGAGGAGTTCGCCGAACTGGTCGAGGGGCGGTCCTGCGTCGCGGTCAACTCCGGCACCTCCGCACTCCAGTTGACCCTGCTCGCGCTCGGCGTCGGCGGCGGCGACGAGGTGATCGTCCCCTCCTTCTCCTTCGCCGCGACCGCCAACGCCGTCCGCCTGGTCGGGGCCGAGCCCGTCTTCGCCGACATCGACCCGCGCACGTACTGCGTGGACCCGGACGCGGTCGCCGCGCTGGTCGGCCCGCGCACGGCGGCGATCATGCCGGTCCACCTCTACGGACACCCCGCCGCCCTGGACCGGCTGACCCCGGTCGCCGAGCGGCACGGCCTCGCCCTCGTCGAGGACGCCTGCCAGGCGCACGGCGCGGCCCTGCACGCCCGCCCGGCCGGCGCGCACGGCGTCGCGGGCTGCTTCAGCTTCTACCCGACCAAGAACATGCACGCCCTCGAAGGCGGCATGGTCACCACGGCCGACCCCGAACTCGCCCGCACCCTGCGGCTGTTGCGCAACCAGGGCATGGAGCAGCCGTACGTGAATGAGATTGTCGGCGCCAACATGCGGATGACGGACGTGAACGCCGCCGTCGGGCGCGTCCAGCTCGCCCGCCTCACGGAGTGGACCGAGCGGCGCCGTGCCAACGCCAAGCGGCTCGACGCCCTGATCACGGCCGACGCGGTGACCACGCCGTACGTCGCCGACGGCGCCCGGCACGTCTACCACCAGTACACGCTGCGGGTGCCGGAGCGGGACCGGTTCCGGGCGGAGCTGGCCGCGCGGGGCGTGGGCAGCGCTGCCTACTACCCGACGCCCATCCACCGCCTCGCCCCCTACAGCACCGGCGACCGGCTGCCCGAGACGGAGCGGGCCGCCGCCGAGGTGCTGTCGCTGCCGGTCCATCCCGGGGTCACCGACCGCGAGATCGAGCACATCGCCGACGCCGTCGACTCCGTCGCCGGGAGCCTGTGATGGGCGGCGCACGGCTGCGCGCCGGGCTCATCGGCCTCGGCGCCATGGGCCGCAACCACGCCCGCGTCCTCGGCCTCCTCGACGGGGTCGACCTGGTCGGCGTGACGGACCCGGCGGGCGGCACCCTCGCCGACGGCACCCCGGTCGTGCCGACCCTGGACGAACTCCTCGCGCTGCGCCCGGACTACGCCGTCGTCGCCTGCCCGACCGCCCTGCACGAAGAGGTCGGGATGGCCCTCGCCGCGCACGGCGTCTGCGCCCTGATCGAGAAGCCCCTCGCGCACTCGGTGGTCGCCGCCCGGCGGCTGGTCGACGCCTTCGAGACGCGGGGCCTGGTCGCGGGCGTCGGGCACATCGAGCGCTTCAACCCGGCCCTGCGCAACCTCCGCACCCGCCTGGAGGCCGGCGAACTCGGCGAGGTCTTCCAGGTCGTCACCCGCCGCCAGGGCCCCTTCCCGCACCGCATCGCCGACGTCGGCGTGGTGAAGGACCTCGCCACGCACGACATCGACCTCACCGGCTGGGTGACCGGCCAGGAGTACGCGTCGGTGTCGGCCCGCACCCTCAGCAAGAGCGGCCGCGCGCACGAGGACATGGTCACCGTCACCGGCGACCTCGCCGACGGCACCCTCGTCAGCCACCTCGTCAACTGGCTCAGCCCCCTCAAGGAGCGCTTCACCGCGGTGACGGGGGAGCGCGGCTGCTTCGTCGCCGACACCCTCACCGCCGACCTGACCTACTACGCCAACGGCGCCGTCACCACCGAGTGGGAGGCGCTGCGCGCGTTCCGCGGGGTCAGCGAGGGCGACATGATCCGTTACGCGACCCCCAAGCGGGAGCCGCTGCTCGTGGAGCACGAGCAGTTCCGCGACGCGGTGGCGGGCGGGGGGTCGTCCGGCGTCGTCACGTTGCGGGAGGGGTTGCGCACGGTGGAGGTGGCCGCGGCCGTGCTGGAGTCGGCGCGGGAGCGGGTGTCTGTGCGGTTGCCCGCGGCGCGCCGGGAGCCCACAGGGGCCTGACCGCCGCCGTGACCGGGTGACCGTCTTCCGCGCGGTTCCCCGCGCCCCTGTGGGGTTCGGTCGGCTGACGGCCGGTGGCCTCTTCTCGCGCAGTTCCCCGCGCCCCTGAGGCAAGCGCTTCGCGCAGCCTCCCCTGAAGGCCGTAGGCCTTTCAGGGGCGCGGGGAACTGCGCGACCAGCCACCCACCGGCCGTCAGCCGGCCGACGAACCGGCCTCGACCGGGACGCGGTCCGCGCGCTCCGCCGGGGGCTCCGGCGTACGGGGCCGAGGCGCACGCCCCCGCAACGCCCCGGGCACGAACGGCAGGCCCAGGGCCACGGGCAGCCAGCCCAGCACCCCGAGCCGCTCCGCCTCCCCGGCCAGGGGATGCGCCGCGATCTGGGCGAAGCCGACCAGGGCGACGGCACAGCAGAGGCCCCCGAGCGCGGGGGAGCGCAGGCGCAGCGCCCAGACGGCCGCCCCGGTGAGGACGAGGTAGGCCGGCCGCGCCGCCTGCTCGCCCCACCACCCGCTCCAGAACGCCGTGTTCAGGTGCCACAGCCGCGACCACGGGTCCGGGACCGGCGCGCTCGTGAAGTGCACGGTGAAGGTGTCCTGGAGCGTGACCGCGGTGGACGGCAGCCCGAGCAGTGGCACGGCGCCTGCGCACAGGAGAAGCCCCGCCCCGGCGATCCCCGCCGCCCGCCAGAAACCGTCCGCGCACCGGCCCGCCCGGACCCGTGCCGCCCCGTGCGCGGCCAGGGCCGCCGCGAGCGCCGCGCACAGCGGCAGTGCCGTGGAGTAGCGGACCAGGAAGCACCCGGCGAGGGCGCCCGCCATCAGCAGGGCGTGCGGTAGCCGCCCGGCGCCGCGCACCAGCCCGACCGCGCCCCACAGCGCGGCGAGCACACAGGCCAGCACCAGCCCCTCGGTGAGCGGCTGGAGCGACCACCAGCCCAACGGCGAGGCCAGCAGCACGACTTGACCGGCCGCCGAAGTCCGCCTGCCCAGGCCCGCGGCCCGCAGCACCCCGAACGCCAGCAGCGCGCAGCCCGCCGCCGTGACCAGCCCGTGCGCCCGCAGCCCGTCCGCGAGGCCGAACCCGGCGACGAACGGCACCAGCGTCCAGGGATAGGCCCACCGGCTCCCGAAGACCGACTGGTAGCGGGGATCGAGGGTGGTGACGTCGCCGCTGCGCGCGTACGCCCGCAGGCACGCCTCCTCCCGCGCCGCCCGGAAGGACACCGGCTCCGGCGGCCGGGGCCGCAGCGCCGCCTCCCGCGCCGCCCGCTCGGCACGGTCCGCGCAGAACGGCGCGAGCGCGGCGGCGTAGGCGTCGGCCCGCCCGGCGCCCAGATGCCGCTCGGCGGCGCGCGCGTACCGCGTGGAATCGGGCCAGACGGTGGGCCCGGTGCCCACGATCAGCTGGAGCAGGACGTAGACGACGGGGACCAGCAGCGACAGCGCCGCGCGGGTGCCGGGGGTCTTCATGGGGTGACTCCGGGGAGCGGGGAGGACGGCTCCGTGGTCCAACGAGCCCGGGCACCGGCCGGGCTGCTCCACACGGGTGACGCCGCACCCCGCCGCGTAGCGGCCCCGTACCGGCGTCGTTGGAACGACCGGGGCGGAGCCCCCGGCTCCGCCCCAGCGACGACACAAGGACAGAGCGTGCGAGACGACACGGCCCCCGGACCGGCAGAACAGACCGAGGGCGGCGGACGCCGCGTCGTGATGCTGGTCGACAACGCCGTCGAAGGGGACTCCCGCGTACAGAAGGCGGCCCGCTCGATGGCCGACGCGGGCTGGCGGGTGACGCTGCTCGGGCAGTCGCCCGACCACAGGCCGCGCCGGTGGCGGCTCGGCGCCGCCGAGGTCCGGCTGCTGCCGATGAGCAAGCAGCTCAACGCCCGGCGCAACCAGTTCCGCCGCCCGTGGCTGCGCCGCCCGCTCGCCCACCGCCCCGGCGGCATCGCCGACTACCGGGTCGCCCAGGCGAAGGCGTGGCGCGCCGACCTGCTGGCCCGGCGGGTCTTGGAGGGCCGGAGCCTGCGGCTGCGCAGGCTCGCCGCGCAGGTGATGGTCCGCTGGACCCGGCTGCGCCGCGACCAGCTGGAGCGGGCCCGCGCCGCGCGCAAGGGACTCGACGGGCCGGTCGACCGGCTGTGGGCCTGGGGGGTGCGCCGCTGCATGGGGCACCGCGCCTGGCGCCGCCTCGAACCGTACCTCTGGGACTACGAGTTGACGTTCGGGCCCGCCGTCGACGCCCTGCGCCCCGATCTGATCCACGCCAACGACTTCCGGATGATCGGCGTCGGCGCCCGCGCGGTGGCCCGTGCCCGGGACCGGGGCCGGACCGTCAAGCTGGTCTGGGACGCCCACGAGTACCTGCCCGGCATCAAGCCCCGTGCCTCGCACGGTCGTTGGCTGCCCGCGCACGTCGGCCACGAGCGCGAGTACGCCCGGTACGCGGACGCGGTCGTCACCGTCTCCGACAGCCTCGCCGAGCTGCTGCGGCGCGAGCACCGGCTGCCCGAGACCCCCGCGGTCGTGCTCAACGCCCCCGGCGGCGAGGCACCGGAGGACCACGACGGGCCGGTCCCCGATCTGCGCGCCCTGTGCGGCGTCACCGCCGACACCCCGCTGCTCGTCTACAGCGGGGCACCGGCCGAACAGCGCGGCCTGCGGACCGTGATCGAGGCACTGCCCCGACTGCCGGACGCGCACGCGGCGTTCGTCGTGCTCGCGCCACGGGGCGCGTACATGAAGGGTCTGCTCGCCCGCGCCGCCGAACTCGGTGTCGCCGAGCGGGTGCACGCCCTGCCGTACGTCCCGCACTGGCAGGTCGTCGACTTCCTGTCCGGCGCCGACGTCGGCCTCATCCCGATCCACCACTGGCCCAACCACGAACTGGCGCTCATCACGAAGTTCATGGAGTACGCGCACGCCCGGCTGCCCATCGTCGTCAGCGATGTGCGGACCATGGCCGACAAGGTCCGCGAGACCGGGCAGGGCGAGGTGTTCCGCGCCGAGGACACCGACGACTTCGTGCGCGCGGTCCGCGCCACGCTCGCCGCCCCGGAGCGCTACCGCGCCGCGTACGACACCCCTGGCCTGCTGGACGCCTGGACCTGGCAGGCGCAGGCCCAGGTGCTCGACACCGTGTACCGGCACCTGCTGTGCGCCGAGGTGCCGGGACGGACCGCCGCGCCCACCTCCCCGATCGG
Organism: Streptomyces sp. HUAS MG91; assembly: GCF_040529335.1. Lineage (GTDB taxonomy): Bacteria > Actinomycetota > Actinomycetes > Streptomycetales > Streptomycetaceae > Streptomyces > Streptomyces tabacisoli. The sequence continues at coordinate 3,418,782 of NZ_CP159534.1, read as the reverse complement.
AGTCAACTAGTCATGCGTATCTGTGTAGTGGCCCTCGGCAAGATCGGCCTTCCGCTGGCCGTCCAGTTCGCCGCCAAGGGCCACGAGGTCCTCGGCACGGACGTCGACGAGCGGGTGGTGACCCTCGTGAACGACGGGGTGGAGCCCTTCCCCGGCGAGCACGAACTCGACGTGCGCCTGAAGAAGGCGGTGGCCGACGGGCGGCTGAGCGCCACCACGGACACGGTGTCGGCCGTCGCCGTCTCCGAGGCCGTCGTCATCGTCGTCCCGCTGTACGTCGACGCCGACGGCACCCCCGACTTCGCCTGGATGGACGCCGCCACCCGCGACGTCGCCGAGGGCCTGCGGCCCGGCACCCTCGTCTCCTACGAGACCACGCTCCCGGTCGGCACGACCCGTACCCGCTGGGCGGCGATGCTGGAGGAGATCTCCGGGCTGCGCGCGGGCCGCGACTTCAGCCTGGTGTTCAGCCCCGAACGCGTCCTGACCGGGCGGGTGTTCAGCGATCTGCGCCGCTATCCGAAGCTGGTGGGCGGCGTCGACGTGGCCTCCGCCCGCGCGGGCGTCGACTTCTACGAGTCCGTCCTCGACTTCGACGTACGCGACGACCTGCCCCGCCCCAACGGCGTCTGGGACCTGGGCTCGGCCGAGGCCGCCGAACTGGCCAAGCTCGCCGAGACGACGTACCGCGACGTGAACATCGGCCTGGCCAACCAGTTCGCGCGGTTCGCGGACAGCGCCGGGATCGACGTCCTGAAGGTCATCGAGGCCTGCAACTCCCAGCCGTACAGCCACATCCACCAGCCGGGCATCGCGGTCGGCGGCCACTGCATCCCCGTCTATCCGCGGATGTACCTGTGGAACGACCCCGGGGCGAGCGTCGTCGCGGCCGCGCGCGAGGCCAACGCCGCGATGCCCGGGTACGCCGTCACCCGGCTCGCCGAGGCGTACGGGGACCTGGCCGGCGCCGAGGTCCTGGTGCTCGGCGCCGCCTACCGGGGCGGCGTCAAGGAGACCGCGTTCTCCGGGGTGTTCGGCGTGGTCGGCGCGCTCCGCTCGGCCGGGGCCGTGCCCTGCGTCAGCGACCCGCTGTACTCCGACGAGGAACTGGCCGCCCTCGGCCTCACCCCGTACGCGGGCCAGGAGGTGACGGCCGCCGTCGTCCAGGCCGACCACGCCGAGTACCGGGAGACGGGCGTCGCGGACCTCCCCGGCGTACGGGTCCTGGTCGACGGCCGCCGGATCACCGACCCGGCGCGCTGGCCCGGGGTCCGCCGGATCGTGCTCGGGGCCCCGGCGCCCGCGGAGGAGGCGTACGTCACGCCGCTCAGGCCTCGGTGAGGCGGCCCGGGGCGGGCTCCTCGTAGCGGGCGCCCGTGCGCGGGCACTGCCAGGTGCCGGGCGCCACCTCCTGGAGCCGCTCCCCGGCACGCCCCACCCAGCCGATCCACCGCGCGGGCACGCCCGCCACGAGCGCGAAGTCCGGGACGTCGCGGGTGACGACCGCGCCCGCCGCGACCATCGCCCAGCGCCCGACGCGCACCGGCGCCACGCACACCGAGCGCGCCCCGAGCGAGGCGCCCTCCGCCACCGTCACCCCGACCGGCTCCCAGTCGGCGGCGCCCTTCGCGCGGCCACGGGGGTCGACGGCGCGGGGGTTGTGGTCGTTGGTGAGGACCACGGCGGGCCCGACGAACACCCCGTCGGCCAGGGTCGCCGGCTCGTACACCAGCGCGTAGTTCTGGATCTTGACGTTCGCGCCGACGGAGACGCCCGTACCGAGGTAGGCGCCACGGCCCACGACACAGCCCTCGCCGAGGCGCGCGCCCTCGCGGATCTGCGCCAACTCCCAGACCCGGGTGCCGGATCCGAGGGCCGCGGACTCGTGCACCTGGGCGCCGTCGGCGATGCGGACAGAGGAGGTGGGAACGTTCGTGGTCGTCATGGACTGTGCAACGAGTGACGTGCGCGGTCGTTTGCACCACATGCAGAACATTCCCGGCCGCGCGCCGGATGTCACGGCCCCCCAGGACGGCCCGGACATCCCGGACGTCAGTGTCGTCGTCGCCGTCTACAACACGATGCCGTACCTCACCTCGTGCCTGACCTCGCTCGTCGGGCAGAGCATCGGGACGGAACGCATCGAGATCGTCGCCGTGGACGACGGGTCGACCGACGGCAGCGGCGCGGAACTCGACCGGTTCGCCCGGCTCCACCCCGGCGTCCTCACCGTCGTCCACCAGGCCAACTCGGGCGGCCCCGCGGCCCCCAGCAACCGGGCCCTCGACCTCGCGCGCGGCCGGTACGTGATCTTCGTGGGCGCCGACGACCACCTGGGCCCCGAGGCGCTGGAGCGGATGGTGGCCGCCGCCGACCGGCTCGGCTCCGACATCGTGCTCGGCCGGATGGTCGGCGTGAACGGCCGCTGGGTGTCGCAGGCCGTCTACGGCGAGAGCCGCGACGAGATCACCCTGTACGAGTCGGCGCTGCCCTGGGCGCTGTCCAACACCAAGCTGTTCCGGCGGGAGCTGATCGAGGAGCACGGGCTGCGGTTCGCCGAGGACCTGCCGGTGCTGAGCGACCAGCCGTTCACCCTGGAGGCCTGCTTCCGGGCCGGGCGGATCACCGTACTCGCCGACTACGACTACTACTTCGCGGTGCGCCGCGACGACGAGACCAACGCCACCGTCTCCTTCCGCGCCCTGGACCGGCTCACCGGCACCCGGCGGCTGTTCGAGCTGACCCGGCGGATGGCCGAGCCCGGGCGCGGCCGCGAGTGGATCCACCAGCGCCACTTCACCTGGGAGGTGGCGCGGCTGATCAGCCCCGAGTTCCTGGACCTCGGCGCCGACGAGCAGCGGCGGGTGTGCGACGGGGTCGGCGCGCTGCACCGCGACTACGCGAGCCCGTACGCCCTGAAGAAGCTGTCGGACCGGCAGCGGCTGCTGCTGAGACTCGCGGACAAGGGCCATCTCGACGCCCTGAAGGGTGTGTTGACGTGCGCGGCCGGGAACGGTCCGCCGGTCGTCGTCGACGAGGGGCGCGCCTACGCGGGCTACCCCTGCTTCCGCGACCCCGAACTCGGCCTGCCCGACGCGTGGTTCGACATCACCAAGGACACCCGCACCCGGTTCGCCGAGCAGGAGTTCACCCCGGCCGAGACCCGGCTGACGGAGACCGGCCTGGAGATCGTGGCCCGCAGCTCGCTCGCCGACCTCGCGGACTTCGGCGCGGGCACGGTGCGCGCCGAGACCGCCCTGGAGCGCGCCGGGGAGCAGGTGGTGAAGTCGTACGACGCCGAGGTGGCCGCCGACGGCGAGGGCAGCGTCGTCCGGTTCACGCTGCCGCTGAGCGAACTGTTCCCGCACAAGGACGCGCCCTGGGAGCGGTGGAGCGTCCGGCTGGTGGCGAGCGCGCTCGGCGAGAGCCCCGAGGTGCCGGTCGCGCCGCTGCCCACGGAGGCCCGGGTGCCCCGGCCGCGCCGGCACCGGATGCGGCCCTACGGCGTCGGGGTCGCCACCCCGGGCGCGAGCGAGCTGCGGATCACCGTGCGGCAGCTTCCCGTGCGCGAGCTGCTGCGGGCGCGGGCCTGATCACCCGGGTGGTCCAGTACAAGTGACCGAATCGGCTCCGCGGTGTTGGTCAGTGGATGAAGATCTTGCTGCGCCCTCCCACGGCGACCGCTCTGACCGCATGGACGGCCCTGGTCCGTCCGGCCTCCCCCCGGGTGCCCGCCGCCCGCCGGCCCGGTGCCCCGCCGGGCGGCGGGCCCGCGCGCTGGGCCGTCCCCGCCGCCGTCCTCGCCGGCACCGCGCTCGTCGGACTGCGGGCCGCCTCGCTCGGCCAGTGGATCGTCGACGACGCCGCCGTCACCTTCGCCTACGTCCGCAGCGTCGGCGAGGGCCTCGGCCCGGTCCAGCAGGCCGGGTCCGCGCCCGTCGAGGGGTACTCCAACCCGGCGTGGCTGCTCCTGCTGCTCGTCGGACGCACCCTGCGCCTCTTCGACCGGGGCGGCTGGGCGGGGGTGAGCGACCTCGCGCTCTTCCCCAAGGCGCTCGCCCTGCTCTGTGTCGCGGGCACCCTCGCCTGTGTCGGGGGAGTGGCCCGCGCGGCCCTCCCGCGCCGAGCCTGGCTCGTGGTGCTCGGCACGGGCGTGCTGCTCGCCGCCAACCTCAGCTACGTGGTGTGGTGCTTCTCCGGCCTGGAGAACTCCCTGTACGGGCTGTGCGCCGCCGCGCTCGCCCTGGTCCTGGTGCGCGGCAGCGGGCTCAAGGGGGCCTGCGCGGCCGCCGGGATCACCCTGCTCGCCGCGCTCACCCGCCCCGACGGCGCCGTCCTCGCCGCCGCCTGGCCGGTAGCCGTCCTGCTGCTGCGCCGCCCGCGCGCGCTGCGCGACGCGGCCTTCAACTGCGCGCTGTTCGGCGCCGGTTACGGGACCTTCCTGCTGTGGCGGCACGCCGTCTTCGGGCTGTGGGTGCCCAACACCGCCGTCGCCAAGGCCCAGCAGCCGCCCGAACTCGCCGACCTGGCGAAGGTCGGCGACCTGATCGGGTACGCGGGCTGGGCGCTCGTCCTCGTCTGCGCGGGCTGCGCCGGGCTCGCCCTCGGCCGGCCGGGACCCGCCCGCCGCGCCGTCGCCCTACTCTGCCTGCCGCTCGCGCTCGCCCTTCTCGCGTACGGGGCGCTCGCGCCGGACTGGATGCCGCTGTACCGGTTCGCCACCCCGGTGTGGGTGCTCGGCTCGGCCGTCGCCGCGCTCGCCGTCACCGCCGCGTGCGGGGAGGCGCCGGTGCGGGCCAGGGCCCTGGTCGCCTGCGCGCTCGGCGGGGCGCTCACCCTGTCGCTGGCCGGACAGGACGTGCGCGACAAGGAGTTCACCGCCGAGCCGACCCTGTCCATGTGCTGGGTCGCCGACCGCTACGGCCGCCTCTTCGACTCATACGCCGACCGGCTCGGCCTGCGCCGCGACGCCACGGCCGCCCTGCCCGACCTCGGCGGCACCCTGCTCACCAGCAGGCTGAAGATCGTCGACGTCGCCGGGCTCACCGACCGGCGGATCGCTGACGCCTACGCCGCCCGCGACAGGGCCGCCCTCACCGGCTATCTCCTGAACGAGGTGCGGCCCGAACTCCTGCACGTCCACGCCGCGTGGCCGGGCCGCTCCGGGCTGACCGCACAGCGGCTGACCGACGCCGGGTACGTGCGCCTGTACCGCGAGAGCAACGGCGGCGACTGGGTCCGGGCCACCGCCGTCCCCGGCGGCATCGCGCGCATCGCCGCCGTACGCGCCTGGGCGAAGCCCCGTATCGACCGCATGCGGCACGCCAAGCACCACGAGCGCGGTGAACTCGGCGACTGCGGCGCCCGGCTCGTGCCCGGGCAGGCCGCCCGGGCCGCCGTCGCGGAGGTCCCGCCGCCGCGGCCAGGACCGCCGGGGCGGCTCGTGCCCGCGCGGCCCATCCCGCTGGCCCCGCCGCACGCCCCGGCCGCACCCGCGCCCGCCGTCGCACGGGAGGCGTGATGACCAGCGCGCTGCTCCCGCACCAGCCCGCGCTGCGGCCGCGCGCCGCCGTGCCGCGCGCCGACCGGCTCGACTCGCTCACCGGGCTGCGCTTCCTCGCCGCGCTCGCCGTGTTCGTCCACCACTTCACCGGCGCGAGCCCGTCCGGCGGCGTCGCCCACACACCGGCCCTCTTCCCGTACTCGACGATGGGCGTCAACGGCGTCGGGTTCTTCTTCGTGCTGTCCGGGTTCCTGCTGGCCTGGGGGCACCGCTCCGGGACGGCCGCCAGGACCTTCTACTGGCGGCGCGCGGGCCGGGTGCTGCCGCTGCACCTCGCGGCCACCGTCCCGTGCGTCTGGGTGTTCCACTTGTGGGGCGGGGTGCCCTGGGACCTGCCCAGCTTCCTCGCCTCGCTGGTGCTCGTGCAGACCTGGTTCCCCGGCGTCGTCCCGATGTTCCCGGGCAACGGCGTCTCCTGGACGCTCAGCGTCGAGGCCTTCTTCTACCTGCTGTTCCCGCTCGCGATCCGCGTCGCCTACCGGCTGCGCACCCGCACCCTGCTCGCCCTGTGCGCCGCCGGGCTCCTCGCCATGTGGGGCGTCGGCCTCTGGGCCGCGACGCACCTCTCGCCCTTCCTCGGTGAGTGGCTGATGCGGCATCCGCTCGCGCGGCTGCCGGAGTTCGCGCTCGGCATGAGCCTGGCGCTCGCGGTGGGACGCGGGCTGCGGATCCCGGTGCGGCCCGGCCCGCTGGCCGCCGTCTTCGCCGCCTACACCGTCGTGTACGCCCACCGCGGCGACTGGTTCGGACCGGGCGTCGTCCAGCAGTTCGACTGCTCGGTGCGGCCGTTGGTGGCCCTGTTCTCCGGACTGCTGATCGTCGCGTGCGTGCGGCGCGAGCGCTCCGGGGTGCGCGGCTGGCTGTGCGGGCCGCTGATGGTGCGGCTCGGCGCCTGGTCGTACGCCTTCTACCTGCTGCACCAGACCGTGAACCGGTTCGTCCTCGACCACTGGGGGCGCGCGGCGCCGGGCGACCAGAACGTGCTCACGCTCATCGGGGTCGCCACCGTCGTCGTCGGCCTGTCCTGGGCCGCGTACACCTACGTCGAGGAACCCGCCCGGCGCTGGTGGTACCGCCGTCAACCCACTTAGAGTGACGGAGGATTGACGCATCGTGACAGGAAGGGTGAATTGCGCGTAGTGTCCCGCCCCATGGCATGGAAGAACGCCGTCAACGGCGCACTCCGCACCCTGACCGGATACCAGCTGACGCGCCCCCAGGTACCCGCCCCGCGCGTCGCCGCGCAGCCCGTCCCCGCCGCACCGGCGGCGCCCGCGCGGCCGAAGGAGCTCAGACTTCCGGCCGACTACGACGACGAGGCCAAGGAGATCATCCGCGCGGTGAAGCCGTGGACGATGACGTCCCCGGAGCGGCTCAACGCGTTCGTCCTCGCCACCCGGCACGTCGTCGAGCACGACATCCCCGGCGACATCGTCGAGTGCGGCGTGTGGCGCGGCGGCTCCATGCAGGCCTGCGCCAGGGCGCTGCTCGGCCGCGGCGCCACCGACCGCGACCTGTATCTCTTCGACACCTACGACGGCATGACGCCGCCCACCGACGAGGACCTGCGGCGCGACGGCACCCCCGCCTCCGACATCCTCGCCCGCAACTCCAAGGACAAGGCGATCTGGGCCTACGCGACCCTCGACGACGTCAAGTCCGGCTTCCAGCAGGTGCCTTACCCCGCCGAGCGGATCCACTTCGTCCAGGGCAAGGTCGAGGAGACCGTGCCCGGTCAGGCCCCGGAGCGGATCGCGGTGCTGCGCCTGGACACCGACTGGTACGCCTCCACCAAGCACGAACTCGACCACCTCTACGACCGGTTGGTCCCCGGCGGCGTGCTCCTCATCGACGACTACGGCTACTGGCAGGGCTCCCGCCAGGCCGTCGACGAGTTCCTGGAGCGGACCGGCGAGCGGCTGCTCCTGCTCCGCATGGACGAGGGACGGATCGCCGTCAAACCGTGAGGCGGCCCGCTCCCGGCCACCCGCGATCCCCGGCCCCCGCGTCCCGTGACGCGGGGGCCGGCCCGTGCTCACCCGAATGGCCCAGACCGGGTGACCGGCGAGGACGTCGCCGGTTGTTAACGAGTGAGCCATCTCCAGCACACCCGGCTCACCGCCGCTGTCCTCAGCCGTCCGGAAGGAATGTGCGCCGCGCATGACACCCCGACTCACCGTCGTCGTCCCCATCTACAACGTCGAGGACTATCTCGGCGACTGTCTGGAGTCGCTGTCGGCACAGACCATGCGCGACCTGGAGGTCGTGATGGTCGACGACGGCTCCACCGACGGCAGCGGGACCATCGCGCGCGCCCACGCCGAGCGGGACAGCCGGTTCCGGCTCGTCGAGCAGCCCAACGCCGGGCTCGGCGCCGCCCGCAACACCGGGATCCGGCACGCCACCGGCGCCCACATCGCCTTCGTGGACAGCGACGACGTGATCCCCGAGGGCGCCTACGCGCTGATGCTCGACACCCTGGAGGCCTCGGGGTCCGACTTCGTCACCGGCAACGTCTTCCGGCTGCGCGCGGACGGCTCCACCGCCCAGTCGCCGATGTTCCGCAAGATCATGGCGACCACCCGCCCCGCCACCCACGTCACCCGCGACTGGGGCCTGCTCGCCGACCGCATCGCCTGCAACAAGGTCTTCCGGCGCGACTTCTGGCAGGAGCACTCCTTCGAGTTCCCCGAAGGGGTGCTCTTCGAGGACATCCCCGTCGTGCTCCCCGCCCACTTCCGGGCGCGCAGCGTCGACGTGCTCTCCGACACGGTCTACCTGTGGCGCGACCGCGACGGCTCCATCTCCAACAAGCGCGCCGTCCCGCGCGCCATCCAGGACCGCACCGCCTCCTGCGCCTCCGCCAGCCGCTCGCTCGCCGAGCGCGAGGAGTGGCGGGAGGGCAAACGGCGCTACGACGCCAGCGTCGTCGCCGGTGACCTGTGGATGTTCATGCAGGCGCTGCCCGACGGCGACGCCGCCTACCACGAGGCCTTCCTCGACCACGTCAACTCCTTCGCGGACAGCGTCGATCCGGGCATCTTCGACGAACTCCCGCTCGGCCTGAGAGTGCGCTGGCGGCTGGTCCGGCAGCGCCGGATGTCCGAACTCCTCGCCTACATGGCGTACGAGAAGAGCAACCCCGGCGCCTTCACCGCCCGCCGCGGACTGCGCGGCCGCCGCGCCGACTTCCCCGTGCTCGGCGGCCGGCTGCCGCGCTCCGTCGTCGGCCTCGCCAAGACCGACCTGCCGCTCGACGCCCGGATCACCCGGGCCGCCTGGGACGAGGACGGCAAGCTGCGCCTCACGGGCTACGCCTACGTGCGCAACCTGCCCGCCGGGCGGCTCACTGCCCGCGCCCGCGTCGCCTGGCTGCGGGCCGGCAAGCGGCGGGCGGTGCCGCTGCGGCTGCGCACCGTCCGCTCGCGCGAGGCGACCCTCGCCTCCAAGCAGGGCCTGCACAACTACGACCGGGCCGGCTTCGAGACCGTCGTCGACCCGGCGAAGCTGGTCACCGCCCGGGCCAGCACCACCTGGAACCTGGAGCTCGGCGCCTGGGCCGGCGGCCTGCTGCCGCGCACCGGACCGGTCCGGCTGAGCGGCTCCGGCACCGTCCCGCTGCGCCACCTCGACGACGACCTGCGGGTCGTGCCCACCCTGAGCGACGGCCGGCTGCGGCTGCGCGTGGAGCGGCTCCGGGCCCGGCTCGCCGAGCACAGCTGCGACGGCGAAACCATCCGCCTGACGGGCGCCCTGGCCGCGGGGGCGGGCACCCCGCTCGCCGTCCGCGTCGAGAACTGGCGCACCAAGGAGTCCCACGACCTGCCCGTGACCTGCGACGGGCGTACCTTCACCGCCCGCGTCCCGCTCGCCCTGTTCGGCGCCGGCCGGGACGCGGCGGACCCGTGGGGCGTCGCCCTGGTCCGCGAGGGCGCCGCCTCAGGCAGCTCCGCCGACTCCGCCAAGGCCGTCTCGCTGCCGGTGCGCCCCGACATCGCCCCCGGCCGCTACGGCCTCGGCGGCGGCCGCGAGCTGATGGTGCTCGCCAACCCCTCGGGCAACACCGAACTGCGCGACCAGATCGTGCGGCCCGTCGTCGACACCGTCCGCTGGGAGGAGTGCGCCGAGGGCGAGACCTGCCGGGTCTGCGCGGACTGCCGCGAGCCCGGCGGCCATCTGCTTCTCGCGGGCAGCTATCCGCTCGGCGGGGAGCGGGAGCTGGTCCTCGCCCACGACGGCCACGGCGAACAGGCCGTCACCCCGGTCACCGTCACCGACGGCCGCTTCGAGGCCGTGCTGCGCCCGCACGCCGTCACCGGCCAGGCCGGGATCCTGCCGCTCGCCGAGGGCACCTGGCAGCTGTACCTGCGCGCGCCCGGCGACAGCGATCCCGACCGCCGGGTGCCGCTGCTGCTCGCCCCGGCCCGCCACGCCGACCTGCCGCTCCTGCGGGGCCTGCGCGGGCGGACGTTCACCGTGCAGCGCCGCCACCACGACCAGCTCGTCCTGCACTCCGGCTCCGCGCTGCCCGAGCCGGACCGCGGCCGCGCCGCCCAGGCCGCGCTGCGCGAGCGCTACGCCGCCCAGCGCACCCTGCCCCGCCGCGACGCCGTCCTCCACATCAGCTTCGACGGCCGCCAGTACTCCGACTCGCCGCGCGCCGTGCACACCGAACTCGCCGCCCGCGACACCGGCCTCGAACACCTGTGGGTGGTCCGCGACCAGCAGGTCGAGCTGCCGCCGGACGTCACCCCGGTCGTGCTGTGGAGCGCCGACTGGTACGAGGCGCTGGCCCGCTGCCGCTACGTCGTCACCAACACGCATCTGCCCGAGTGGTTCGAGCGCGCCGACGGCCAGTACGTCGTCCAGACCTGGCACGGCACCCCGCTCAAGCGGATCGGCCGCGACCTGCTCGGCAGCGCCAGCGCCGACCCGAAGTACATCGCCACGCTGCCCGCCCGCGCCGACCAGTGGTCGCTGCTCGTCTCCCCGAACAGCTTCTCCACCCCGGTGCTGCGCGAGGCGTTCGGCTACACCGGCGACGTGCTCGCCTCCGGCTACCCGCGCAACGACCTGCTGCACGCGCCCGACCGCGACAAGCTGGCCGCCGCGGTGCGCGAACGGCTCGGCGTGCCCGACGGCAGGCGGGTCATCCTCTACGCCCCGACCTGGCGCGAGAACCAGCGCCGCACCGGCGGCAAGTACGGCCTCGACCTCCAGCTCGACCTCGCCGCGGCGGAGGCGGCCCTCGGCGACGACCACGTGCTCCTCGTCCGCCGCCACTACCTCGTCGGCGGCGCCGTGCCCGAGTCCGACTTCGTCCGGGACGTCTCCCGCCACCCCGACGCCGCCGAACTCCTGCTGATCGCCGACGTGCTGGTGACCGACTACTCCTCCATGATGTTCGACTTCGCGCAGACGGGTCGGCCGATGCTCTTCCACACCTACGACCTCGACCACTACCGCGACACCCTGCGCGGCTTCTACTTCGACTTCACCGCGAAGGCGCCGGGACCGCTGCTGCGCACCAGCGACGAGGTGATCGCCGCGCTGCTCGACGCGGACGCCGCCGTCGCCGGACACCGCGACGCCCACCAGCGGTTCCGCGAGGCGTTCTGCGACCTGGACGACGGCACCGCCGCCGCGCAGGTCGCCGACGCGATGCTCGCCCACGACGTGCGCGGGGGCGGCCGATGAGCAGCGTGGAACCCGACATCAGCGTCGTCGTCGACTGCCCGCCCGGCACCGCCGCGGCCGCCCTGCGCGACACCGTCCGCTCGGTCCTCGACCAGACCCTCGCCGCCACCGAGGCCGTCCTGACCGGTGCGGGCGCCGCCGACGCGGGCGCCGCCCTCGTCGCCGACCACCCGCGGCGGGTGCGCACCGGCGCCCCGCGCGGCGGCCACGTCCTGCCCCTCGCCCCGGGCGAACTCCTGGAGCGCAACGCCTGCCGCAACCTCCTCGCCGCCGCCCGCCGCACCGACGCCGACCTGATCGCGGGCCGCTGGACCCGCCGGACCGGCAACGGCGCCAAGGACACCAAGGAGCACAGCCCCGCCTGGCAGCAGGAGCTGTACGGGCGCACGCGCGTCGTCACCGAGCCCGCCGACGCCCCCGAACTGCTCGTACGGGACGCGCTCACGGCCGGCTACGCGGTCCGGCGGACCCGGTGGGCCGAGGGCGGCACCGGCTTCGACCTCGCGCTCACCGCCCGCCGCATCGCCCTCGTCCCCAACCTGATCACCACCCGGCGCCCCGCCCCCGACCCGCTCGGCGACCTGCCGACGGCCGCCGCGGCGCAGCGCCACGCCCTGGCCCTGCTCACCGACCCCGCGCTGCGCGCCGCCCGCGCCCGCGCCTTCCTCACCGACCACGTCGTGCCGTGCGCCCGCGCCTTCCTCGGCGCCGCACCCGACCGGCGCGCCGAGCTCGCCGCCGCCTACGGGCCGTTGCTCGACGGGCTGGTCGACGAGGGCGCGCTGCGCGACCTGGAACCCCTGGAGCGGATCGCCGCGGCGCTGCTCGCCGACGGCGACGCGCAAGGGGTGCACACGGCCGCGTACGCGCTGGCCAGGCCCGGCACCGTCGTCACCGCGCAGGCCCGCCACGAGGGGCGCGCCTACTGGAGCCCGGCGCATCTGCACCCCTCGTACGACGTCACCGAACTCGGCGACGAGCACCGCCCGTTGCGCGGACTCAGGCTCCTCAACCGGGTCACCCGGTGCGCCCGCGAAGACGGCCGCCTGGTCGTCGAGGGCGCGGCCGTGCTCCCGCCCGCGCTGCGCGACACCGAGCGCACCCATGTGCTCACCGCGAGCCTCGAACTCGTCGCCCGCGGCTCGGGCGCGGGGACCGTCACCGTGCCGCTCGACGACGTACGGCTGCGCGACGACACCATCGCCTGGCGCGTCACCGTCCCGCTCACCACCGTCCTGCGCCCGCGCGGCATCGGCGACCGGAACCGGGATCCCCGCCTGCTGCTCGGCATCGACGGCGAACAGCTCGCGCCGCTCGACCTGTTCGCCGAGAAGGCGGTCGTCGACACGAAGGCGACCGCGCTCCCGGCCCGCCCGCGGCTCGGCCGGCTCACCGCCGACACCTGGCAGCCCTACGTCACCGCCGGGCACCACCTCGCGGTCTGCCTGCTGCCCCGGCGCCGCCCGGCCCGCACGGCCAACGCGCTGGCCCGCTACGCCACGAACTTCCGCCCCGCGCGCGTGATCAAGCAGCGCTGGAAGAAGCTCCGCAAGAAGTTCGCCGCCCTGCACTCCCAGCGCATCAAGACGACCGTCTACCGCCACCTGCTGCGCCGGCTGCCCGTCAGCCGCGGCACCGTCGTCTTCGAGAGCCACATGGGCAAGTGCTACGGCGACAGCCCGCGCGCCGTCCACGAGGAGCTGGTGGCACGCCGCCGCGGCGCCCGCGTCGTGTGGTCCTACGCGCAGGACCCCACCGGGTTCCCGCAGGACGCCACGCTCGTGCGCCGCTGGTCCTGGCGGTATCTGTGGGCGCTCGCCCGCGCCGAGTGGTGGGTCGACAACCAGGGCTTCCCGCACGCCCTCGACAAACCGAAGCACACCACGTACCTCCAGACCTGGCACGGCTCCGCGTACAAGCGGATGGGTCACGACGAGATCCGCCACAAGATGCAGAGCGCGCCGCAGCGCGAGCAACTGATGCGCGCCGTCGGCCGGTTCGACCGGTTCCTCGTCCGCTCCGAGCACGACGTGACCACGCTGGCCCGCGCCTACCGCATCCCCGAGGAGCGGCTGATGCGCGTCGGCTACCCGCGCAACGACCGGCTCGTCGCCGCCCGGACCCGCGACGAGCGCGAGGGCCGCTTCCCGCGCCCGGCCCTCGCCGCCGCGCTCGGCATCCCCGACCACCGCACGATCGTCCTGTACGCGCCCACCTTCCGCGGCACACCGAAGAACAAGAAGGCGCGACTGCTCCTGGACGTGCGGGAGTTCGCCGAACGGTTCGGCGACACCCACACGCTGCTCGTGCGCGCCCACTACATGGAGGCGGCGACGCTGTCCGTCACCCCGCCCGGCACCGTCGTCGACGTCTCCGGCCACCACGACGTCAGCGAACTCCTCTGTCTCGCCGACGTCCTGGTCACCGACTACTCGTCGATCATGTTCGACTACGCACTCCTGGACCGGCCCCTCGTGCACTTCGCCCCCGACCTCGACACGTACACCGCCGAGCGCGGCAGCTACTTCGACCTGCGCGTCCGCTCCGGCGGCCCGGTCGTCGACACCCAGGAGGCGCTGCACGCCACCCTCGCCCGGATCAAGGAGACGGACGCCGACTGGCAGGACAGGCGGCGCGCCTTCGCCGCCGAGTTCGGCACCTACGACGACGGGGGCGCCGCCCGCGCCGTCGTCGACGCCCTCTTCACGCGGAAGGCGGGCCGGTGATGACGACCGCCACCCGGGAACGGGACCTCTACCTCGTTGCCAACAGCACCGACGAACTCGGCGGAGTCACCGCCTGGACCCATCAGATGGCCCGCCTGTTCCAGACGGCCGGACACCGCGTGCACGTCATCGGCGTGCACCGGGCCGACCTGAAGATGGCGGTGCCGGAGACCCCCGACTACCCGGTCACCGCCCTGTACCCGGAGCACCCGCTCACCGCCCGCCCGATGCGCGGCCGGCGCCGCTTCAGCGTGCCCGCGCGGCGCCGCGAGGCCCGCAGGCTCGCCGCGAAGAAACGCGCGATCGCCGAGCTGGACACGATCCTGGGGCAGGCGCGGCCCGGCTCGGTCGTCGTCGTCACGCAGGTGTGGCCGATGGAGTGGCTGCGCGAGACCGACACCTCGCACCTCACGCTCATCGGCATGAGCCACGAGTCGTTCGCCTACTCGCGGGCCTGCCACCGCTACCACTGGGTGAAGCGGCACTACCCGCACGTCGACCGCTGGCTCGCCCTCACCCAGGAGGACGCCGACATCTGGACCGCCGAGGGCCTCGACAACGTCGGCTTCATGCCCAACGCCCTCGCTCACCTGCCCGCCGTGCCCTCGCCGCGCACGGCGAACGTCGTCTGCTCCATCGGCCGGCTCGCCGACCAGAAGGGCATCGACATGCTCCTCGACACCTGGGCGAAGGTCGCGCCGCACCGGCCCGGCTGGGAGCTGCACCTGTACGGGGCGGGCACCGACGAGCCCGCCCTGCGCCGCCAGGCCACCGAGCTGGGCCTCGACGGCTCCGTGCGCTGGCAGGGCCGCACCGACGACGTGCCGGCCGCCCTTGCCGCCTCCTCGGTGTTCGTGCAGTCCTCGCGCGGTGAAGGGTTTCCGCTGGCGCTGATGGAAGCCATGGCCAGCGGGGTGCCGTGCGCGGCGTTCGACTGCGCGCCGGGCGTGCGGGAGATCGTGCGGGACGGCGAGGACGGCCTGCTCGCGCCTGCCGGTGACCTCGACGCCCTCGCCGACCGCCTCCTCCGGCTCACCGGCAACCCCCGCCTGCGGGATGCCATGGGGGAGCGGGCCCGCGCCAATGTCCAGCGCTTCTCCGAGGCCCGGGTCCTCGACATGTGGGAGGAGCTGTTCGCCCTGCTGGAGCGCTAGCCGGTCGGGCGCGCCACCGTCGTGGCTGGTCGCGCAGTTCCCCGCGCCCCTGAGAGGCCTGCGGCCTTCAGGGGCGCGGGGAACTGCGCGAGAAGCGGCCACCGGAGCCGCAGGCGAGGTCAGACTCGGGGCGCCGGAGCCGGCTCCGCGCTCTGATGCGGGACCGCCGCCGCGCCGAGCGGCTCTTCGCCGAACACCACCCGCCGCACCACCCGCTCCCCGGCCCCCCCATCCTCGTAAGGACAGAACCGCTCCCGGAACGCCGCCCGCAACTGCGCGGAGCGCGACCCGCGCCAGTGCCCCGTGGCGAAGATGTCGATCAGCTCGTCCTCGGACCGGGCGACCGCGCCCGGCGGGAAGGAGCGCAGGTCGAAGTAGGTGCCGCGGGCGGCCTCGTACGCCTCCCAGTCGTCGGCGTGGATGACGATCGGCCGGTCCAGGGCCGCGTAGTCGAACATCAGGGACGAGTAGTCGGAGACCAGCGCGTCCGAGGCGAGGCAGAGCGTCTCCACGCTGGGATGGCCGGACACGTCGATCAGGCGGGCGGCCGGGACGCCGGTGAGCGGGGCGTCGTAGCTGTGGTGCGCGCGCGTGAGGAGCGTGAAGCGCGGGCCGAGGGTGCGCAGCATCCGCTCCAGGTCCAGCGGGAGGCGCTGCGTGATCCGGTAGTCCCGGTGCGTGGGCGCGTAGAGGATCGCGATCGAGTCGCGCGGGATGCCGAGCGTGTCGCGCAGCCGGGCGGTGTCCTGCGAAGTCGCCGTGCGGAGGCGGTCGTTGCGCGGGTAGCCGTATTCGAGGGTCGTGAACGCGGCCGGGTAGGCGCGCTCCCAGGTCAGCGTGGAGTGCCGGTTGGCGGACAGGACGTAGTCCCACTTGTCGGCGTTGGCCAGCAGCTGGGCGAAGTCGGTGCCGCGGGCCGCCGCCGGGTGGTCCTGGAGGTCGATGCCCATCTTCTTCAGCGGCGTGCCGTGCTGCGTCTGCACGAAGACCTGCCCGGGGCGCTTGACCAGCCGGCGGTCGAAGTTGACGTTGTTCACGAGGTACTTGGAGCGGGCGAGCGCCGTCCAGTACGCGGCCGTGCCCGGCGTCAGCCGCCGGGTGGCGGCCGGGATCGTGTGGTGGTGCTCCGGCGCGGCGATCCAGGCGGTGCGCACGTGCGGGGCGTGGACGCGGAAGGCCTCCTCCAGGGCGCCCGGGTTGCAGCCGTGGCCGCGGCCCCAGTACGAGGCGAACACCGCGTCGTTCTCCCGCACCGGGAGGCGGAGCTGGACCCGGTAGTGGAGCTGGAGCGCGGCCGCCCGCAGGGTACGGCGGACCGAGGCCAGGGTGCGGGACAGGCGGCGGCCGACCGCCATCGCCGCCCACAGGGCGCGGTAGGTGCGGTGCGTGCCGAGCCGGACCAGCGCGTGCCGCAGCCGGGTGCGGCGGCTCACGCGGGCGCCCGGGGTGCGGTAGCGGCCGTAGTGGCCGCGCGCCCTGCGCAGGAACTCGGCGCGGCTGCGGCGGGGGAGGCGGCCCCGCTTGGTGAACAGCGTGGAGAGGTGGTCGACCATCCTGCGGAACATCGCCGCACGCCACTGCGCGTCCAGGTCCGGGTGCTGGTCGAGGAACTCGAAGACACGCTCGTACTGGTCGAAGATGTCGAAGTGGCGGCGCGAGGTCGTGCCGAGGATGTTGCCGCCGCGCCGCTGGCGGTAGTGCACGCAGACCCGGTCCAGGGTCGCCAGCGACTCGGCCGCCATCAGGACCGGGTACGTCCAGGGCGTGTCCTCGTAGTAGCCGGGCGGGAAGGTGAAGCCCTCGCGCTCGATGAACTCCCTGCTGTACGCCTTGTTCCAGACCACCATCAGGAGCTTCAGCAGGCCCGGCCGGTCGGTGAGCGTGAAGGGCGCCGGGCCGTCCTGGGCGAGCAGGTGCGCGAACTGGTTGCGCACCTTGCGGCCGTCCCAGAAGGTGCGCGCGTAGTCGAAGAGCAGGACGTCGGGGGAGCCCGTCTCCTTGACGCGGTCCGCGATCGCCCGCAGCGCGCCCGGGGTGAGGGTGTCGTCGCTGTCGAGGAAGAGGACGTAGTCACCGGTCGCGTGCTTGAGGCCGGCGTTGCGGGCGCGGCCCAGGCCGACGTTCTCGTCCAGGTGGACGGCCCGGACGCGGGCGTCGCGCGCCGCGAACTCGTCGATGATCTCCCCGCAGGCGTCCGGCGAGCAGTCGTCCACCGCGATCACTTCGAGGTCCGTGAACTCCTGCTCCAGCACCGAGGCGAGGCACGCGTGCAGATACGCCTGCACTTTGTACGCGGGGACGATGACACTGAACCGGGGCAAGGTGACACATCCAGGGAGTCGGCGCGGGCATTCTGCCCGGGAACGGCCGACAAGCAGGGAAGTTACGCACGATGCGGCATTCGGGGGAACCGCGCGGAGACGGCCGGGGGCGGGCCGGTGAACTCCCGGCCCGCCCCCCAACCCCGTCCGCGTGGTGGCTACTTCACGGCGCCCGCCATCACGCCCGAGACGAAGTGCCGCTGGAAGGCGAAGAACACCGCCAGCGGGATGATCATCGAGATGAACGCGCCGGGGCCGAGCACGTCGACGTTGTTGCCGAACTGGCGGACCTGGGTCTGCAGCGCGACCGTGATCGGCTGGCTGCCCGCGTCCGTGAAGACCAGCGCGACCAGCATGTCGTTCCACACCCACAGGAACTGGAAGATGCCGAGCGAGGCGATCGCCGGAGCGGCCAGCGGCATCACGACCCGCACGAACAGCCGCAGTTCACCGGCGCCGTCGAGGCGCGCCGCCTCAAGGAGTTCGCGGGGTATCTCCGCGAAGAAGTTCCGCAGCAGGAACACCGCGAACGGCAGCCCGAACGCGACGTGGAAGAGGACCACGCCGAGCACCGAGCCGAAGATGCCGATGTCGCCGAAGAGCTTGGCGATCGGTACGAGGGCCAGCTGCACCGGCACCACGAGCAGCCCCACCACGATCAGGAACCACCAGTCGCGGCCGGGGAACTCCATCCACGCGAACGCGTACCCCGCCAGCGAGCCGATCACGATGACCAGCAGGGTCGCCGGCACCGTGATCAGGATCGTGTTGAGCAGGGACTTGGTGATGTCGGAGTTCTCCAGCAGCTTGCTGTAACTGTCGAAGGTGAGCTGCGACGGCTTGGAGAACACCTTCCACCAGCCGCTCGCCGCCATCTCCTCGGGCGAGCGCAGCGAGGACAGCAGCAGCCCGACGGTCGGCACCAGCCAGAGCGCGCCGACCACGAGCAGCACGAACTGCACCAGGCCGCCGCCGAGCTTCTCGCCGATCCGCCCCGCGACCGACCGCTTGGCCCGCACCGTGTCGTCGACCGTCGTCATCGCCGCGCCTCCTGCCTCAGTCGCCGCATGTTGAACCACATCACCGGGATCACGAGGAGCAGCAGGAGCACCGCGATGGCGCTGGCCAGGCCCTCGTTGTTCTCGTTGAACGCAGACAGGTACAGCTGCAGCGCCAGGACGTTGGCGTCGTCCTGGCTGGAGCCCGGCGCGATGATGTAGACGAGGTCGAAGATCTTCAGGACGTTGATCATGAGGGTGACGAGGACGACCGCGAGCACCGGCGCGAGCAGCGGCACCGTGACCCTCCGGAACACCTGCCACTCGGTGGCCCCGTCCACCCGGGCCGCTTCCAGCAACTCCCGTGGGATCCCGGCGAGTCCGGCGCCGATGAGGACCATCGCGAAGCCCGCCCACATCCACACGTACGCGACCATGATCGAGGTCGTCACGATGTTGAGGTACAGGTCGAAGCCGCCCAGATGGATGGTGAAGAACTTCTTGTCGCCGAGCCAGTCGACGCCGTTGTACGCCTCCTTGAAGTTCGCGGCGGGCAGCCGGAGTTTCGCCCCGTCGGCGGCCGCGGGCAGGGTGAAGGTGCCGTCGGCGGCGGCCGTCGTGGACGCCACCACCTTGCCGCCCTTCACGGCCTCGACCCGCATGCCGGGGTAGCCGACCTCGGTGGAGTCGACGCCCTTGGCCTTGCCCGCGCCCTTGCCGAGCGTGAAGTCCTGCCAGAGCGTGCCGGTGACCTTCCCCGGCGAGGCGGTTGCCGCCTTCGCCGGTTTCGCGTCGCCCGGCATCTCGTCGGCGGCGACCCCGACCAGCGGCAGCAGATAGGACGTGCCCGCCTGCACCGGCTGTTTGGTCAGGTACGGTCCGCCCGCCCTGCCCGCGAGTGGATCGTTCGCGCGCGGATGGGCCTTGGGGAACGCGGACGACGAGCTGAACGTGTCGTGGACCGAGGTCCACACCGCGTTCACCGCGCCCTTGCCCGGATCCTGGTCGTACACCAGCCGGAAGATGATGCCCGCGGCCAGCATCGAGATCGCCATCGGCATGAAGACGACCAGCTTGAACGCCGTGCCCCAGCGGATCCGCTCGGTCATCACGGCGAAGATCAGGCCGAGTGCGGTGGCGACCGTCGGGGCGAGTACCACCCACCAGATGTTGTTGTTGATCGCGGCCTTGGTGTCGGAACGGGTGAACAGGGTCTGGTAGTTGTCGAACCCGATGAACGAGCTGCCCGAGGCGTTGAAGAAGCTGCGCACGACCGAGTACCCGATCGGGTAGACGACGAGCGCGCCGAGCAGCACGAGCGCGGGGAACAGGAAGAGGAGCGCGACGGTCCTGCGGGTACCGGTCACGCTCTTGAAGCGGCGGGGGGACGGGGCGGGCCCGGGTGTCGCCGACGCGGCCGTGGTGGCCGGTGCGTCGGCGGCAGCACCCGGGCCGCCGTCCTTGTCGGGTCCGGCGGCCGGGGTGGTCATCGCCCGATCAGTCCTTGTACGCCTTGACCGCGTCGGCCTCCAGCGTCTTCTGGGTGCCTTCGATGTCCTTCGGGTTCGTCAGGAAGTCCTGCAGCGCCTTCCACTCGCCCTTGCCGGGCGTGCCGCCGAACGCCTGCGGGGTCTGGTCCGACATGTCGAAGCGGAAGCTGTCGCCGGAGTCGACGAGCGCCTTGGCGATCGTGCGCTGCACGTCGTTCGGGTACGCGGACAGGTCCACGTTCTTGTTCGGCGAGAGGTAACCGCCCAGCTTGGCCTGGATGGTGGCCGCGTCGGGGGAGGCCAGGAACTTCACCAGGGCCTGCGCCGCCGGCGAGTCCTTGAAGATCACCGCCGCGTCGCCGCCGCTGACCACGGGCGCCTGGTCGCCGACCGCGGGGAACGGGAACACCTTCGCGTCGGTGCCGACCTTCGCCTTGGTCTGCTGGATGTTGACCTGCACGAAGTCGCCCTCGTAGACCATCGCGCCCTTGGGCTGGTCGCCGCCGGTGAAGGTCTGCTCGACGGACTTGGTGAACTCGGTGCCCACGGCGCCCTTGTTGCCGCCCGCGAGGTAGTCGCTCTTGCCCCACAGCTGGGCCAGTGTCGTCAGGGCCTGCTTGACCGACGGGTCCGTCCACTTGATCTTGTGCGCGGCGAGCTGGTCGTACTTCTCCGGGCCCGCCTGCGAGAGGTAGATGTTCTCGAACCAGTCGGTGAGCGGCCAGCCGTCGGCGCCGCCGACCGACACCGGCGTCACCCCGGAGTCGTAGATCGCCTGGCAGGTGGTCAGGAACTCCTTCCAGGTCTTCGGCTCCTTCGCCGCCGCGTTCTGGAAGACCGCCGAGTTGTACCAGATCAGCGACTTGTTGGCGGCCTTGTAGTAGGCGCCGTAGTTCTTGCCGTCGACCTTGCCGAGGTCCTGCCAGCCCTGGCTGTAGTTCTTGGCCAGCTCGGCCTGCACGTCCTTGTCGAGCGGCTTCGCCCACTTCTTGGCGACGGCCTGCTTGATGGCGCCGGGCTGCGGCAGCATCGCCACGTCGGGCGGGGAGCCGCCCGCGACCTTCGACCCGATGAAGTTGATGATCGGGTCCTGCGCAGGGACGAACGTGACCTTCGCGCCCGTCCGTTTCTCGAACTCCGCGAGCACCTGCTTGAAGTTCTTCTGCTCGTCACCGGTCCACACGGCGGCGATCTCCAGCGTCTTGCCGTCCAGCTTCGGCAGTCGGAGGGAGGAGGCGGGGGATCTCGACGAGTCCTTCCCGCTCGGCTTGTCGCTGTTGTCGTCGCCCCCGCAGGAGGTGAGCGCGAGGGCCAATGAGCCCACGGCCAGGGCCACGGCTGCTCGGCGAAAGGTGGGTGTCCGAAGTGTGCTGCGCATCACTGCCCCGTTCTCGTCCTGAAGGCTGAACGTCCGTACTGAGCGCTGTACTTCTGGCGTGTCGTGCGGTCTGGTCTACGCCCGACCAGGGAGAAGCGGCAAGGGTGCCGGGCGCTCCGCGGGGGTGATCGTGACGGGGTCGTGATGCCGGGGGCCGGTTCCCGGCGCCCCTGGGTCGTCGTTCGTCCGCGGGCCGGTGGCCGCTTCTCGCGCAGTTCCCCGCGCCCCTGAAGCCTTGCGCTGCGCGCGGCTTTCCCTGTGGTCGGGTGCGGGTCTCGTCGTGGTTGGTCGCGCAGTTCCCCGCGCCCCTGAGAGGCCTGCGGCCTTCAGGGGAGGCTGCGCGTCAGCGCATGCCTCAGGGGCGCGGGGAACTGCGCGACCAGCCCCCACCGGGCCGCGGACGAACTACAGCAGCGACGGGACTTCCTGGGCGGAGACGGAACGGGCGGCGCGCTCCAGGGCGCTGGCCAGGAGGGCCAGGTCCGTCGGCCCGTTCCCCAACTCGCGGACCGGCCGCCGGTCCGGCGGGTCACCCATGCGGGCCCAGTCCAGGACGACCACGGTGGGCCGGAGAGTAGCCGTGCGCGGAATGCGCCCGGTGACCCGCCCGGACTGCAACCCGATGTCCCGCCCGTCGGCGGCGAACAACCGTCCGCGCCCCGGCGCCGGATCATCTGGCCCAGCACCCCGCACGGCATCGAGCACCACCCGCGGCCGGGCCACCCACCCCGCGGCCCCGCCGGAGGCGAACGCCGCGACGAGATGCACCCCGAGCCGCTCCCCGTCCCGCGCCACGGCCTCGAGCGCCCGCACCACGGACCCCGCGGCGGGCCGCCCCGGCGACCCCAGCGGCGGCGACAGCAGCGCGTCCAGATCGTCGACGACCACCACGAGCCGCGGCAGCGGCGGCGCCGCCTCGGCCTTCTCCCGCGCCGCGCCGGGCCGCAGCCGCATCGTGGGCATCGTGGAACTCGGCGCGGTGTCGAGATCCCCGGCATCGGTCCCGGCGCCGGAGGCGGGCGCGCTGCGCTGGGACACGAGGTGCCCGGCGACGGTGCGCTGGGTGTGCCACTCGGTGAAGTGCGTACGCCCTATCAACTCGGCCCGGCGCTTCAGCTCGGTGCTCAGCGACTGGGCGAACTCCCGCATCCGCACCGGGTCGTTGGCCGCAAGATGGGTCGTGACGTGCGGCAGGTCGGTGCACACCCGCAACCCGTCCGAGGCCCCGCCCGATCCGCCGGTGCCGACCTCCCCGTCGATGAGGACGAGGCTGAGCCGGTCCGGCCGCTCGGCGGCGGCGAGCGACGCGGCGACCGAGCGCAGCAGCTCCGTACGGCCACTGCCCGCGGGCCCCTCGACCAGCAGATGCGGACCGTCCGCGGCGAGATCGACCCCGACCGGGCCGCGCGGCCCGGCGCCGAGCACCGCCACGACGCGGCCGCCCAGGGCGTCGGGATCGTCCGTGGCCGCCGCCCAGCGCGCCATCAGCGACGCCGGGGTGGCCCGGGCGAGCCCGAGCTCGTCCAGGAGACGGGAGGCCTGCGGCAAGGGCGCCGACACGCGCGCGTGCGGCGCTCCCGGGGCGCCCGCGCCCTGCGAGCGCAACGGTGCGAGCGCCCGCGCGAACCGCTCCGCCCACGCGAGCGACACCGCGTCCACCGTGGCGACGGTGCCGTGCCCGACGGGCTGCCCCTGCGCGGCCCGGTGCAGCCGCAGCGAGGTCGCCACGTCCCCGCTGAGCAGCGCCACGGCGCCGCACGCGCGGAAGGCCGGGCTCTGCTCACAGGCCGCCTCGAAGGTCCGGTCGACCGGGGACGCCGGGGTGGTGGCCGGCGTCTCGGCCAGGCACACCACGTGGATCCCGGCCGCGGCCCCCTCGGCGGCGAGCCGCACGGTGGCCTCCCGCAGCGTCGCCGATCCCGGGTCGCCGTCGACGACGACCACGGCGGCGGCGTCCGGGCGCAGGCCCGCGGCATGGTCGTCCAGGCGGCGCAGCAGCTCTCCGGTGCGGGCGGCCGCCTGCTCCCGGTCGTACGCGAGCAGCAGCCGGCAGTCCTGCCCGTGGGCCGGGCGCACGTGCGGCAGCCAGCCGAGCCAGGACCACTCCGCGATCCGCTCCGCCTCGGGCCGCGCCCGGTCGGTGCTGATCAGTACGATCTCCAGCCGGTCCGGGGCGTGCAGCGCGGCGAGCTGGGCCACGACCGCGCGGGCCAGACCGGCGAGCCGCGCGCGCGGTCCGGCGAGGCCGAGCGCGCCCGCCTCGGCGAGTCCCACGGTGACCGGGACGGCGGGCAGCAGTCCGGCGCCGCCGGGCCCCGGCCGGTCGACGGTGCCGAGCCGCACGGCCAGCGCCTCCGGGTGCCCTTGGCCGCGCTCCCACAGTCGCGGCCCGGGGCCGAGCGCGGTGAGCAGCAGCGTGGCGGCGTCGGGCCAGGTCTCGGCGGGGGCGGGCGCCGCGGGCGCGGCTCCGGAACCCGTACGGGGAGCGGGCACGCCGGGCTGCTGCGGGGCGCGCATCGGGTACGGCTCGTGGATGGCGTGCTCGGCGTCCTCGAACTCCGTGACGCCCTCGGTGTCCCTCGGGTACCGCTCGTCGCGTCCGGGGCCGCGCCGCAGCAGCCGCCCCAGGCCGCCCCGCTTGCGCCCGCCGCGCGGCAGCTCCGTACCGCGCGGTGGCGTGCCGGTGCGGGTGCGCTCCATGTCGGGCGCCGCGGCCTGCCCCGGCACGACGGGCTGCGCGCCCCCGGGCGCGCTGTCACCGGCGGCGCCCCAGGACGCGTCCCCGTACGCGTGCCGCGTCTCGTCGGAAGGCACGCCCGGGGACACCTGGGACGGCGGGGACAGCGGGGAGGGAGGCGAGCCGGGGGACGGGACGCCGGTGGCGGCGGGCCGCCGGGGGGCCGCCGCGCCGAGCGCCACCCGCACCTGACCCTCGCCGTCGGGCGCGGTCGCCAGCGGCGCCGTGCGGGCCGTGTCGCCCGCCGGTGTGACCCGCAGCGCCGATTCGCCCAGGCGCAGCAGCGTGCCGGGGGAGAGGCGCACGGGGCGCTCGTCCAGGGGGCGGCCCTCCAGCGTCGTCCCGTTCGTCGATCCCAGGTCCGCCACCGTGACCTGGCCGTCGGGGGTGAGCGTCACCGCGCAGTGCAGCCGCGACACGTCCGGGTCGTCCAGGCTGACGTCGGCGTCCGCGGAGCGGCCGATGCGGATCTGGCCGCCGTGCAGCAGGTGGACGCCGCCCGCGTCCGGCCCCGCCACCACGTGGAGCTGGGCCGCCGCCGAGTCGGGGTCGGGGCCGGGGTCGGTGGGGCCGCCGAGCGAGAGCACCGCGCCGTCGGTCAGCGGCGGCTCGCCCAGCAGGCAGCGCTGGGGATCGAGCCGCTCGTGGCCCGCGTACAGCACGGAGGAGGGGGCGTCGCCGCCCGCGGCGGCCGCGACGAGCCCGGAGAGGACCGCGGCGAGCGCGGTGCCCGCGGGCGCGGTGACCAGAAGGTCGCGGGCCGGGGATGCTGCGGCCTCGACGGAGGCCATGACGGTAAGCCGGATCTGCATCGCCGTCAGCGGTCCCTTCTGCGCGGGCACCCGGGCCAGGGACGCCCGCGGTCCCCACCGCAGATTCCCCCGCCGCCACGGGCACGTCAGCCAGTGCTGAGAGGCATCCTCGCACCTGCCACTGACACTTCGCCCGCCCCCCACCCGTAAGTGATCTTGATTGGTCGGCTCTGCCCGCAAAAGTGCCTGCTCTGTCGCCGCCGGACGTCCGGTTGAGATCGCTCACGTCGCCACCCGGCAACCGTGCGACACGGATTTGCGTCTTTCCGACGAAGTCTGTCCGTCGAACACGGGTATGAGTGGTCAAGGAAGATCGACAGCCTGCACCTCGTGCGGCGCCACTACAGTGGGTCGGAACACAGAACGCAAGCCAAGCAGGGAGCGCATGACGTGCGGCCGGTAGGCAGCAAGTACCTGCTCGAGGAGCCGCTCGGACGCGGCGCCACGGGCACCGTCTGGCGAGCCCGCCAGCGCGAGACCGCGGGCGCCGAGGCGGCCGTCGCCGGGCAGCCCGGCGAGACCGTTGCGATCAAGGTCCTCAAGGAGGAGCTGGCCAACGACGCGGACGTGGTGATGCGTTTCCTCAGGGAGCGCTCCGTCCTGCTCAGGCTCACGCACCCGAACATCGTGCGCACGCGCGACCTGGTCGTCGAGGGTGAACTGCTCGCCCTGGTCATGGACCTGATCGACGGCCCGGACCTGCACCGCTATCTGCGCGAGAACGGCCCGTTCTCGCCGGTCGCGGCCGCGCTGCTGACCGCCCAGGTCGCCGACGCGCTCGCCGCGAGCCACGCCGACGGCGTGGTCCACCGCGACCTGAAGCCGGCGAACGTACTGCTCAAGCAGGACGCCGGTGGCATGCACCCGATGCTCACCGACTTCGGCATCGCGCGCCTGGCCGACTCCCCGGGCCTGACCCGCACCCACGAGTTCGTGGGCACGCCCGCGTACGTCGCGCCCGAGTCCGCCGAGGGCCGCCCGCAGACCAGCGCGGTCGACATCTACGGCGCGGGCATCCTGCTGTACGAGCTGGTGACCGGGCGCCCGCCGTTCTCCGGCGGCTCCGCCCTCGAAGTGCTCCACCAGCACCTCAGCGCCGAGCCGCGCCGCCCCTCCACCGTGCCCGACCCGCTGTGGACGGTCATCGAGCGCTGCCTGCGCAAGAATCCGGACGAACGGCCGAGCGCGGAGAACCTCGCGCGCGGTCTGCGCACCGTCGCCGAGGGCATCGGCGTGCACGCCAACAGCGCGCAGATCGCCGCCGCCGACGGCGTGGGCGCCCTGCTGATGCCCGACCCGGACCCGGCGCAGGTCCCGGACGTCCCCGGCGCCGCCGATCCGACGCAGGTACTGCCGAACAACGCGTCGGGTTTCGATCAGTTCGGCCAGGTCGATCCGAACGCCGCGACCAGCGTCATGCAGCAGCAGGGCAACCAGCAGGGCAACCCGGCGGGCCCGTACGGCGCCGCCGACCCGACGGCCGTCATGCCGCCGGTCCCGCAGAACCCGCCGGGCGCCGGCGACCCCGACGACCCGCACCCGTGGCAGAACCAGATGCGCGCGGCCCGCGACCGCAACGAGCAGACGCAGGTCCAGTACCTCGACCCGAACGAGGACCCGCTGCGCCGGCGTCCGCAGCGCCAGGTCCAGCAGCCCCAGCAGCAGCCGCGCCAGCAGAACTACGCGCCCCGGCAGCAGCGCCAGGCGCCGCGCTCGACCCCGCAGCCGCAGCAGCCCCAGCAGCCCAGGCAGCAGCCGCAGCAGCCCCAGCACTACGCGCCGCCGCAGCCGCCGCCCCAGCAGTCCCGGCCCGCGCGCGAGTCGCGCCAGCGCAGCGCCAACCCGATGAAGATCCCCGGTCTCGGCTGCCTCAAGGGCTGCCTGTTCATGATCGTGATCCTCTTCGTGGTCAGCTGGCTGGTCTGGGAATTCACTCCGCTCCAGGACTGGATCGGCACCGGCAGGGGCTACTGGGACCAGCTCTCCACCTGGTTCGACGACATCACCGGCTGGATCGGCGACCTGGGGAGCAAAACCGGCAACTGAACTGCGATGTTGGAGATTTGTCGACATCCGGCGGGTGATTTCCCGCTCTGATGCGATGGTTGGCGTCCGGGCCGCGTAGCTTGGGCGCCAACACGCGTCTGTAGGAGCAGTCTTGGCACGGAAAATCGGCAGCCGGTACACCGCCCACCAGATCCTGGGTCGCGGCAGTGCGGGCACCGTGTGGCTGGGCGAGGGACCCGACGGTCCTGTCGCCATCAAACTGCTGCGCGAGGATCTCGCGTCCGACCAGGAGCTGGTCGGACGCTTCGTCCAGGAGCGCACCGCCCTGCTGAGCCTCGACCACGCGCGCGTGGTCGGCGTTCACGACCTGGTCGTCGACGGCAACGACCTCGCCCTGGTCATGGACCTCGTCCGCGGCACCGACCTGCGCACCCGCCTGGAGCGGGAGCGGCGCCTCGCCCCCGAGGCCGCCGTCGCCATCGCCGCCGACGTCGCCGACGCGCTGGCCGCCGCGCACGCCGCCGGCATCGTGCACCGCGACGTGAAGCCCGAGAACATCCTGCTCGACATGCAGGGCCCGCTCGGCCCCGGCGGCGCGCACCCCGCGCTGCTCACCGACTTCGGCGTCGCCAAGCTGATCGACACCCCGCGCCGCACCAAGGCGACGAAGATCATCGGGACTCCGGACTATCTCGCCCCCGAGATCGTCGAGGGCCTGCCGCCGCGCGCCGCGGTCGACATATACGCCCTGGCCACGGTCCTGTACGAGCTTCTGGCGGGCTTCACGCCCTTCGGCGGCGGGCATCCCGGGGCGATCCTGCGCCGGCACGTCACGGAGACGGTGGTGCCGCTGCCCGGCGTCCCCGACGAGCTGTGGCAGCTGCTCATCCAGTGCCTCGCCAAGGCGCCGGCCTCCCGGCTGCGGGCCTCGGAGATGGCCGCCAGGCTGCGTGAGCTCCAGCCGTTCCTGGTCGGAATGGCGCCGCTCGACGTCGACGAGCCCGACGCCGAGCAGGACGCCGAGGAGCCGCAGGCGCCGGAGGAGGAGCCGGTGGCGGTGGAGCGGCCCCGGCGCGGGGCCGTGCCGCTCGTTCCCGGTAAGGCCTCGGCCGACTCCAACCGCGACACCCATACGTCGATGAGGGTTCCGGCGCCGGACGAGCTGGCCGGCGGGGCCCGCGGCACGGCCCGCGCGCCCCGCGCCTCGGGTGCGCCCCGCCCCGGCTCGGCCCGCAACCGTCCCTCCGCGCGACGGCGCCGGGTCACTCTGGGGGTGGCCGGGGTCGTGCTGGCCGCCGTGGTCGGGGGCGGCATCTGGGCCCTCTCCTCCGGAGCCGACGACTCCCCGCCCCCGGACAACCACAACTCGGCCCCGTCAACCCCGTAGCCCCCGAGCCCTGAAGGCCGCAGGCCTTTCAGGGGCGCGGGGAACTGCGCGAGAAGCGGCCACCGGCCCGCAGCCGAACGACAACCCTGGGGCGCGGGCAGGCGGCGGCCGGGGGAGAAGGCCCCCGAACCCAGGCGCCCGGTACCCGGCGGAAGCCGCTTGCGGCAGACGTTACGCTGGTGATGTGGCAGTCGTCGATGTATCCGAAGAGCTGAAGTCCCTCTCCTCGACCATGGAGTCGATCGAGGCCGTCCTGGACCTCGACAAGCTGAGGGCAGATATCGCCGTGCTCGAGGAGCAGGCGGCCGCGCCGTCCCTGTGGGACGACCCGGAAGAGGCGCAGAAGATCACCAGCAAGCTGAGCCACCTCCAGGCGGAGGTGCGCAAGGCCGAGGGCCTGCGCGGTCGCATCGACGACCTCTCGGTGCTCTTCGAGATGGCCGAGGAGGAGGACGACCCGGACACCCGCGCCGAGGCGGAGTCCGAGCTGGCCTCCGTGAAGAAGGCGCTGGACGAGATGGAGGTCCGTACCCTCCTGTCCGGCGAGTACGACTCCCGCGAGGCGATCGTCAACATCCGCGCCGAGGCCGGCGGCGTCGACGCGGCCGACTTCGCCGAGCAGTTGCAGCGCATGTACCTGCGCTGGGCGGAGCGCCACGGCTACAAGACGGAGATCTACGAGACCTCGTACGCGGAAGAGGCCGGCATCAAGTCGACCAGCTTCTCGGTCCAAGTCCCGTACGCCTACGGCACGCTCTCCGTCGAGCAGGGCACGCACCGCCTGGTCCGCATCTCCCCGTTCGACAACCAGGGCCGCCGCCAGACGTCCTTCGCCGGCGTCGAGGTGCTGCCGGTGGTCGAGCAGACCGACCATGTCGAGATCGACGAGTCGGACCTGCGCATCGACGTCTACCGTTCCTCCGGCCCGGGCGGCCAGGGCGTCAACACGACGGACTCCGCGGTCCGCCTGACGCACATCCCCACCGGCATCGTGGTCTCCTGCCAGAACGAGCGCTCGCAGATCCAGAACAAGGCCACGGCCATGAACGTTCTGCAGGCGAAGCTCCTTGAGCGTCAGCGCCAGGAGGAGCGGGCCAAGATGGACGCCCTGAAGGGCGACGGCGGCAGTTCCTGGGGCAACCAGATGCGGTCCTACGTCCTGCACCCGTACCAGATGGTCAAGGACCTCCGTACGGAGTTCGAGGTCGGTAACCCGCAGTCCGTGCTCGACGGCGAGATCGACGGCTTCATCGAGGCCGGCATTCGCTGGCGCAAGCAGCAGGAGAAGTAAGCCCAACGGCTTTATCGACAAGGCAACTGCCGCTCGGAGAGCGGCAGTTGCCTTTCTTTGTGCGGGAAATGTGAAGGGCTTTCCGCCTTTTACATCACAGTCACATGTCCGTACGCCGGTCAATTCACCCGGAGCTGGACATTGAACGCGCAACGGCCTTGACGTTGATCTGAAAACTGGGAAGGCTGACGCGCGGCATGCGTATCAGTGGGACGCGTGTGTACGGGGGATGGGTCGGACGAGACCTCTGCTGCCTCCGGAACGCCGTCCCTGGCGCTGCTCCATCGACGATTGGCTACTGGGGGTAGCAGACAGATGACCAAGAAGACGCGGATCCGTGTCGCACGGATAGCCGCAGGTACGGTGATCGCCGCCGGCGCGTCGCTGACCGCCGCGGGTGCCGCTTCCGCCGCCGACGTGAACATCGGCATTCTCGGTATCGGTGCCAACGTGCACGCCGGATCCGACGGCGTCGGTGCCAATGTCGGTCCCGAAGAGGACCCCTGCCCCGTTGGTATCTGCAACACCACGGGCACCACGACCGGTGACCCGGGTACGACGGGCACCACGACCGGTGACCCGGGTACGACGGGCACCACGACCGGTGACCCCGGCACCACGGGCACCACGACGGGTGACCCGGGTACGACCGGCACCACGACCGGTGACCCGGGTACGACGGGCACCACGACGGGTGACCCGGGTACGACCGGCACCACGACCGGTGACCCGGGCACCACGGGCACCACGACCGGTGGCCCGAGCAGCGGCGGCAACGGCAACTCGGGTGGCAACGGCAACTCGGGCGGCAACGGCAACTCGGGTGGCAATGGCTCCTCGGGCGGCAACGGCAACTCCGGCGGTTCCTCCTCCACGGGCGGCTCCTCGTCCACCGGTGGCGACAACACCAACCCCGACGGCAACAACAACCCCGTCGAGCAGGGTCAGGGCAAGGACAGCCTCCAGGACACCGGCTCCGACACCACGGAGCAGGCCGGGGCCGCCAAGAGCGGCGAGCTGGCCGAGACCGGTTCCTCCGGCACCACGTTCCTGCTGATCGGCGCCGCGACCATGATCGCGGGCGGTGTGGGCTTCCGTCTGCTGCCGCGCATGGCGAACGGTCGCAACACCGCTGTGTGACGTGACCTGAAGTGACCCGGGGGAGACCCGGACCACGAAAAGGCCCGGAGCCGATCGGCTCCGGGCCTTCTCACGTTCTGTCGCGGCTGCCGCCGCCGCGGCTAAGCCGTCTGGTGCGCGAGCAGCGCCACGGCCGCCACGAGCACCACCACCAGCGCGATCAACGTCATCGGATTGAGCCCGGACAGCGGATTCTGCTGCTGGAGCCGCTCACGGTTCGCCCGGCAGACCGGGCAGCGGCCCTCGCTCACGGGCGCCGCGCAGTTCGCGCACACCAACCTGTCGTAGGTCATGCGCCTCTCCTCCTCCCGCGCGGCGGAGCCGGCCACCGAGTACCCACTGGTTCTCTCCGCTCAACGCTCCGGGAAACGCAACCGTTCCCCCCTCCACTGTGCCAGCTTCGCGGAATTTCGGCGCGCTCCCCTCACAGGACCGTCGCTGACCAGGCACGGGACGGACAAAACCGGCAACGCAACGGGTCCCGCACCGGGACAAAACGCTCAACCAGGGGCGGCGCCTGATATCCGCGAGCCGGTTCGCGTATGGTCACGCTCACCTACGGGGTGTCCGCAGACGCCCCCGCCCCCTACGCCCCCGACGCCCCGAGGCGCACCCGTGATCCGATTCGACAACGTCTCCAAGGTCTACCCGAAGCAGACCCGACCCGCTCTCCGGGATGTCTCCCTGGAGGTCGAGCGCGGCGAGTTCGTCTTCCTGGTCGGCTCGTCCGGCTCCGGAAAGTCGACGTTCCTGCGCCTCATCCTGCGTGAGGAGCGCTGCAGCCACGGCCAGGTGCACGTGCTGGGCAAGGACCTGGGCCGGGTGTCCAACTGGAAGGTCCCGCAGATCCGTCGCCAGCTCGGCACGGTCTTCCAGGACTTCCGCCTCCTGCCCAACAAGACGGTCGGTGAGAACGTCGCCTTCGCGCAGGAGGTCATCGGCAAGTCCCGCGGCGAGATCCGCAAGTCCGTGCCCCAGGTGCTCGACCTCGTCGGCCTCGGCGGCAAGGAGGACCGGATGCCCGGCGAGCTGTCCGGCGGTGAGCAGCAGCGCGTGGCCATCGCCCGCGCCTTCGTCAACCGCCCCAAACTGCTGATCGCGGACGAGCCCACGGGCAACCTCGACCCGCAGACGTCGGTCGGCATCATGAAGCTGCTCGACCGCATCAACCGGACGGGCACCACCGTGGTGATGGCCACCCACGACCAGAACATCGTGGACCAGATGCGCAAGCGCGTCA
This sequence comes from Streptomyces sp. HUAS MG91, assembly GCF_040529335.1. Classification (GTDB taxonomy): domain Bacteria; phylum Actinomycetota; class Actinomycetes; order Streptomycetales; family Streptomycetaceae; genus Streptomyces; species Streptomyces tabacisoli. Next base: position 3,386,841 of record NZ_CP159534.1, on the reverse strand, counting down.
TCGAGCTGGAGAAGGGCCGCCTCGTCCGCGACCAGGCACGCGGCGTCTACGGCTACCAGCACTGAGAAGTACCGAGTGAAGCTGCGAAAGGCTCAGTAAGCGCTATGCGTGCCCAATTCGTTCTGTCGGAGATCGGCGTCGGTCTGCGGCGCAATCTCACGATGACCTTCGCCGTCGTCATCTCGGTGGCCCTCTCGCTCGCCCTGTTCGGCGCCTCGCTGCTCATGAGCGATCAGGTCAACCAGATGAAGGGCTACTGGTACGACAAGGTCAACGTCTCGATCTTCCTGTGCAACAAGGGCGACTCCCAGTCCGACCCGAACTGCGCCAAGGGCCCGGTCACGGCCGAGCAGAAGAAGCAGATCCTCGACGACCTGAACAAGATGCCGGTCGTCGACAAGGTGGCGTACGAGTCCCAGGACCAGGCCTACAAGCACTACAAGGAGCAGTTCGGCGACTCCCCGCTGGCCAGTTCGCTCACCCCGGACCAGCTCCAGGAGTCGTACCGGATCAAGCTCAAGGACCCGGAGAAGTACGAGGTCATCGCGACCGCGTTCAACGGCCGGCCCGGTGTGCAGTCCGTGCAGGACCAGAAGGGCGTGCTCGACAACCTCTTCAAGCTGCTCGGCTACCTGAACGTCGCGGCGGGCGCGGTGATGGCGGTGATGCTCGTCGTGGCGCTGCTGCTGATCGTCAACACCGTGCGCGTGTCCGCGTTCAGCCGCCGCCGCGAGACCGGCATCATGCGGCTCGTCGGCGCGTCCGGTTTCTACATCCAGGCGCCGTTCATCATGGAGGCCGCGGTCGCCGGACTCATCGGCGGCGGCATCGCCTGCCTGTTCCTGGCGGGCGGCCAGTACTTCGTGATCGACAACGGCGTGGCGCTCTCCGACAAGCTCCAGCTCATCAACTTCATCGGCTGGGACGCCGTGTTGACGAAGCTTCCGCTCATCCTCGCCGTGAGTGTGCTGATGCCCGCCCTGGCCGCATTCGTGGCGTTGCGCAAGTACCTGAAGGTGTGACGAGAGTCCCCCGTACCGCGGGGCGCCGCACGGTTCAACGAGCCGTACGGCGCCCCGCGTTGTCCTAGACTCACCGACATGTCAGGCCCGGATCGGTTCTCGGTGAAGTCCGCGTCGTCGGCAGCGTCGGCAGTCTCGTCGGCGTCGTCGGTGTACCGGCGCATCGGCCGCGGGGCGGCCCTCACCGTGGTCTTCAGCTGCGTCCTCGCCACCGGCGCCGCCACCGGCGCACTGCCCGGAGAGGGCGGCAAGACGCCCGCGCCCCGCGACAGCTCCGTCGCCCCCCGCTCAGGGAAGGCGTCCGGCACGGCCCACGGCAAGGCCTCCGACGAGGCGGCCGAGGCCGCCTACGAGGCGATGTCCGACGGCAAGTCCCCCGAGCAGTCCGCGCAGGCCGCCGAGGAGGCCGTCAGCCGCAGCGGCGACCGCTGGGGCGCCGTCTACTCCCAGGGCGAGTACCACGAGTTCGAGCAGGCCCTCGACGGCGAGTACACCGGCGTCGGCCTGTGGGCCCGGCGCACCGCCGACGGCCAGGTGCAGGTCACCAAGGTGCGCTCCGGGTCGCCCGCGGCGCTCGCCGGCATCCGCGACGGCGACCGCATCGCGGCCGTCAACGGCCGCGCGGTCACCGGGCGGCCCGTCACCGAGGTGCTGACCCTGCTGCGCGGCGAGCGCGCCGGGACCTCCGTCCACGTGGGCCTCCAGCGCGGCACGCGCGCGTGGAGCGAGACCCTGCGCCGGGCCAACCTGCCCACCGACTCCGTCTCCGTCAGCCGCCTCGGCAGCGGGGCGACGCTCGTCAAGGTCACCGCGTTCACCAAGGGCGCCGGCGAGAAGGTCCGCACGGCGGTGCGCTCGGCGCCCGCGCGCGGAGGCGTCGTCCTCGACCTGCGGGGCAACTCCGGCGGCCTCATCGACGAGGCCGTCACCGCGGCCTCCGCCTTCCTCGACGGCGGACTCGTCGCCACCTACGACGTCCGGGGCAGCCAGCGCGCCCTGCACGCCAGGAGCGGCGGCGACACCACCAGACCGCTGGTCGTGCTCGTCGACAGCGGCACGATGAGCGCGGCCGAACTGCTCACCGGCGCCCTCCAGGACCGCGGCCGCGCCGTGGTCGTGGGCACCCGCACCTTCGGCAAGGGCTCGGTCCAGATGCCGAGCCGGCTGCCCGACGGCTCCGTCGCGGAGCTGACCGTAGGCCACTACCGCACCCCCTCGGGCCGCGGCGTGGACGGCCGGGGCATCACCCCCGACCTGGACGCCGACAAGGACGCCCTACGACGGGCGGAGACAGTATTGACTGGCCTCGGGGCCCCCTCGTAGTGCGAAAATGGCCAGCACTATGGCCAAGGGAATGTACGTACCGAAGGAGTCCCAGCCCAAGCAGGGCAAGGGGAAGGCGTCCGACCAGAAGGACGGCAAGCGCAAGATCGTCGCGCAGAACAAGAAGGCGCGGCACGACTACCTGATCATGGACACCTACGAGGCCGGCATCGTGCTGTCCGGCACCGAGGTCAAGTCGCTCCGCCAGGGACGCACCTCCCTCGCGGACGCCTTCGTCCAGATCGACGGGGGCGAGGCGTGGCTGCACAACGCCCACATCCCCGAGTACAGCCAGGGCACCTGGACCAACCACGCCGTGCGCCGCAAGCGCAAGCTGCTCCTGCACCGCGACGAGATCGACAAGCTGGAGTCGAAGTCCCAGGACGCGGGTCACACGATCGTGACCCTCGCGATCTACTTCAAGGACGGCCGCGCCAAGGCCGAGATCGCGCTGGCCAAGGGCAAGAAGGAGTACGACAAGCGGCAGACCCTGCGTGAGCAGCAGGACCGGCGGGACTCGGACCGGGCGATCGCGGCGGCCAAGCGGCGGCAGCGGGCGCGGGAGCGCTGACCCGGCAGGAATAGGCTGGCACCGTCGTGCGTTGTTCACGTACGATGGCACTGCTCCTCACGCGGGAGCACCGGATCGAGAGATCCACTTTGAAAAAACAACATGGGGATGATCGGTTTCGACAGCGGATGTCGAAGCAGGTGAAGCGTGTCGAGGAAGCGGCAATGATCTCGTAAACCATATGTCGCAACCAATAATCGCCAACTCTAAGAGCGATTCCCAGTCCTTCGCCCTCGCTGCCTAATAAGCAGTGAGTGAGGGACCCTAAAAGGGTGTCAGCCCGGGAGTGTTCCCGGCCCGGATCCTGGCATAATCTAGGGGACTAAACCATCGAGCCCGGTCACGGGGTTCGATGGGAAATCAAACAGTGACTGGGCCCGTCGGCGACTTGTTCGCGTGATCACCGGGGCCGAGAAAATCGAAGCGAACTGCACACGGAGAAGCCCTGCTGCTGCACCGTTGGACGCGGGTTCGATTCCCGCCATCTCCACTCATCCCATGCGATTCGGGCCCGGCTGTGAACACAGCCGGGCCTTTGTCGTGAGGGCGTCTTGGCCGGACCCCGTTGCTCCGGGATGCTCCTGAGGCATGAGCAGACCTGACGGACCTCTCCCACGCCCCTTCCGTACGGCCGCGCGACGCTGGGTGCTGCCCGCCGTCGTCGCCGTCACCGCCGCCACCCTGTCCTGGGGCGGGCCCGCCGGTGCCGACTCCGACCCCAGCGGGCTGACCGGGGCGATCGACACGATCCTCGGCGACCCGCGGACGGAGGGCGGCGCGGCCAGTGTCGTCGTCGCCGACGCGCGGACCGGCGAGACGCTGTACCAGCACGACCCGACCGGGCGGCTCACCCCCGCCTCCAACACCAAGCTGGCCACCTCGGCCGCGGCCATGGGGCTGCTCGGCCCCGGTTACACCTTCACCACCGACGTGCTCGCCGACGGGCGCGTGCGCGGCGGCGAGCTGCGTGGCGACCTGTACCTGCGCGGCACCGGCGACCCCACGACCCTCGCCGCCGACTACGACGAGCTGGCCGCGCGGGTCGCGGCCGCCGGGGTGCGGAAGGTCGACGGACGCCTCGTCGCCGACGACACCCGCTTCGACCACCAGCGCATCGGCGACACCTGGGGCGGTGACGACGAGTCCTCCTACTACGCCGCGCAGATCTCCGCGCTGACCGTGGCGCCGGACACCGACTACGACTCCGGGACCGTGATCGTCGAGGTGAAGCCCGGGGCGAGGGCGGGGGACCGGCCCGTCGTCAGCGTCACGCCGAAGACCTCGTACGTGCGTCTCGACGTGCGGGCCAGGACCGGTGCGGCCGGCGGCGACGGCACCCTGGCCGTCGAGCGGCAGCACGGCACCAACACCATCACCGTCAGCGGGACCGTCCCGGCCGGCGCGGACCCGGCCCAGGAGTGGGTCACCGTGTGGGAGCCGACCGGGTACGCGGCCTCCGTCTTCCGCGCCGCGCTCGCCGCGCACGGGGTGCGGGTGACCGGCGCCACCCGGCTCGGGCGAGCCGCCCCGGCGGGCGCGAAGGCGCTGGCCACTCACCGCTCGATGCCGCTGAAGGACCTGCTGGTCCCCTTCATGAAGCTGTCCAACAACATGCACGCCGAGTCGCTGATCAAGGCCATGGGGTACAAGGCGACCGGGAGGCCCGGGAGTTGGGGCGACGGGACGGCGGCCGTCGCCGGGTACCTGAAGGGCGTCGGCGTCGACGCGACGAAGATCCGGCAGGTCGACGGCTCCGGCCTGTCGCGCAAGGACAACTTCGCCGCACGCCAGATCGCGGACCTGCTCCTCAAGGTGCGCTCGGAGCCCTGGTTCGCCGACTGGTACGCGTCGCTGCCGGTGGCCTGCGATCCGGCCCGGTTCGTCGGCGGGACCCTCAGGTCGCGGATGTGCGGCACGCCCGCCGCGCTCAACGCCCGCGGCAAGACCGGCTCGCTGACCGGCGCCTCCGCCCTGTCGGGGTACGTGAAGGACGCCGACGGCCGCGAACTGGTCTACAGCGTCGTCCAGAACAACTACCTCGTGGACTCCGTGAAGCCGCTGGAGGACGCGATCGTCGTGACGCTCGCGAAGTCCACGGCGAAGGAGGCGTCGGCCGTCCTGCCGAAGTCGACCCGCGCCGTGCCCGCCGCCGAGCGCGACGGGGACCTGGAGTGCTCGTGGCGCAAGCCCGCCACCTGCTGATCACTTAGGTGCGCGTACGCAGCCGTAGAGGGACAGCAGCAGCGCGGTCGCGGCCGCCGTGACCGGGACCGCGTACGCCGCGGTGGGGCCCCAGTGCTCCACCGCGGCGCCGCCCGACGCCGACCCGGCCGCGATCCCGCCCAGCAGACCGGTCACCGCGAGGGTCATGCCCTCGTTCAACCGGCCCGCGGGCGTGCGCCGCTGGACGAGCGTCATGCCCGTCACCATCGTCGGAGCCGTCGCCATGCCCGCGATCAGCAGCGCGCCGCCCAGGACGTACAGGGAGCCGGTGAGCGCCGCCGCGAGCAGCGGGAGCGTCATCAGCACCGCCATCGCCGCCACGCACAGCGGATGGCGGCGCTCGGCCGGGCCGGCCGGCTTCAGCGCGCCGTAGACCAGCCCCGCCGCGCACGACCCCGCGGCCTGGAGCGCGAGCACGCCGCCCGCCCACGTCTTGTGGCCCTGGGCGTCCGCGAAGGCGACCGTGACGACCTCGAGCGAGCCGAAGACCGCGCCCGTGGCGAGGAAGCAGATCAGGAGCGGGGGCATGCCCGGCGCGCGCAGCGGCGACCGCGTCGCCCTCGCCGGTCCGTGGGCCGGGGGTTCCGTGGCCCGCTGCGCGGCGAAGATCAGCACACCGGTCACCATGAGCACCGCGCTGACCAGCGTGCCCGCCTCCGGGAACAGCGAGCCGCACAGGAACGCGGCGATCACCGGGCCCAGCATGTAGCAGAGTTCGTCCGCCGCCTGCTCGAAGGAGTTCGCGGTGTGCAGCGCGTCCGGATCGTCGCGGAGCAGATGCGCCCAGCGGGCCCGGGACATGCCGCCCGTGTTGGGCGTCGTCGCCGAGGCCAGATAGGCGGCGAACAGCGTCCAGTCCGGGGCGCCGAAGTGCACGCACGACAGCAGTGCCAGCGAGCCGCACGCGGAGACCGCGGTCGCCGGGACCGCGATCCTGGCCTGCCCGTACCGGTCGACGAGCCGGGCGCTCCACGGGCCGACGACCGCGTTGGCGACCAGACCCGTCGCGGTGACGGCGCCCGCGAGCGCGTACGAGCCGCGCGCGCCCGAGATCATGATGACCGCGCTGATGCCGAACATCCCCTGCGGGAAGCGCGCGATGAGGTTGCCGAGGGTGAAGGCGCGGGCGCCGGGGATCGAGAACAGGCGGAGATAGCCGCGCCGCTCCGGGCGCCTGATGATCGTCGTATCGGCCATGACAAGAGCGTCGCCGCAGGTCACGTACGGGGTCCAACACTTACTCGGTGCCGATTCACGCGCCTGTGTTGTAGGTTCGCTGGATGTCGGTCTCCGCGCACGGTGTCGAACCCCGGCTGCTGCGTGCCTTCCTCGCCGTCGCCGAGGAGCTCCACTTCACCCGCGCCGCGGCCCGCCTCTACGTCGCCCAGCAGGCGCTCAGCCGCGACATCCGCCGCCTGGAGCGGGAGCTGGGCGCCGAGCTGTTCGGCCGGACGACCCGGCAGGTGACGCTCACCGCCGAGGGGGCGCGGCTGCTGCCGTACGCGCGGCGGGCCGTCGAGGCGCAGGACGAGCTGCTCGCCGCGTTCGCCCGGCCCGCCGCCGACAGCCGGCCGCTGCTCGTGGACGTCAACAGCCCCGGGCTCGTGCACGAGCGGGTCCTGGCGCGGGCCCGCGAACTCGCCCCGGAGCACGAGCTGATGGCCCGCTACGAGAGCGGGCTGACCGGCGCCGCGGCCGAACTGCTCGCCGGGCGGCTCGACGTCTCCTTCGGCCGGTTCGCGGGGCTCGACCCCGCGGTGCGCGAGCGCCTCGCCCAGCAGCCGCTGCGCTACGAGCCGATGGCGATCGTGCTGCCCGCCGACCACCCCCTCGCCGGGCTGGACGCGGTCCCGCTGGACCGGCTCGCGGGGGAGACCGTCTACGCCGGCGCCGGCAATCCCCGTACTCCCGAATGGACCGACCTGGCACGGCGGTTGTTCGCCGGACGGGGCATCGCCGTCGCGCCGCCCGCCCCGCTCGCCGTCGGCAAGGAGGAGTTCCGGCGGATCATGACGAAGTACCGCCATCCCGTCCTCACCGGAGTGGACTTTCCGGCCATGCCCGGGTCGGTGCTGAGGCCCCTGGTCGACCCCGTGCCGCTGTCGCCGGTGTCGGTGGTGTGGCTGAAGGGGCGGGAGCATCCCGGGATCGAGGCGGTGCGCGCCGCGGCCGGGGAACTGGCCCGGGACAACGGGTGGCTCGTGCGGCCTGACGACGCATGGATACCGGCCACCGACGCGCTCGTCATGAGGGGTCAGGACTGACACGTGGACACGGCTGTCATCCGGGTGCGCTACATTCATTGGGCGGGCGCAGTGTGATAAGGGGGGCGCCCGGGTCGGGTGGGGGCTCGATCCGGGGCGACAGGTGCCCGTCCGTCGCACGCCCACTGGTGAACATGACGAAGTGACATGTCCTTGGGGGGATGTGCGTACGGTGGAGAACTGGCGAGAAGATGCCCTGCCCGGGCACACCCATGATCCCCATGAAGTGACGATCCAGCTCGACGGCGCGGGCCGCCTGCTGGGCGAGATGATCGCCGCGGGCCGGCGTCCGGGCGAGGACATACCGATACCGGGCCGCGGGCCGGGGGACGACAAGGAAGTCCCCGTGTTCGTCGACGACTCCGGCAGACGCGGCCGCACGTTCCGGCGCGTCGGCGTGGCCGTCGGCATCGCCTGCGCGGTCTACGCGATCGTCATCGTCGTCACCCTGTTCTCCGGGAGTTCCAGCGCGCCCGTACTGCCCGGGCTCTCCGAGGAGAAGAAGTCCGCGGACCAGGTCGACACCAGCCCGCGGCTGCCCACCGGTTCCGCGTCGCCCGCCGCGCCCGCCGGCACCACCCCGGACCCGAGCGCCTCCGGCACCGCGGCCGACGCCTCGGGAGCGCCCGCCGACGGCGCCTCGTCCTCCGCCGACGAAGTCGCCGACGAGGCCGTGGCGCCCGGCGCCACCACCGGCCCCGGCAGGCCGACCGGCCGCGCGACCACGAAGCAGGCCGACCCGTCGGCCCCCGCGGACGACGACGACACGACGTCCTCCGGCCCGTCGACCCCGGCCGTCCCGCCGCCGGTGACCACCCCGACGGACGACCCGGGCGCGGACGGCGGAGCGGGCGGCACCGACGCCGTCTCCTACCGCACCTCCGCCAGAACGTCTGTGCCCCGGCCGGGCGCCGAACCGGCGGAGTCGTCGCTCGCGTCCTAGGACGCACCCTGCCTTCCGCTCCCCGCGGAGCGATCCCCTCCCCTCGCGGCGCGTGCGCCGCACCGTCCCCGCCCGCGATCCCGTCGCGCCCGCTGCCCCGTCCCCGCCGCGTTCCCTCCGGCGCCCCCGGAAGCAGCGTCCTGTAGAGATGAGCGACCTGTAGAGATGTCCGACCGCTCCCGTTCCCGGCACTCCCGGGGCTCCCGGCGGGCCCCAGCCGCGCGCGCCGCCCGCAAGCGCCGGGTCCCGCTGCGCTATCTGCTGCCCTCGCTGCTGCTCGTGGCCATGATCGCGATGCTCATGCTGCGCGGCTATGTGCACAGCGAGATCATGGCCGACCACCGGATCCAGCCGGAGGCCGCCACCGACAAGGTCCCCGAGAAGATCCTCGAGGGCGGCCCGGTCATCGACACCCGGGCCGGCCAGGAGTCCAGCCGCTCCATAGCCGACCACAAGCTGGTGCTCACCTTCGACGACGGGCCCGACCCGGAGTGGACGCCGAAGGTCCTCGACGTCCTGAAGAAGCACGACGCGCACGCCGTCTTCTTCGTCACCGGCACCATGGCCTCGCGCTACCCCGAGCTGGTGCAGCGCATGGTGGCCGAGGGCCACGAGGTCGGCCTGCACACCTTCAACCACCCCGACCTCTCCTACCAGTCGGACAAGCGCATCGACTGGGAGCTGTCCACCAACCAGCTGGCGCTGGAGGGCGCGGCGGGCGTGCGCACCTCCCTGTTCCGGCCGCCGTACTCGTCGTTCGCCGACGCCATGGACGACAAGTCGTGGCCGGTGACCAAGTACATCGGCTCGCGCGGCTACCTCACCGTCGTCAACAACACCGACAGCGAGGACTGGAAGCGCCCCGGCGTCGACGAGATCATCCGCCGGGCCACCCCGCACGGCGGCAAGGGCGCCATCGTCCTGATGCACGACTCGGGCGGCGACCGCTCGCAGACCGTCGCCGCGCTCGACCGCTTCCTGCCCGATCTCCAGCACGCGGGCTACCGGTTCCAGAACCTCACCGAGGCGCTGGACATGCCCAGCGCCCACACGCCCGTCACCGGCATGGAGCGGTGGAAGGGCAAGGCGTGGATCTACGCGGTCGACGCGTCGGAGAACGTCACGGGCGTCCTGGTCGTCGGGCTCGCCGTCATCGGCGTCCTCGTCATGAGCCGCTTCGGCCTGATGCTGATCCTGTCCGCCGCCCACGCCCGCCGCGTCCGCAGGAAGGGCTTCGCCTGGGGGCCGCCCGTCACGGAGCCGGTCTCGGTCCTCGTCCCGGCGTACAACGAGGCCAAGTGCATCGAGAACACCGTCCGTTCGCTGATGCTCAGCGAGCACCCCGTCGAGATCATCGTCATCGACGACGGCTCGACCGACGGCACGGCCCGCATCGTGGAGAACATGCGGCTGCCCAACGTCCGGGTGGTGCGCCAGCACAACGCGGGCAAGCCGGCCGCGCTCAACAGGGGCCTGGCGAACGCCCGGTACGACCTGGTCGTGATGATGGACGGCGACACCGTCTTCGAACCGGCCACCGTGCGCGAACTGGTCCAGCCGTTCGGCGACCCGCGCGTGGGCGCCGTCGCGGGCAACGCCAAGGTGGGCAACCGCGACTCCCTGATCGGCGCCTGGCAGCACATCGAGTACGTGATGGGCTTCAACCTCGACCGCCGCATGTACGACATCCTGCGCTGCATGCCGACGATCCCGGGAGCCGTGGGAGCCTTCCGCAGATCGGCACTGGACCGGATCGGCGGCATGAGCGACGACACGCTCGCCGAGGACACCGACGTCACCATGGCGCTGCACCGCGACGGCTGGCGCGTCGTCTACGCGGAGAAGGCCCGCGCCTGGACCGAGGCCCCGGAGTCCGTCCAGCAGCTGTGGTCGCAGCGCTACCGCTGGTCGTACGGCACCATGCAGGCCATCTGGAAGCACCGCCGCGCAGTGATCGAGCGCGGCCCGTCCGGCCGCTTCGGCCGCGTCGGCCTGCCCCTGGTCTCGCTCTTCATGGTCCTGGCCCCGCTGCTCGCCCCGCTCATCGACGTCTTCCTGCTGTACGGGGTCGTGTTCGGCCCCACCCAGAAGACGGTCGTCGCCTGGCTCGGCGTCCTCGCGATCCAGGCGGTCTGCGCGGCGTACGCCTTCCGGCTCGACAAGGAGAAGATGACGCACCTCATCTCGCTCCCGCTGCAACAGCTCCTCTACCGGCAGTTGATGTACGTGGTGCTGCTCCAGTCCTGGATCACCGCGCTCACCGGCGGCCGCCTCAGGTGGCAGAAACTGCGCCGCACCGGCGCACTCGGCTCGGCGCCGGACCTGGAGCCGTCGTCCCGGCGCACCTCCGTGATGGTGGGCGGCGCGTGGAGGCAGCCGCGATGACTCACCCGCGTACCGAGCTCGGTGACGGCTTCAACGAGCGTGCCGGGCAGCCGACTTGGCACGACATTTCCGAGCAGCCTGCACCGTTCGCACGGCCGGCCGAACCAGATCAGAAGGCAAAGAGCGTGACCGATTCCTTGCCCGGTGTCGGGCGTGCCCGACATGCGGCCGTCCCCGTACAGTTCACCCCTGTCACCGAGCCGTCGGCGCCTGTCGACGCGCCCGCTGCGGACACGGGGCGAGCGGTCGGGCGAGACCGGTACTTCGACTTCTTGCGTGCGCTGGCCCTGTTCCGGGTGGTCTTCTACCACCTGATGGGCTGGGCATGGCTCCCCATCGTCTTCCCGTCCATGGGCGTGATGTTCGCGCTGGCCGGCAATCTGATGGCGCGCTCGCTCAAGCGCCCCCCTGTTCAGGTGGTGCGGGGACGCATGCGCAGGCTCCTGCCCCCGCTGTGGCTGCTGGGAGCGATCGGTGTCACGGGCATGCTGCTGCAGGGCTGGGGACCTGACGGCGAGGATCACCCCGGCTGGTGGTGGGTCCACCTGGCCTACTGGGTGGTTCCACTCGGAGACCCGCCCTTCGCGGAGGGGCTGAAGGGCATCCAGGGCGTTCTCGGCGACGACTGGGCGGCCGAACTGTCAGGACCTCTCTGGTACATCAGGGCGTATCTCTGGTTCGTCCTGCTGTCGCCGCTCATGCTCAAGGCGCTCCGGGCGATGCCGTGGGCGACCATCGCCGCACCGCTGGTGCTGTCCGGTGCCTTTGCCTACGGCGTGGTCACCATTCCCTACGCCCGCATCGACTCGAACATCACCGACTTCAGTACGTTCGGTGCGTGTTGGGTGCTCGGCATGGCGCACAGGGAGGGCATCCTGAAGCGCATTCCCGGCTATGTCGTCCCGTCCGTCGCTTCGGCCGTCGCCGTTCTGGGCCTGTGGTACGCGTTCAGCCACGGCTTCAAGCAGGGCCACGACCTGGACGACATCCCCTTCGGCCAGGCTCTCTGGTCCTTCGCGACGGTACTGCTGCTTCTGCACTTCAGCCCCTCGTGGGAGCAGTGGCCTCGGCTGCTGCGCCCCTTCGACAGGCTGATCACTCTGCTCAACTCCCGCGCTGTGACCATCTATTTGTGGCACAACATCTGCATCCTGTTGGCCGCGACCCTGTGGGATCAGCTCTGGAACATCGATGTGATGTGGCAGCACTTCTCCTGGCTCCTGGAGAGCTCGTGGCCGGTGCTCTTTTTCACCTGGAGCTTCATCGGGTGCTGCATCGTCCTGTTCGGCTGGGTCGAGGACCTGGCGGCCAAGCGCTCCCCGCGCCTGTGGCCGGCCGGCTCCGCGAAGCGCGGGCGACAGGGCCGTCGGCGGGGGCTTGTGTCCCGATGAGGGCTCCGGGTTGACTGGTGCGCACGGGGGACAGGGGCAACGGGGAAACGGGGACGCGCCATGACACAGCCGCCGCAGGACGGCCAGGGACACGGGTACGGGTACGGATACGGCGGCGGTCAGCAGCCGCCCCCACCGCCCCAGCAGCCCCCGGCGGGGCCGTACGGCACACCCCAGGGCCCCTACGGCCCGCCGCAGGGGCAGGCCCCGGACCCCGGCCCGTACGGATACGGCGCGCCACAGCCGCCGTACGGCCAACAGCCCTCTCCGTACGGCCAGTTCCCGCCTCCCGGGCAGCCCCCGGGTGGCGGCGGCAAGAAGAAGGCGGTCCTGGTCGTGGCGGCCGTCGTGGTCGTCGCGGCGCTGGCCGGCGGCGGGATCCTGCTGGGCACCAGGGGCGACGACGGCGGCAAGGACGAGCCGGCCGCCAAGGAGAGCAGTGTCGTCGCCACGGGCCGCGTCAGCGCGCCCGCCGACGAGCCCACGCAGTCGGACACCCCGGCCGGTGACGAGCCCACCGCCGCACCCAGCGACGACCCGTTCGCCGACGAGAGCGACGGGCCGGGCCGGCGCCCCGCGGGAGACACCGGCTATCAGGGGCAGTGGCAGAACGAGGAGGCGCAGACCCTCACCGTCGCCTCGAAGCTCACGACGGGAAGCGCCAAGGGGAAGTACGCGGTCTCGTACATCGACTCCCGGGGCAAGGGCATCTGCAGCGGCATCGGCCAGACGCAGAGCGGCAACCGGTTCCGGATCGCGGTGTCCTGCGCGGGCAAGGACACCGGGAACAAGGTGTTCGTGGCGAACCTGACGCAGTCCGGCGATGTCGTGACCCTCACCTGGGAGAAGGGCGGCGGCACCGTCAAGCTGCCCTGGGTGGGGAAGACCGCCGGCTGATCCGCCCGGTCCCGGCTGCGGTGCGGCAGGCTCGGGCCCGAGCCTCACCGCGGGCCGACCGGCCGGGTGAGAGCAACGTTCCCGGGCGGTCACCCCGCGCCACAGCGCGGAAATCCGCCGTGCCTACCTTCGGTCGCAGCAGCCTTACCCCGTGACCTGGAGGCGTGAGATGGCCGGCCCTGAGGACCTCAAGGCGCAGACCCGAAGCCGGAGTTGGATCGAGCGGTGGGATCCCGAGGACGAGACGTTCTGGGCGGAGACCGGCGCCCGGGTCGCCCGGCGCAACCTGATCTTCTCCATCCTCTCCGAGCACATCGGGTTCTCCGTCTGGAGCCTGTGGTCGGTGATGGTCCTGTTCATGGGGCCCGAGTACGGCATCGACCCGGCGGGGAAGTTCTTCCTCGTCTCCATGGCCACCCTCGTCGGGGCCTTCGCCCGGGTGCCCTACACCTTCGCGGTCGCCGTCTTCGGCGGCCGGAACTGGACGATCGTCTCGGCGAGCCTGCTGCTCGTGCCGTCGGTCGCCGCGTTCGCCGTGATGGAGCCCGGCACCTCGTACACCACGTTCCTGGTGTGCGCGGCGCTCACCGGTGTCGGCGGCGGCAACTTCGCCTCCTCCATGACGAACATCAACTCCTTCTTCCCGCTGCGGAAGAAGGGCTGGGCGCTCGGCCTGAACGCGGGCGGCGGCAACATCGGCGTCCCCGTCATCCAGCTCGTCGCCCTCGCCGTCATCGGCGCGAACGGCGGCCCGCGCGTGCTGCTCGGCGTCTACATCCCGCTGATCGTTGTCGCGACGGTCCTCTCGGCACTGTTCATGGACAACCTGGCGACGGTCAGGAACGACACCGGAGCCGCCAAGGAGGCCGTGCGCGACGGCCACACCTGGATCATGGCGTTCCTCTACATCGGCACGTTCGGCTCGTTCATCGGCTACTCGTTCGCCTTCGGCCTGGTCCTCCAGACCCAGTTCGGCCGTACGCCGTTGCAGGCCGCCTCGATCACCTTCATCGGTCCGCTGCTCGGCTCGCTGATCCGCCCGGTCGGCGGCCGGCTCGCGGACCGCTTCGGCGGCGCCCGCATCACGCTGTGGAACTTCGCGGCGATGGCCCTCGCGACGGCCGTCGTCGCCCTCGCGTCGGTGGCGAAGTCGCTGCCGCTGTTCACCGTCGCGTTCATCCTGGTGTTCGTGCTCAGCGGGCTCGGCAACGGATCCACGTACAAGATGATCCCGGGCATCTTCCAGGCCAAGGCGGAGCGCAGGGGCCTCGGCGGCGAGGAGGCGGCGGCCTTCGGGCGGCGTCTTTCCGGCGCCTCGATGGGCCTGATCGGCGCGGTCGGCGCGCTCGGCGGCCTCGGCATCAACCTGGCCTTCCGGCAGTCCTTCCAGACGGCCGGCACCGGTACCGGCGCCTTCGTGGCCTTCCTCGTCTTCTACGCGGTGTGCTTCGCCGTGACATGGGCCGTATACCTTCGCCGCCCGGCCGCCCGCTCCGGCACGACTCCCGCCACGGAGGCGAAGCCGCAGCTCAGCTACGCCGAAGTGTGAGAGATGCTCCCGTAACACGTACGCAATCATGCTGATCCGGGTCTGTCACGGAGCGTTGGCAGGCTCGGACGACGCCACACTGTGACCAGGCGTGTACGGGACGACCGTCGAGCGGGACGAGAACCAGCATGTACGACGAACAGCAGGCCGCCGGGGCCGACCCGGTACCGGCCCACGGACCGCTCGCGGGCTTCACCGTCGGGGTGACCGCCGCGCGCCGGGCCGACGAACTGGGCGCGCTGCTGAAGCGGCGCGGTGCCGCCGTGCTGCACGCGCCCGCGCTGCGGATCGTGCCGCTCGCCGACGACAGCGAACTCCTCGCCGCCACCAAGAAGTTGATAGACCACGCGCCCGACGTGGTGATCGCGACGACCGCGATCGGGTTCCGCGGCTGGGTGGAGGCGGCGGACGGCTGGGGGCTCGGCGACGCCCTGCTCGCGCGGCTCGGCAGCGTCGAACTCCTCGCGCGCGGGCCGAAGGTGAAGGGCGCGATCCGCGCCGCGGGGCTCACCGAGGAGTGGTCGCCGTCGTCGGAGTCGATGGCGGAGGTCCTCGAACGGCTCCTCGGGGAAGGGGTGGAGGGCCGCCGCGTCGCCATCCAGCTGCACGGGGAGCCGCTGCCCGGTTTCGTGGAGGCGCTCAGGGAGGCGGGCGCCGAGGTCGTCGGCGTCCCCGTCTACCGCTGGATGCCGCCGGAGGACATAGGGCCCGTGGACCGGCTCCTCGACGCGACGGTCGCCCGCGGCGTGGACGCGCTGACGTTCACCTCGGCGCCGGCCGCCGCCTCGCTGCTGGCCCGCGCCGAGGAGCGCGGCCTGCTGCCCGAACTCCTCTCCGCTCTGCGCCACGACGTCGTGCCCGCCTGCGTGGGGCCGGTGACCGCGCTGCCGTTGCAGGGGCGCGGGGTGGAGACGGTGCAGCCGGAGCGCTTCCGGCTCGGGCCGCTGGTGCAGCTGCTCTGCCTCGAACTGCCCGGCCGTGCGCGGACGTTGCCGACCGCCGGGCACCGGATGGAGATCCGCGGGCATGCCGTGCTCGTCGACGGGGAGCTGCGGCCGGTGCCGCCCGCCGGGATGTCGCTTCTCCGCGCCCTCGCCCGGCGGCCCGGGTGGGTGGTGTCCCGGGCCGATCTGCTGCGCGTGCTGCCCGGCGCCGGGCGCGACGAGCACGCCGTGGAGACCGCGATGGCCCGTCTCCGCTCGGCCCTGGGCGCGCCCAGGCTGATCCAGACCGTGGTCAAGCGGGGGTACCGCCTCGCGCTGGACCCGGCGGCGGACACCAAGTACTCCGTGGGTTAGCGGGACGGGGCCGCAGCCGTGACGCGCGGTTCCCCGCGCCCCTGGGCCGTACGTCGGCTGCGGGCCGGTGGCCGCTTCTCGCGCGGTTCCCCGCGCGACCAGCCCCCACCGGAGCCGCACCCCCGACATCAAGCGCCCCCGACCGCCTCGTACCGTACGCACATGCTGATCGCCCCCGACATCGAGATGCGTCGCGCCACGGTCGACGACGCCCAGGCCCTGGCCGACGCCCAGGTCCGCAACATCGACCATCTGCGCGCCACGGAGCCCCACCGCGAACCGGAGTTCTACACCGCCGAGGGCCAGGTGTCCCGGCTCGACGCCGCCGGCAGCGCCACCTGGGTGCTGGTCGACAAGGCGGCCGACGGGATCGTGGTGGGCCGGCTCACGCTCAGCGGCATCGTCATGGGCCCGCTGTGCAGCGCCAGCCTCGGCTACTGGATCGACGGCGGGTACGCGGGCCGCGGCCTGACCACGGCCGCGGTCGAGGAGATGATCCGCATCTGCCGCGACGAGCTCGGCCTGCACCGCGTGGAGGCGGGCACCCTCACCGACAACCTCGCGTCCCAGCGGGTGCTCGCCAAGTGCGGCTTCGAGCGGTTCGGGATGTCGCCCAAGTACCTGCACATCAACGGCGCCTGGCGCGACCACTTCCGCTTCGCGCTGCTCCTGCACGACGACCCGCCGTCGCACATCCCGAAGTAGCCCCGCGGTTGCGGGGGTTCCGGCCGCGCCCCGGGGCGGGCACTGTAGAGGACATGGCAGCAGTACCCACAGGGTCCCCCCACCCCTCTCGCCCCGCACTCTGGGAGCTGCGGTTCGACTCCGGACGCCTCTGCCTGGATCTGGTCGCCACCGCGCACCCCGTCGAACGCCTCCCCTCCCCCGACAGCCTGCGGGCCTGGCTGGTCGGCGCCGGTCTGGTACCGGCGGGCGCCGACCTCGCCCCGGCCACGTCCTGGCTCGCCGCGTTCCACGAACTACGGCGCCACGTCGGTCTGTTGGTCCGCGGCGAACTCGCGGGCCGGCCCGCGCCCGTCGCCCTGGACCGCGTCAACCTCCTCGCCCGCGCCGCCCCGCCCGCGCCCTGTGCCGTCCGCACCGCCGACGGCACGCTGGTCCGCTCCCTGTACGCCGCCCCCGGCTGTCCGGCGCTGCTCGCGGCCGTCGCCCGGGACACGGTGGATCTGCTCACCGACCCGTCCGCCCGCGGCGCGCTGCGCCAGTGCGAGGGCGACAACTGCCCGATCATCTACCTCGACACCTCGCGCGGGCGCCGCCGCCGCTGGTGCTCCAGCGAGGTGTGCGGCAACCGCGAACGGGTGGCCAGACACCGCCGCCGCGCCGCCCTGGCCCGCGCCTAGCGTCCATCCATGTGCACGGTGCATCTCAACTCCCTTTGAACACGCGCGTGTTCGTCTGCGTATCACCGTCGTGAGCCCAGCCACAGGACATGGCAGAACTGGGGACACCGGAGGTAGGCGTGCGCAAGGATTCCGCCGTGGCCGATGAACGCCCGCCCCGGGCCCGACATCGAGCGCCGCGGCCCCCGGAGCCGGACGAGGAGCTGATGCGCGCGCTCTACGCCGAGCACGCGCGTCCCCTGCTGGCCTATGTGCTGCGGCTGGTGGCGGGGGACCGGCAGCGTGCCGAGGACGTCGTGCAGGAGACGCTCATCCGTGCCTGGAAGAACGCCGGTCAGCTCAACCGTGCGACCGGTTCGGTACGCCCCTGGCTGGTGACGGTCGCCCGGCGCATCGTCATCGACGGCCACCGCAGCCGGCAGGCCCGGCCGCAGGAGGTCGATCCGTCGCCGCTGGAGGTCATCCCCGCGGAGGACGAGATCGACAAGGCGCTGTGGCTGATGACGCTGTCCGATGCCCTGGAGGATCTGACCCCGGCCCACCGGGAAGTACTCGTGGAGACGTACTTCAAGGGGCGTACGGTCAACGAGGCGGCCGAGACGCTCGGCATCCCCAGCGGAACGGTGCGCTCACGGGTGTTCTACGCCCTGCGCTCGATGAAGCTGGCGCTGGAGGAGCGGGGGGTGACGGCATGACGTTCGGACACGGGGGACACGGGGGATTCGGCGACTACGGGGAGCAGCCGTCCGGCGATGTGCACGAGACGGTCGGTGCCTACGCGCTCGGCGTCCTCGACGATGCCGAGGCGACCGCGTTCGAGGCGCACCTGGCGGGCTGCGAGCGGTGCGCGCGGCAGCTGGAGGAGTTCGCGGGCATGGGCCCGATGCTCGCCGCCCTCGCCGACGTGCCGCCCGGCCGCGCCACCCCGGTGGTCGGGGAGTCCCTCGCGGCCCGGCCGAGCCCGCGGCTCGCGGAGACGCTGGTCGACGAGGTGGCCCGCAAGCGGGCGCGGCGGCGGCGCCGGGGCCTGTACCTGGTGGCCGCCGCCGCGGCCCTGATCGTCGGCGGCCCGCTGACCGTCCTGGCGGCGACCGGCGACGACGGCGGCAAGCCCGTCACCGCGCACGCCGCGGGCCCCGCCGAGGACGCCTTCCACCACATCACCGACAAGGTGGAGGCGACCGACGCCACGACGAACGTGAGCGCGACGGTCGGCATGGAGAAGAAGGCCTGGGGCACCCACACGGTCCTGGAGCTGAAGAACGTCAAGGGCCCGCTGAAGTGCTCCCTCGTCGCGGTCGGCAAGAACGGCGAACGCGAGACGGTCACCACCTGGGCCGTCCCGAAGTGGGGCTACGGCATCACGAGCAGCGCCCACGAGAGCGCCAGGTACCCGCTCTACGTCCACGGCGGCGCGGCCTTCACCCGGGACCAGATCGACCACTTCGAGGTCGAGACGCTCGACGGCAAACGGCTCGTCGAGGTGAACGCCTAGGACCTGTCCCAGCCGTGACCTTCCGTACGTAGCTTCAGCGGGCCCCTTTCGCGTACCTTTGACGGCTGCCCAGCACGTCAGAAGGGGGCCCGGTGGCCGCTCAGGCTCAGCACGGTTCAGCGGTGGACCGCAGCACGATGGACTCCGTCCGCGACCGTGAGATCGGCGTCGAACAGCAGCACCTCGACGCCGTCTACCGCCGCCTGGAGGAGAAGATCCACGAGGCGGAGTTCCTCATGGACGACGCCGCCAAGCGCGGCCAGGTCGGCACCCCCGGCGCGCTCGCCGAGCGGGACGCGCAGGTCTTCCGCGCGGGTATCCACCTCAACCGGCTCAACAACGAGTTCGAGGACTTCCTCTTCGGCCGGATCGACCTGCTGGCCGGCAAGGACGGCAAGAAGGGCCCCGACGGGGCCTACACCGCGGTCGAGCCCGCCGAGGGCGCCGTGCGGGAGGACGGCACGGCCGACATCGCCGAGACCCTGCACATCGGCCGGATCGGCGTCCTCGACGCGGACTACTCGCCGCTGGTGATCGACTGGCGGGCCCCGGCGGCCGCCCCGTTCTACCGCTCGACGCCCGTGGACCCCGGCCGGGTGGTGCGCCGCCGGGTCATCCGGTCCAAGGGGCGCAGGGTGCTGGGCGTCGAGGACGACCTGATGCGCCCGGAGCTGACCGCGTTCCTCGACGGCGAGGAGCTGCCGGCGATCGGCGACGGCGCCCTGATGGCCGCGCTCGGCCAGGCCCGCAGCCACTCCATGCGCGACATCGTCGCCTCCATCCAGGCCGAGCAGGACCTGGTCATCCGCGCGCCCGCCGCCTCGGTGACGTACGTGGAGGGCGGGCCCGGCACCGGCAAGACGGCGGTCGCCCTGCACCGCGCGGCCTACCTGCTGTACCAGGACCGCCGCCGGTACGCGGGCGGCATCCTCATCGTGTCGCCGACGCCGCTGCTCGTGGCGTACACCGAGGGCGTGCTGCCCTCGCTCGGCGAGGAGGGCCAGGTCGCGATCCGCGCGGTCGGCTCGCTGTACGACGGTCCCGGCGGCGCGGAGGCCACGGAGTACGACAGCCCGGCGGTCGCCCGCGTGAAGGGCTCGTCGCGGATGCTGAAGGTGCTGCGCAAGGCGGCGCGCGGCGCGCTGGAGTCGGGACGCCCGGCCCCGGCGCCGCAGGAGCAGCTGGCGTTCGGCGACGAAGAGGAGGCACAGGCCCCGGCCGCGGGCACCCCCACCCGGCTCCGCGTGGTCGCCTTCGGCCGCCGGCTGGAGCTGGAGGCCGACCGGCTGAACCGGATCCGGCACGCGGCCCTCGGCGGCACCGCCCCGGTCAACCACCTGCGCCCGCGCGCCCGCAAGCTGCTCCTCGACGCGCTGTGGGAGCAGTCCGGCGCGGCCGGCCGGCACACGGACCCCGAACTCGCGGCGGAGCTGCGCTCGTCCTTCGACGAGGACATCACCGGCGAGGACGACTTCGTCCGCTTCCTGGACGCCTGGTGGCCGGAGCTGACCCCGCGCGCCGTGCTGTCCGCGATGTCCGACGAGCGCCGCCTGGGCCGCTGGGCCCGGCGGATCCTCAACCCGGGCGAGGTCCGCAAGCTGGCCCGGTCGCTGCGGCGCGAGGCGTACTCGGTGCACGACATCGCCCTGCTCGACGAGCTGAACTCGGTGCTCGGCGCCCCGGCCCGCCCCAAGCGCAAGCGCGAGTACGACCCGCTGGACCAGCTGACCGGCCTGGAGGAGCTGATGCCCGTACGGGAGGAGACCCAGTACGAGCGGGCCGAGCGGCTGGCGCAGGAGCGGACCGAGTACGCGCACGTCATCGTCGACGAGGCGCAGGACCTGACCCCGATGCAGTGGCGGATGGTCGGCCGCCGCGGCCGGCACGCCACCTGGACGATCGTCGGCGACCCGGCGCAGTCCTCCTGGTCCGACCCGGACGAGGCGGCGGCCGCCCGCGACGAGGCGCTGGGCAGCAGGCCGCGGCGCCGCTTCGAGCTGACGGTGAACTACCGCAACCCGTCCGAGATCGCGGACCTGGCGGCGAAGGTCCTCGCGCTGGCGATGCCCGGTTCCACGTCGCCCGCCGCGGTCCGCTCCACCGGCGTCGAGCCGCGGTTCGTCGCCGTCGGCGAGCGGACGGCGGACACCGTGCGGGAGGAGGCCGTCCGGCTCCTGGAGCGGGTGGACGGCACCGTCGGCGTCGTCGTGGCGATGAACCGTCGCAAGGAGGCGGCCCGCTGGCTGGCCGGGCTCGGCGACCGGGTCGTCGCCCTCGGCTCGCTGGAGGCCAAGGGCCTGGAGTACGACGCGACGATCGTGGTCTCCCCGGCGGAGATCGCCGACGAGTCGCCGGCCGGGCTGCGGGTGCTGTACGTCGCCCTGACCCGGGCGACGCAGCAGCTCACGGTGGTCTCCGGCGAGCGCGACGAACCGGACGCGCGGGGGGTGCCGGACCTGCTCCGGGACTGATCCCGAAGGGCCCTTGTGTCTCCAGTCGGCGGTGTTACCGTTGATGACGGCACCGGCTCGATCCAAGCCCCCGGGCCCAACCTTCGTCCCTCAGAGGGACCACTTGCCGCGAGGCGAGCATGGCGGGTCGGTGTCGTAGACGTTCGAATGAGGCCCACGTCACGGAAGTGACGTGGGCCTCTTTCTGTTTGCCGCCAGTTCTCGTATGGTGGAAGTCAGTTTCCGAAATTGGCATGAACGTAAGGTTCACAATCCGATGCGACTACCACGTACTCGACGGTAGGTGCGACGATCGGACAGCAACAGCTACACGGTGAAAGCAGAGGAAGTCGGCCATGGCAACGGCGCCCAGCGTCTCCTACTCGATGACGGTCCGGCTGGAGGTGCCCGCGAGCGGAACGGCCGTATCGCAGCTCACCACCGCCGTGGAGTCCTCCGGCGGCTCGGTGACCGGCCTCGACGTCACCGCTTCCGGCCACGAGAAGCTCCGGATCGACGTCACGATCGCGGCCAGCTCCACGTCCCACGCGGACGAGATCGTCGAGCAGCTGCGCGGCATCGAGGGTGTGACGCTCGGCAAGGTCTCCGACCGCACGTTCCTCATGCACCTCGGCGGCAAGATCGAGATGCAGTCCAAGCACCCCATCCGCAACCGTGACGACCTCTCCATGGTCTACACGCCGGGTGTGGCCCGCGTCTGCATGGCGATCGCGGAGAACCCCGAGGACGCCCGCCGGCTGACCATCAAGCGCAACACGGTTGCGGTCGTGACGGACGGTTCCGCGGTCCTCGGCCTCGGCAACATCGGCCCGATGGCCGCCATGCCGGTGATGGAGGGCAAGGCGGCCCTCTTCAAGCGCTTCGCCGACATCGACGCCTGGCCGATCTGCCTGGACACCCAGGACACCGACGCCATCGTCGAGATCGTCAAGGCGATCGCCCCCGGCTTCGCGGGCATCAACCTGGAGGACATCTCCGCGCCGCGCTGCTTCGAGATCGAGGCCCGGCTGCGCGAGGCCCTCGACATCCCCGTCTTCCACGACGACCAGCACGGCACCGCGATCGTCGTGCTCGCCGCGCTCACGAACGCACTTCGCGTCGCGGGCAAGGCGATTGGCGACATCCGCGTCGTCATGTCGGGCGCCGGCGCGGCCGGTACCGCCATCCTCAAGCTGCTGCTGGCGGCCGGGGTGAAGAACGCGGTGGTGGCCGACATCCACGGCGTCGTGCACGCCGACCGCGAGGACCTGAAGGACGCCGACAAGGACTCGCCGCTGCGCTGGATCGCCGACAACACCAACCCCGAGGGCCTGACCGGCACGCTCAAGGAAGCGGTCGTCGGCGCGGACGTCTTCATCGGCGTCTCGGCCCCGAACGTGCTGGGCGGCGAGGACGTGGCCAAGATGGCGGACGGCGCGATCGTGTTCGCGCTCGCGAACCCGGACCCCGAGGTCGACCCGGCGGTGGCCCGCGAGACGGCGGCCGTCGTCGCCACCGGCCGCTCGGACTTCCCGAACCAGATCAACAACGTGCTGGTCTTCCCCGGCGTCTTCCGCGGCCTGCTCGACGCCCAGTCGCGCACGGTCAACACGGACATGATGCTGGCCGCCGCCACGGCGCTGGCCGACGTCGTCGGCGAGGACGAGCTGAACCCGAACTACATCATCCCGAGCGTCTTCAACGACAAGGTCGCGGGTGCTGTGGCGGGTGCCGTCCGGAACGCCGCGAAGGCGGCCGGAGCGGCTGTGACAGGCGCCACGACCGCCTGAGGACGGCGCGTCGCGGAATGCGGGGCCCTCGTGGGCCCTCTAGGGTGGCCGGGAAGCAGGCCCCCGGCCCGCCCGGTCCCAGGGCGGTGGCGCTTTCCGTGTGACCCCCACGGGTGCCGGATTGGCTTTACCGCCGCTGGTGGGGGCAGGATGCGTCTTCGGGCGCGAGGGTTCGGACGACGGACCCGGGTCCTGGGCCTGACCGAGACCCTGGCAGCATCGGCTTCGTTGTTGCCCAACATGCGGCCTTGCGCCGCGTGGCACGCCTCAACGGCAAGAAGAACACGGGAGTACAAACATGAACCGCAGTGAGCTGGTGGCCGCGCTGGCCGACCGCGCCGAGGTGACCCGCAAGGACGCCGACGCCGTGCTGGCCGCGTTCGCCGAGACCGTCGGCGAGATCGTTGCCAAGGGCGACGAGAAGGTCACCATCCCCGGCTTCCTGACCTTCGAGCGCACGCACCGTGCCGCTCGCACCGCGCGTAACCCGCAGACCGGCGAGCCGATCAACATTCCGGCCGGTTACAGCGTCAAGGTTTCGGCGGGCTCCAAGCTCAAGGAAGCCGCCAAGGGCAAGTAGGCCTTCGGCGATTTTGCGGCGGGCGGTCATCCGGGTTTCCGGGTGACCGCCCGCCGGTGTTTCGGGGCCGCGTCTGCCGGGTCCGGGTGCGCTGCCGTGTGCCGACAAGCCCCCACCGGGGCCGCAGACGGGCGCGAGAGCTGCGAAAGGGGGCCACCCGGAAGTCCGGGTGGCCCCCATCGCCGTAGAGCCGGGAGAGGCGGCGGCTAGCCGAGCGCCTTGCCCGGGAGTTCGACCTTGGCGCCGAGTTCCACGAGCTTCTCCATGAAGTTCTCGTAGCCGCGGTTGATGAGGTCGATGCCGTGCACCCGCGACGTGCCCTGCGCGGCCAGCGCCGCGATCAGGTACGAGAAGCCGCCACGCAGGTCGGGGATGACCAGGTCGGCACCCTCCAGCTTGGTGGGGCCGGAGACGACGGCGGAGTGCAGGAAGTTGCGCTGGCCGAAGCGGCAGTCGGAGCCGCCCAGGCACTCGCGGTAGAGCTGGATGTGCGCGCCCATCTGGTTCAGGGCCGAGGTGAAGCCGAGCCGGGACTCGTAGACCGTCTCGTGGACGATCGAGAGGCCCGTGGCCTGCGTGAGGGCCACGACGAGCGGCTGCTGCCAGTCGGTCTGGAAGCCGGGGTGGACGTCCGTCTCCAGGGCGATGGACTTGAGCTGGCCGCCGGGGTGCCAGAAGCGGATGCCCTCGTCGTCGATCTCGAAGGCGCCGCCGACCTTCCGGTACGTGTTGAGGAACGTCATCATCGAGCGCTGCTGGGCGCCGCGGACGTAGATGTTGCCCTCGGTGGCGAGCGCGGCGGAGGCCCAGGAGGCGGCCTCCAGGCGGTCCGAGAGCGCGCGGTGCGTGTAGCCGCCGAGGCTGTCGACACCGGTGATGCGGATGGTGCGGTCGGTGTCCATCGCGATGATCGCGCCCATTTTCTGCAGAACGCAGATCAGGTCCTCGATCTCCGGCTCCACCGCGGCGTTGGAGAGCTCCGTGACGCCCTCGGCGAGGACGGCCGTGAGCAGGACCTGCTCGGTGGCGCCCACGGAGGGGTAGGGGAGGCGGATCTTGGTGCCGCGCAGCCGCTGCGGGGCCTCCAGGTACTGGCCGTCGGCGCGCTTCTCGATGGTGGCGCCGAACTGGCGCAGCACCTCGAAGTGGAAGTCGATCGGCCGGCCGCCGATGTCGCAGCCGCCCAGGCCCGGGATGAACGCGTGGCCGAGGCGGTGCAGGAGGGGGCCGCAGAGCAGGATCGGGATGCGGGAGGAGCCCGCGTGCGCGTCGATGTCGGCGACGTTCGCCGACTCCACGTGCGAGGGATCCATCACCAGCTCGCCCGGCTCCTCACCGGGGCGGACCGTCACACCGTGCAGCTGCAGCAGTCCGCGTACGACGCGCACGTCGCGGATGTCGGGGACATTGCGCAGCCGGCTCGGAGCGCTGCCGAGCAGCGCCGCGACCATGGCCTTGGGCACGAGGTTCTTCGCGCCGCGGACACGGATCTCGCCCTCCAGCGGGGTTCCGCCGTGGACAAGCAGTACGTCGTCAATGCCGGTGACGGTCATGAATCTCGCGTTCCGAAGAGGTGGGCAGGGGACCAAGGGACAAGGGTAAGGGCCGCCTCCCCCTGTTCCGTAAGCCCGCGGTCGGCCTGAAGCGTCATGACTTCGCTACAACACGAAACGTTTTTAACCGGACACAAGGGGTGACGGTTCGGTCCGGTGCGCCCCTTCCGCTTCCATGCGCGCCGACCTGCATACATACGGGAGTTGCGCGCGGCTCCCCGTAGGGCGCGAAGATGCGGGATCATGTCTGGCATGACCGAGGTGTCCTCGCTCACAGGGCGGTTGCTCGTGGCCACACCCGCCCTCGCGGACCCGAATTTCGACCGGGCGGTCGTGCTGCTTCTCGACCACGACGAGAAGGGCTCGCTCGGCGTCGTCCTGAACCGGCCGACGCCGGTGGACGTCGGCGACATCCTGGAGGGCTGGGGCGAGCTGGCCGGTGAGCCGGGCGTCGTCTTCCAGGGCGGGCCGGTCTCCCTCGACTCGGCGCTCGGCGTCGCCGTGATCCCCGGCGGCGCGTCCGCCGACGGCCCGCTCGGCTGGCGCCGGGTGCACGGGGCGATCGGCCTCGTCGATCTGGAGGCGCCGCCGGAGCTGCTGGCCGCGGCGCTCGGCTCGCTGCGGATCTTCGCCGGGTACTCGGGCTGGGGCCCCGGCCAGTTGCAGGACGAGCTGACCGAGGGCGCCTGGTACGTGGTCGAGTCGGAGCCGGGGGACGTCTCCGCGACGCGCCCGGAGGGGCTGTGGCGGGCGGTGCTGCGGCGCCAGCGCAGCGAGCTGGCGATGGTGGCGACCTATCCGGACGATCCTTCCCTCAACTGAGCGGGCCGACGGCTCTTCGCCCTGGGGGCGCGCTTAAGTACCCTTGGCGGTTATGAGCACTCTTGAGCCCGAGCGCGGGACAGGTACGGGGACCCTCGTAGAGCCGACGCCGCAGACGTCGCACGGTGACGGCGATCACGAGCGCTTCGCCCACTATGTCCAGAAGGACAAGATCATGGCGAGCGCCCTGGACGGCACGCCTGTCGTGGCGCTCTGCGGCAAGGTGTGGGTGCCGGGCCGGGACCCGAAGAAGTACCCCGTGTGTCCCATGTGCAAGGAGATCTACGAGTCCATGGGCGCGGGCGGCGACAAGGACAAGGGCAAGGACGGCGGCGGCAAGAAGTAGCCCCTCCTCCTTCGTCGGTGAGGCCCCCGGCGCGCGGTGACGCGCGCCGGGGGCCTCTGTGTTGCCCGTAAACCATTGCGCTCAATGGTCCAGTCCTTCTAGCCTCCGTTCTGTTGTGCACAGCGAAACAGCCATTGCGTATGTTGCAACGACCCTTCGGAGGCGTTTCCGATGAAGCCCCTTGCCCGAACCGTCCTTCCGCTCACCGCACTTGTGCTCGCCGCCGGTGCCGCGTGCGCGCCCGGCACGTCCGGGAGCAGTGACTCCGCGAAGGACGACAAGAGCGGCACGCTGCGCGTCTGGCTCTTCCAGGAGGTGAACAACGCGCCCAAGAAGAAGGTCATGGACACGGCCGTCGATGCCTTCGAGAAGGCGCACGACGGCGCGAAGGTGAAGATCGAGTACATACCCGTCGAGACCCGCGCCGAGAAGATCAAGGCCGCCTTCAACGACCCGAAGAGCGCCCCCGACGTCATCGAGTACGGCAACACGGACACCGCCGGGTACGTGAAGGACGGCGGACTCGCGGACGTGACGAAGGAGTTCGGGGACTGGGACGAGGCCGCCGACACCGACCCGACCGCCAAGGAGTCGGTGACCGTCGACGGGAAGATCTACGGCGCCCCCTACTTCGTCGGCGTACGAGCCCTCTACTACCGGACCGACGTCTTCAAGGACCTCGGGATCGACGTACCGAAGACGCAAGGCGAACTCGTCGCCACCGCCAAGAAGATCCACAAGGAGAGGCCCGAGCTGTACGGGCTCGCGGTCGGCGGCGCGTACACCTACGGTGCGATGCCGTTCATCTGGGCCAACGGCGGCGAACTCGCCGACAAGAAGGGCGACTCGTACACCTCGGCGATCGACAGCCCGGCCGCCCAGAAGGGCATCAAGGCCTACACCTCGCTCTTCGGCGACGCCAACTGTCCCGCCGCCAAGTGCGCCGCGATGGGCGGCAACGACACCGTCACCGCCTTCGCCTCCGGCAAGGCCGCCATGGCCATCGGCGGCGACTTCAGCCACCAGGCCATGGAGGACGGCGCGGTGAAGGGCAAGTACGCGGTCGTACCGCTGCCCGGCGTGCGGCAGGGCGACATCGCGCCCGCCTTCGCCGGCGGCAACAACATCGGCGTCCTCAAGAGCACCTCCCACCGCACGCTCGCCGTCGACCTCATGAAGCAGCTCGCCGGCAAGGACGCGCAGCGCGCCCTGTTCTCCGGCATGGGCTTCCTGCCCACCTACACCGACGTGCGCCAGGACGTCGCCAAGGAGGAGCCGTTCGTCGCGCCCTTCGTGAAGACCCTCGGCGCGGGCGCCAAGTTCGTGCCCGCCTCGCCCGCCTGGGCGCAGATCGACGCCTCCCAGGTCCTGCCCACCATGTTCCAGGAGATCGTCAGCGGCCGTAAGGACGTCAAGGCGGCCTCCGGCGACGCCGCGAAGAAGATGGACGACGCGTTCGGGGCCGCCGGGTGAGCTCCGTGCACGCGCGGGGCGGGAGATGGGCGCCCTGGCTCTATCTCGCCCCCGCGCTCGTCCTGCTGGGCGGCCTGCTCGTCTACCCGATCTACCAGCTCGGCCTGATCTCGTTCCTGGAGTACACCCAGGCCCAGGTCAGCGGCGGCGCCCCGACCACCTTCCGGGGATTCGGCAACTACCAGGAGCTGTTCTCCGACGGCCAGTTCTGGCAGGTGCTGCTCGCCACCGTGCTGTTCGCCGCCGCCTGCGTCGTCTCCACGCTCCTGGTGGGCTGCGCGCTGGCCGTGCTGCTCACGCGGGTGCGGGCCGTGCCCCGGCTCGCCCTGATGCTGGCCGCCCTCGGCGCCTGGGCCACCCCGGCGATCACCGGGTCCACCGTCTGGATGTTCCTCTTCGACGCGGACTTCGGCCCGGTCAACAAGGTCCTCGGGCTCGGCGACTTCTCGTGGACGTACGGCCGCTACAGCGCCTTCGCGCTGGTCCTGCTCGAAGTGGTCTGGTGCTCCTTCCCGTTCGTGATGGTCACCGTGTACGCGGGCATCCGCGCCATCCCGGGCGAGGTCCTGGAGGCCGCCTCCCTCGACGGCGCGTCCCAGTGGCGGACCTGGCGTTCCGTCACCGCGCCGATGCTCCGCCCGATCCTCGTCGTCGTCACCATCCAGTCGGTCATCTGGGACTTCAAGGTCTTCACCCAGATCTACGTGATGACGGGCGGCGGCGGCATCGCCGGACAGAACCTCGTCCTCAACGTGTACGCGTACCAGAAGGCGTTCGCCGGCAGCCAGTACAGCCTCGGCTCGGCCATCGGCGTCGTGATGCTCGTCATCCTGCTCGTGGTCACGCTCGTCTATCTGCGGCTGATGCGCAGGGAGGGCAGGGAACTGTGAGAATCCAACGGCCCTGGCGGCTCGCCGCCGAGGCGTCCGCGCTGCTCATCGCGCTCGTCGTCGCCTTTCCCCTCTACTGGATGGTGCTCAGCGCCTTCAAACCGGCCGGGGAGATCGAATCGACCGAGCCGCGCCCCTGGACCCTCGATCCGTCACTCGACTCCTTCCATCGCGTCTTCCAACAGCAGGAATTCGGCCGTTACTTCGTCAACAGCCTGATCGTGGCGGGCACGGTCGTGGTGGTCTCGGCGCTCGTCGCGTTTCTCGCGGCGACGGCCGTGACCCGTTTTCGATTCCGGTTCCGTACGACACTGCTCATCATGTTCCTCGTCGCGCAGATGGTGCCGGTCGAGGCCCTGACCATTCCGCTGTTCTTCCTCATGCGGGACTTCGGGCAGCTCAACACGCTCGGCTCGCTGATCCTGCCGCATCTCGCGTTCTCGCTGCCGTTCGCGATCTGGATGCTGCGCGGATTCGTGAAAGCCGTGCCCGAGGCACTGGAGGAGGCCGCCTACCTCGACGGCGCCAGCCGTTCCCGCTTCCTGTGGCAGATCCTCTTTCCGCTGGTCTTCCCGGGCCTTGTGGCGACGAGTGTCTTCTCCTTCATCTCCACCTGGAACGACTTCCTGTTCGCGAAGTCGTTCATCATCAGCGACACCTCCCAGTCGACGCTTCCGATGGCCCTGCTCGTCTTCTTCAAACCGGACGAGAACGACTGGGGCGGAATCATGGCAGCGTCGACCGTGATGACCATTCCGGTACTGGTCTTCTTCGTACTCGTACAGCGGCGCCTGGTGTCCGGGCTCGGCGGCGCGGTTAAGGACTGAGCTTCATGGATCTGATTCCGGCCCCCCGATCGGTGGCCAGTTACGGCGACCAGTACCTCGCCGTCGGCGAGGACACCGGGATCGCCGCCGGGGCGGGCACCGAGGACACCGCCCGCTGGCTGCGCGCCACGCTCGGCGCCGCGACCGGCTTCTCGTTCGACGCCCGGCGGGAGGGCGACGATCTCGTCCGGCTGACCGTCGACGACACCCTGCCGACGGAGGGGTACCGCCTCTCCGTCACCCCGCGCGGCGTCGACCTGCGGGGCGGCTCCCCGGCCGGGGTGTTCTGGGGCGCGCAGACCCTGCGTCAGCTCCTCGGCCCGGACGCCTTCCGGCGCGCGCCGCTGCCCGGCCGCGTCTGGCGGCTGCCGCTGACCGACATCGAGGACGGGCCGCGCTTCGGCTGGCGCGGCGCGATGCTCGACGTGGCCCGGCACTTCATGCCCAAGGACGGCGTACTGCGGTTCATCGACCTGCTCGCCGCCCACAAGCTGAACGTCTTCCACTTCCACCTCAGCGACGACCAGGGCTGGCGCGTCGAGATCAAGCGCCACCCCAAGCTCACCGAGGACGGCTCCTGGCGCACCCGCACCAAGTACGGGCACCGGGCCTCGGAGCTGTGGGAGGACAAGCCGCACGGCGGGTTCTACACCCAGGACGACATCCGCGAGATCGTCGCCTACGCCCACGCCCGGCACATCGCCGTCGTCCCCGAGATCGACATCCCCGGCCACTCGCAGGCCGCCATCCACGCCTACCCGGAACTCGGCAACACCGACGTCGTCGACACCGCGGCCCTGCCGGTCTGGGACACCTGGGGCGTCAACCCGAACGTCCTCGCCCCGACCGAGACCGTCCTGCGCTTCTACGAGGGCGTCTTCGAGGAGATCCTGGAGCTGTTCCCCTCCACCTTCATCCACGTCGGCGGCGACGAGTGCCCGAAGGACCAGTGGAAGGCCTCGCCCACCGCGCAGGCCCGGATCGCCGAACTCGGCCTGAAGGACGAGGACGAGCTCCAGTCCTGGTTCATCCGGCACTTCGACACCTGGCTGAGCGAGCGCGGGCGCCGGCTCGTCGGCTGGGACGAGATCCTGGAGGGCGGCCTCGCGCCCGGGGCGACCGTCTCCTCGTGGCGCGGCTACGAGGGCGGGATCACCGCCGCGCGCGCGGGCCACGACGTCGTCATGTGCCCGCTCCAGCAGGTCTACCTGGACTACCGGCAGTCCGACGGCCCCGACGAACCCGTCCCCATCGCGTACGTCCGCACCCTGGAGGACGTCTACCGCTTCGAGCCGGTTCCGCCCCAGCTCACCGCGGACGAGGCACGCCATGTCCTGGGCACCCAGGCCAATCTGTGGACCGAGGTGACGGAGAACGCCCAGCGCGTCGACTACCAGGCGTTCCCGCGCCTGTGCGCGTTCGGCGAGGTGGCCTGGAGCGAGCTGCCGGAGCCCGGGGAGCGCGACTACGCGGACTTCGAGCGCCGGATGACCGCCCACTACCGGCGACTTGACGCCCTCGGCGTCGACTACCGGCGTCCCGGCGGCCCGTTGCCGTGGCAGCAGCGCCCCGGGGTGCTCGGCCGGCCGCTGGAGGGCCCGCCCCCGAACGCGTGAGCAGGACCCCGGTCACGGTGGGCCCGCCCGGGTCCACCGTCCGGGACCTTCACGTCCGCCCATACGTCACCGAAGAGTGCCAATTCGTGCGCACGGGCGATGCGCTGCCATTTCGGTCATCTCCCAGGTGGAAGGGGCGAATGCCTCCTACCGGACCCCCTCTCCGGGCTCCGGGGAAGATGTGCCAGAGTTGCCACGTCCGGCCTGTCAGCACGTACCGTACGGCGGAACAGGCGTAACGGCGGGAACGGCGGTCACACGCGGACCACGCGGGGACCGGCGCGCCGCCGGGCGCGCGGCCGGACATCGGGAAGGGGCAGCCGGTTTGACCACGCACGCACCGCAGGCGACACAGGCCGCGGTACTTCCGGGTTCGCTGGACGAGGCGGTCGCGGCGCTCGCCGCGATGCCCGCAGCCGTGCCCGTGGCCGGCGGAACCGACCTCATGGCCCAGGTCAACGCGGGTCAACTCCGTCCTGCGGCCCTGGTCGGCCTCGGCCGGATCAGCGAGATCCGCGGCTGGCAGTACCAGGACGGGCACGCGCTGCTCGGCGCCGGTCTGACCCACGCCCGTATGGGCCGCCCCGACTTCGCCGCGCTCATCCCCGCCCTCGCCGCGTCCGCCCGCGCCGCGGGCCCGCCGCAGATCCGCAACGCGGGCACGCTCGGCGGGAACATCGCCTCGGCCGCGCCGACCAACGACGCGCTGCCCGTACTGGCCGCGCTGGAAGCCACGTTGATCATCGCGGGGCCCGGCGGCGCGCGCCGCGAGGTCCCCGTCTCGCACCTGCTCGCGGGCATGGAGATGCTGCGGCCCGGCGAGCTGATCGGCTTCGTGCGGGTGCCGCTGCTGCACGCCCCGCAGGTGTT
Organism: Streptomyces sp. HUAS MG91; assembly: GCF_040529335.1. GTDB lineage: Bacteria > Actinomycetota > Actinomycetes > Streptomycetales > Streptomycetaceae > Streptomyces > Streptomyces tabacisoli. Next base: position 3,354,899 of record NZ_CP159534.1, on the reverse strand, counting down.
CCTGAAGGCGACCGGCCGGACCGGCCCCGGGCGGGCGACGGCCTCCGTCGCGCTCGTCCTCGACCCGGCCCGGCGAGGGGTGCGCTGCGCGGTCGGCGCGATCGCGCCGATGCCGCTGCGCCCGCTGGAGGCCGAGCAGTGGGTGGCCTCGCTCATCGACTGGGACGGCGAGCGCGGCGCGCTCGTGCCGGAGGCGGTCCAGGCGTTCGGCGAGTACGTCGCCGCGGCCTGCATCCCGGACCCGGCTCCGGCCCCGGACGGCACGCAGGAGGCGCTGCCGCCCGCCGTACTGCACCTGCGGCGCACCGTCGCCGCGCTGGCCCGACGTGCACTTGGGAGGGCGCTGTCGTGACGAACGACTACCCGGGACGCGACCGGCACGACGAGGTCGACGGCTGGCAGCCGCTGCCGCAGGGCGAGTACGACTCCGACGCCACGGCCTTCGTCCAACTGCCGCCCGACGGCTTCCCGGACGCGCCGCTGGCCGCGCCCGGACACGGGTACGTCCCGCCGCAGATAACGGTCAGCCCGGCCACCGGCGCCGCCGCCACCGACCCGGCGGCGACCGGGGTGTGGGTGCTGCCGCCCGACCTGACGGGCGCCGCCCCTCAGCAGTCGCCCCAGCAGTTCACCCCGTCGGCCGCGGACCCGTCCGGGCAGCCCGCCCCGCGGCCCGCCGAGAGCCACGACGTCTGGCCCGAGGCGAACCAGGAGCCGTACGGCGGCGGCGTCGCCGAGGCCGCGCACGGGCAGACCGGCCAGTGGTCGATCCCCGTCGCGGGCGGTGAACTCCCGGACGAGTCGGGCGAGTTCACGACGTCCGCGCTGGCCGCCCAGTGGGGTGACCGGATGCCGCCCGCGACCCTGCCGGGCGGCGCGCCCGCGCCGTGGGCGACGCAGGACTGGGCGCACGAGCCCGCCCCCGAGCACGCCCCGGAACCGCAGCCGGAGCCGCGGCCCGAGCCCGCCCACCAGGCCGAGCCGCAGGCCCCGGAGCCGGAGGTGTCCGCGCAGGCCTGGGCCCAGGACGCGCCGGCCGCCGCGCCGGAGACGCCCGCCGAGGCGCCCGAGCCGGAGCCCGAGCCGGCCGTCGACGAGCAGCCCGTGCCCGACGAGCCGCCGGCGTCCGACGAGCAGCCCGTGCCCGCGGAGTCGGCCGCGGTCGAGGAGCCCGAGCCCGTCGAGCCGCCCGCCCCGGAGGACGACGCGACGGCCCCGCCCGAGCCCGTGGCCGAGCCCGAGCCCGAGCAGGCGGTCACCGCCACCCCGCTCCACGACGACCACCCCCTCGCCAGCTACGTCCTGCGGGTCAACGGCGCCGACCGCCCCGTCACGGACGCCTGGATCGGCGAGTCGCTCCTGTACGTGCTGCGCGAGCGGCTCGGCCTCGCGGGCGCCAAGGACGGCTGCTCGCAGGGCGAGTGCGGCGCGTGCAACGTCCAGGTGGACGGGCGGCTCGTCGCCTCCTGCCTGGTCCCGGCGGCGACCGCGGCGGGCAGCGACGTCCGTACCGTCGAGGGCCTGGCCGAGGACGGACGGCCCTCGGACGTGCAGCGCGCGCTGGCCGCGTGCGGCGCCGTCCAGTGCGGGTTCTGCGTCCCCGGCATGGCGATGACGGTGCACGACCTGCTGGAGGGCAACCCCGACCCCACCGACCTGGAGACCCGCAAGGCGCTGTGCGGCAACCTGTGCCGCTGCTCCGGCTATCGCGGTGTCCTGGACGCGGTGCGCGAGGTGGCCGCCGAGCGCAGGGCGTCGGCCCGCGCGGCGGCGGCCGAGCAGGCCGAACAGGGCGAGCGGACCGAGCAGGACGACGAGGAGCCCCGCATCCCGCGGCAGGCGGGACCGGCCAGTGGTGACCTGTTCCAGGACGGAGGCCAGGCGTGACGAACGAGACGACCGAGGCCCCCGCGGGCACGGCCCCCGAGGCGGAGGGGATCCCGCACGGCCTGGGCTCCACCCTGCCCTCGGCGGAGGCCAGAGCGAAGGCGGAGGGCACCTTCCCCTACGCCGCCGACCTGTGGGCCGAAGGGCTCCTGTGGGCGGCGGTCCTGCGTTCGCCGCACGCGCACGCGCGTGTGCTCTCCATCGACACCACCCACGCGCGCGAGATGCCCGGCGTGCGCGCGATCGTCACGCACGAGGACGTGCCCGGCGGCCCGCCGTCCGGCCACCGCACCGCGGACCGCCCGGTCTTCGCCTCCGACATCGTCCGCCACCACGGCGAGGCGCTCGCGGCGGTGGCGGCCGACCACCCGGACACCGCCCGGATGGCCGCCGCGGCGATCATCGTCGAGTACGAGATCCTCGAACCGGTCACGGACCCGGAGCAGTCCTTCGGTGCCGAACCCCTGCACCCCGACGGCAATCTGGTCCGGCACATCCCGCTCGTCCACGGCGACGTCGACGCACAGGGCGAGGTCGTCGTCGAGGGCCTGTACCGCATCGGCCGCCAGGACCCGGCGCCGATCGGCGCCGAGGCGGGGCTCGCCGTGCCGCGCCCCGACGGCGGCGTGGAGCTGTACATCGCCTCCAACGACCCGCACGGCGACCGCGACGCGGCGGCGGCCCGCTACGGCCTGGAGCCGGAGCGCGTGAAGGTCGTCGTCACCGGCGTGCCCGGCGCGACCGGCGACCGCGAGGACCCGAGCTTCCATCTGCCGCTGGGCCTGCTGGCCCTGCACACCGGCTGCCCGGTCAAGCTGACGGCGACCCGCGAGGAGTCCTTCCTCGGCCACCCGCACCGCCACCCGACGCTGCTGAGGTACCGTCACCACGCCGACGCCGAGGGCAAGTTGGTGAAGGTGGAGGCGCAGATCCTGCTGGACGCCGGGGCGTACGCGGACACGTCGTCGGACGCGCTCGCGGCGGCCGTCGCCTTCGCCTGCGGCCCCTACGTCGTCCCGCACGCCTCGATCGAGGGCTGGGCGGTGCGCACCAACAACCCGCCGTCCGGGCACGTGCGGGGCGAGGGCGCGATGCAGGTCTGCGCCGCGTACGAGGCCCAGATGGACAAGCTGGCGAAGAAGGTGGGCGCCGACCCGGCCGAGCTGCGCATGCGCAACGTGCTGGCGACCGGCGACGTCCTGCCCACCGGCCAGCCGGTGACCTGCCCGGCGCCGGTCGCCGAACTCCTCGACGCGGTACGGGAGTTCCCGCTCCCGGCGCTGCCCAAGGACACCCCCGAGGAGGACTGGCTGCTGCCCGGCGGCCCCGAGGGCGCGGGCGAGCCCGGCGCGGTCCGGCGCGGGGTCGGCTACGGCATCGGCATGGTCCACATGCTCGGCGCCGAGGGCGCCGACGAGGTCTCCACGGCCACGGTCAAGGTCCACGACGGTGTCGCCACCGTCATCTGCGCCGCCGTCGAGACCGGCCAGGGCTTCGCGACGCTGGCCCGCCAGATCGTCCAGGAGACGCTGGGCATCGACGAGGTCCACGTGGCCCCCGTCGACACCGACCAGCCGCCCGCCGGTCCCGGCTGCCGCGGCCGCCACACCTGGGTCTCGGGCGGCGCGGTCGAACGCGCCGCGAAGATGGTCCGCACCCAGCTCCTGCAACCGCTGGCCCACAAGTTCGGCATGTCCACGGAGCTGCTCCAGATCGCCGACGGCAAGATCACCTCGTACGACGGCGTGCTGTCCACCACGGTCGAGGAGGCCATGGACGGCAAGGAACTGTGGGCGACGGCCCAGTGCCGCCCGCACCCGACCGAGCCGCTGGACGCGCAGGGCCAGGGCGACGCCTTCGTCGGCCTCGCCTTCTGCGCGATCCGCGCGGTCGTGGACGTCGACATCGAGATCGGTTCCGTACGGGTCGTGGAGCTCGCGGTGGCCCAGGACGTCGGCCGGATCCTCAACCCCGGCCAGCTCGCCGCCCGTATCGAGGCCGGGGTCACGCAGGGCGTGGGCGCCGCGCTCACCGAGAACCTGCGCACCCCGAAGGGCATCGTGCGCCGCCCCGACCTGACCGGCTACGCGCTGCCCACCTCGCTGGACGCCCCGGACATCCGCATCGTGAAGCTCGTGGAGGAGCGCGACGTGGTGGCCCCCTTCGGCGCGAAGGCGGCGAGCGCGGCGCCGGTCGTGGCCTCCCCGGCGGCGGTGGCCTCGGCGGTCCGCGCGGCGACGGGCCGCCCGGTCAACCGCCTCCCGATCCGCCCCCAGGCAGCCGTGTCCACCCCGGACCCGGCACCGGTCATGGAGCCCCAGTAGCCATGCCGACCGATCCCGAGCCCGAGCAGCCCAGGGCGTACGAGCCCGCCCCGTCCGTCGGGAAGCTGTTCCTCTTCGTCCTCGCGTTCGTCGTCTTCGCGGTGATCGTCGTGGGCGGAGGCGTGATCCTCGTCGCGGGCTGAGCACGGAAGAACCCCGGAGCCCTACGGGCTGCCGGGGTTCTTTCAGAGGCCGTAACCGGAATCGAACCGGTGTGCTTCGCTTTGCAGGCGAATCCCTAAGCCACTCGGGCATACGGCCAAGCTCTTGCTGTTGTCCTCGACCGTAGGGCGCGCTTCCGCCCGCCTCAAGGGTTCCGCGCGCCCCGCAACGGGACTGCCACACGCCGTTCACGAACGAAGGGACGGGCGTAGGACCAAGGGACCAGGACGAGCCCGACTCCGGACAGGGGCCACGGCCCGTTTCGGCCCTTACGCTGATCGGCATGACCGCCCTCGACGACGCCGGGCTCGCCGCCCCGGCCACCGAAGCCCCCGCCCCCGACGGAGGCGTCCTCGGGCGCGGGTATCGCGCGCTCAGCATCGGCATCGTCACGGTCATCGTGCTCATCGCCTTCGAGGCGACGGCCGTCGGCACCGCGATGCCGGTCGCCGCGCGGGACCTCGACGGGGTGGCGCTCTACGCCTTCGCGTTCTCCGCGTACTTCACCACCAGCCTCTTCGGCATGGTCGTCGCGGGGCAGTGGGCCGACCGGCGCGGGCCGCTCGGGCCCGTCGGCGCCGGGATCGGGGCGTTCGCGGCCGGCCTGCTGCTCGCCGGCACCGCCACCAGCATGTGGACGTTCATCGCGGGCCGCGCCGTGCAGGGCCTCGGCGGCGGGCTCGTCATCGTCGCGCTGTACGTCGTCGTCAGCCGGGCCTACCCGGCGCGGCTGCGCCCCGCGATCCTGGCGGCGTTCGCCGCGGCCTGGGTCGTGCCGTCGATCGTGGGCCCGCTGGCGGCCGGGGCCGTCACCCAGCACCTGGGCTGGCGGTGGGTCTTCCTCGGCATCCCGGTGCTCGTCCTGCTGCCGCTCGGGCTCGCGCTGCCGCAGATCCGGCGCCGGGCGGGCGGGGCGCCCGAGGGCAGCGCGCCCGAGCCGTTCCAGCGGCGCCGGATCACGCTCGCGTTCGGCATCTCGGCGGGCGCGGGCCTGCTCCAGTACGCGGCCCAGGACCTGGACCCGCTCGCCCTGCTGCCCGGCGCGGCCGGCGCCGCGCTCCTCGTCCCGTCCGTGCTCGGCCTGCTGCCGCGCGGCACCTACCGGGCCGTGCGCGGGCTGCCGTCCGTGGTGCTGCTGCGCGGGATCGCGGCGGGCTCGTTCATCGCGGCCGAGTCGTTCGTGCCGCTGATGCTCGTCACCCAGCGCGGGGTGTCGCCGACGATGGCCGGGTTCTCGCTCGCCGCGGGCGGCGCCACCTGGGCGATCGGCTCGTGGGCCCAGTCCAGGCCCCGCATGGAGCCCCACCGCGAGCGCCTCGCGGCTCTCGGCATGGTGCTGGTCGCCGCCGCCATCGCCACCGTGCCGCTCGTGCTGCTCGACTCCGTACCGGTCTGGCTGGTGGCCGTGGCCTGGGCGTACGGCTGCCTGGGCATGGGCATCGTGACCTCCGCCACGAGCGTGCTGCTGCTCCAGCTGTCGGCGCCCGAGGAGGCGGGCACGAACTCCGCCGCCCTCCAGATCTCCGACGGCCTCTCCAACACCCTGCTGCTGGCGGCGGGCGGCGCCGCCTTCGCGGCCCTCGGCGGGGGAGCGGTCGGCCACGGCGTGGCCCAGGGCGCGGGCGGCGCGCACCCGGGCGCGTTCGTCGCCGTGTTCCTGCCGATGGCGGCCATCGCGCTGATCGGCGTAGGAGTGGCGACCCGGCTGCGCGCGCCCGCGGCCCGCCCGGACGCCCCGGTGACCCCCTCCTGACTACCGGTGAAATGCGGGGAGTTGATCTGTGACGCACATCCCAACCGGCACCCGCCCGGCCTCGTGAGGCGGCAACGTCAACCTCGCCACCGGTAGGGTGGACCGGTTGTCATACGCCCCCGATCTGCCGAGCCGGAGACCGTGACCACCGCCAACGACGCCAGCACCGCACCGACCGCCGCCCCGACCCCGTCCAGCCACCTCTCGCCCGCCTTCCCCGGCCGCGCCCCCTGGGGCACGGCCAACAAGCTGCGTGCCTGGCAGCAGGGGGCGATGGAGCGGTACATCCAGGAGCAGCCCCGCGACTTCCTCGCGGTCGCGACCCCGGGCGCCGGTAAGACCACCTTCGCGCTCACCCTCGCCTCCTGGCTGCTGCACCACCACGTCGTGCAGCAGGTGACCGTGGTCGCGCCGACCGAGCACCTGAAGAAGCAGTGGGCGGAGGCGGCGGCGCGCGTCGGCATCAAGCTCGACCCGGAGTACAGCGCGGGCCCGCTCAGCAAGGAGTACGACGGCGTCGCCATCACGTACGCGGGTGTGGGCGTGCGCCCGATGCTGCACCGCAACCGCAGCGAGCAGCGCAAGACGCTCGTGATCCTCGACGAGATCCACCACGCCGGTGACTCCAAGTCGTGGGGCGAGGCGTGCCTGGAGGCCTTCGAGCCCGCCACCCGTCGGCTGGCGCTGACCGGTACGCCGTTCCGGTCCGACACCAACCCGATCCCCTTCGTCCAGTACGAGGAGGGCAACGACGGCATCCGGCGCTCCTCGGCCGACTACACGTACGGCTACGGCAGCGCGCTCGCCGACGGCGTCGTGCGGCCGGTGATATTCCTCAGCTACAGCGGCAACATGCGCTGGCGCACCAAGGCCGGTGACGAGATCGCCGCCCGGCTCGGCGAGCCGATGACCAAGGACGCGGTCAGCCAGGCCTGGCGCACCGCCCTGGACCCGCGCGGCGAGTGGATGCCGAGCGTGCTGCGCGCCGCCGACGCCCGCCTCACCGAGGTCAGGAAGGGCATCCCGGACGCGGGCGCCCTCGTCATCGCCTCCGACCAGGAGCAGGCCCGCGCCTACGCCAAGCTGATCCGCGAGATCACCGGCACCAAGGCGACCCTGGTGCTCTCCGACGACACCGGCGCCTCGAAGCGGATCGACGCCTTCAGCGCGAGCGAGGACCGCTGGATGGTCGCCGTCCGCATGGTGTCGGAGGGCGTCGACGTGCCGCGCCTCGCGGTCGGCGTGTACGCGACGACGATCTCGACGCCGCTGTTCTTCGCGCAGGCCGTGGGCCGTTTCGTGCGTTCGCGCAGGCGCGGCGAGACCGCGTCCGTGTTCCTGCCGACCGTCCCCGACCTGCTCGGCCACGCCAACGAGATGGAGGTCGAGCGCGACCACGTGCTCGACAAGCCGAAGAAGGAGGGGGAGGAGGACCCCTACGCCGAGTCCGAGAAGGAGATGGACGAGGCGAACAAGCAGGAGGACGAGGACACCGGCGAGCAGGAGCAGTTCTCGTTCGAGGCGCTGGAGTCCGAGGCCGTCTTCGACCGGGTCCTCTACGACGGCGCCGAGTTCGGCATGCAGGCCCACCCGGGCAGCGAGGAGGAGCAGGACTACCTCGGCATCCCCGGCCTGCTCGAACCCGACCAGGTGCAGCTGCTCCTCCAGAAGCGGCAGGCCCGGCAGATCGCGCACAGCAAGAAGAAGCCCGACACCGAGGCCGACCTGCTCGAACTGCCGGCCGAGCGGCGGCCCGTCGTCTCCCACAAGGAGATGATGGAGCTGCGCAAGAAGCTCAACACGATGGTCGGCGCGTACGTGCATCAGAGCGGCAAGCCGCACGGCGTCATCCACACCGAGCTGCGCCGGGTCTGCGGCGGCCCGCCGAGCGCCGAGGCCACCGCCGGACAGCTGCGCCAGCGCATCACCAAGGTCCAGGAGTGGGCGACCCGGATGACGTGAGCCCGGGGCGGGGCGGGCCCGGGCGAAGTGAACGCCGGGTGAAGTGAACCCGGGCGGCAAGTGCGGGCAATCCCCCGCAAGTCCGGCTTCCGGTTGACCGGATTCTGGACGGAGTCTTCCGCTCAGCGGGACGACCTCGCTAGATTCCGGGAAACACACACGCCCCGTGGCAGCGCCGCCGCGGAGCGCAGCCGGTACGCACGGAATTGTGGAACGTACGCAGAAGTGGTCGCATGCAGCCGTATGCAGCCCAGCGCCTGATATCCGACCGGCGGCCTCTGACGCGCGTCGCCACGGGACCGGCGGCGCGACCGCCGCACAGGGACCGCCGACCCTCACCACTAAGGAGTGGGCGTCGTGACCGCGGAGACCTCCCAGACGCTCGACCGGGGACTGCGCGTCCTCAAACTGCTCGCCGACACCGACCACGGGCTGACCGTGACCGAGCTCTCCAACAAGCTCGGCGTCAACCGCACGGTCGTCTACCGCCTGCTCGCCACACTTGAGCAGCACGCCCTCGTCCGCCGCGACCTGGGTGGCCGCGCCCGGGTCGGACTCGGCGTGCTGCGCCTGGGCCGGCAGGTTCATCCGCTGGTGCGCGAGGCCGCGCTGCCCGCGCTGCGCTCGCTCGCCGAGGACATCGGGGCGACGGCCCATCTGACCCTGGTCGACGGCACGGAGGCCCTCGCGGTCGCCGTCGTGGAGCCGACCTGGACCGACTACCACGTGGCGTACCGCACCGGTTTCCGGCATCCGCTGGACCGGGGCGCCGCCGGGCGCGCCATCCTCGGGGCCCGGCAGGGCGTGCTGCCCGAGACCGGGTACACCCTCACCCACGGCGAGCTGGAGGCCGGGGCCAGCGGGGCCGCCGCGCCCCTGCTCGGGGTGAGCGGGGTCGAGGGCAGCGTCGGCGTCGTCATGCTGGCCGACGCCGTTCCCGAACGCGTCGGCCCCCGGGTCCTGGACGCCGCCCGCGAGGTGTCCGACGCCCTGCGCTGACGCTTCCCGCGCACTTTCCCGTGCCCCTTTGGCCTGACGGCCAAAGGGGCACGGGTCATTCTGGCCGATGCTCCCACCGGCCGGCGCCGTTCGCTCTGCATCATCGGGGCGACAGATGAACCGGTGAGGGGAGCGGTGCCGTGCAGACGGTCCGGCAGAGACTGACACGCCGCCAGGACGTGGCGGCCATGGCCGACGCCACCGCCCCGGGCGGCGCCCTGCGGCGCACGATGGGGCTGTGGCAGCTGACCCTGCTGTCCGTCGGCGCCACGCTCGGCACCGGCATCTTCGTCGTGCTGGGCGAGGCGGTGCCGAAGGCCGGGCCCGCGATCGTCGTCTCGTTCGTCCTCGCCGGTGTCACCGCCCTCTTCTCCGCGCTCTCCTACGCGGAACTCGCGGGCATGATCCCCGGCTCCGGGTCCTCGTACAGCTACACCTACGCCACGCTCGGCGAACTCGTCGCCTGGGTGTGCGGCTGGTGTCTGATCCTGGAGTACGGGGTGTCGGTCGCGGCCGTCGCCGTGGGCTGGGGCCAGTACGTCAACGAACTGCTCGACCTCGTCTTCGGCGTCACCCTGCCCGCCTCCCTCAGCGCCCCGCCCGGCACCGGCGGCGTCCTCAACGTGCCCGCCGCCGCGATCGTCGTCCTCGCCATGGTCGTGCTGCTGCGCGGGGCACGCGAGAGCGCCGTCATCAACGTGATCATGGTCGCGGTGAAGATCGCCGCCCTGGTGATGTTCTGCGCCGTCGCCTTCACCGCCTTCCACGCGGGCAACTTCCAGCCGCTGTTCCCGCTCGGCGCGGCCGGGATGAGCGCGGGCGCCGCCTCGCTCTTCTTCTCGTACATCGGCTTCGACGCCGCGTCGACCGCCGGTGAGGAGGCGAAGAACCCGCAGCGGGACCTGCCCCGCGCGATCATCCTGTCGCTGGTGCTCGTCACGGCGCTGTACGTGCTCGTCGCCGTCGCCGCCCTCGGCGCCATGCCCTGGCAGAAGTTCGCCGGGACCGAGGCCACCCTCGGCGAGGTCCTCGTCCGGGCCGTCGGCGGCGGCACCCTGTGGCCGGTCCTGCTGTCCGTCGGCGCGGTCGTCGCCACCACCAGCGTCGTCCTCACCGTGCAGTACGGGCAGATCCGCATCCTGTTCTCGATGTCCAGGGACGGACTCGTGCCGCCGGTGTTCTCCCGGGTGCACGCCCAAAGCGGGGTGCCGCGCGCCAACACGGTGATCGTCTCGTCCTTCATCGCCGTGCTCGCCGCCCTCGTCCCGCTGGGCAGCCTCGCCGACGCCACCAGCATCGGCACGCTCTTCGCCTTCGGGCTCGTCAACATCGCGGTGGTGCTGCTGCGCCGCCGCAACCCCGACGCGCCGCGCAGCTTCCGCGTCCCGCTGTCGCCGCTCCTGCCGCTGCTCGGCGTGGCCGCCTGCGGCTACATGCTGTGCAGCCTCGGCGCGGACACCTGGATCGCGTTCGGCGCGTGGATGGCGGCTGGCCTCGTCGTCTACTGGCTCTACGGCATGAAGCACTCCACGCTCGGCCGGCCGGGCACCCCTGTGAAGGAGACCGTGTGACCACCGCCGCCCTCGACCTCACCGCCGACGTCGTCGAGCTGACCCGCGCCCTCGTCGACACCCCGTCCGAGAGCGGCGCGGAGGGCCCGCTCGCCGACGCCGTCGAGGCCGCCCTGCGCGCCCTGCCGCACCTCACCGTCGACCGCGTCGGCCACTCCGTCGTCGCCCGCACCGCCCTCGGCCGCGCCGAACGCGTCATCGTCGCCGGGCACCTCGACACCGTGCCCGCCGCCGGGAACCTGCCCGCGCGCCTGGCCGACGGCCGCCTGTACGGGCTCGGCGCCTGCGACATGAAGGGCGGCGTCGCGGTGGCACTGCGCCTCGCGGCCGCGCTCACCGCCCCGGCGCGCGACGTCACCTACGTCTTCTACGAGTGCGAGGAGGTCGAGGGCGACCGCAACGGGCTGCACCGCATCGCCGCCGACCGCCCCGAACTGCTCGCCGCCGACCTGGCGATCCTCATGGAACCCTCCGACGCCGGTGTCGAGGCCGGCTGCCAGGGAGTGCTCTGCGCCGACGTCACCGTGCGCGGCACCCGGGCGCACACGGCGCGGGCGTGGCGGGGGGAGAACGCCGCGCACCGCTCCGCGGAGGTGTTGCAGGCACTCGCCGACCACGTCCCGGAGCGGGTGATCGTCGACGGGCTCGAGTACCGGGAAGGGCTCAGCGCCGTCGCGGTGCGGGCCGGAGTCGCCGGGAACGTCGTTCCCGACACGTGCGTCATCTCGCTCAACGCCCGCTTCGCGCCGAGCCGTTCGCCCCAAGAGGCGGAGGAGTATGTGCGCCGGATCATTCCCGGCGGCCACGAGTTCGTGGTCACCGAGGTCGTGCCCGGCGCCCTGCCCGGCCTCGACCACGCGGCCGTCGCGTCCCTGGTCGACTTCCTCGGCGTGGCACCCCGCCCCAAACTCGGCTGGACCGACGTGGCCCGCTTCACCCGACTCGGCGTCCCCGCACTGAACTTCGGCCCCGGCGATCCGGTACTCGCGCACACCGCGGGTGAGTTCGTCGAGGTCGGGCAACTGGCCGAGTGCGAGCGGAAGCTGGGGGAGTGGCTGCGCGGCTGACGGCGTGGTGCGGAGCCTCCCCCTGGGCGAGCGAAGCTCGCTTCAGGGGCGCGGGGAACTGCGCGAGAAGGCCAACCGGGCCTGCAGCCAGAGGACGAGACGTTCGTCCGGGTCGTCGAGGTCCAGGCCCACCACGTCCCGGACCTGCCGGAGGCGATACCGGCACGTGTTCGGATGAACGGCCAGCACCCGCGCCGCCCCCGCCATGTCACACCCGGCATCCAGCCAGGCCCGCACCGTCCGCCCGTACTCGGTCCCGTGCCCGGCGTCGTACGCCACCACCCGCGCCCACGCACCCCCGGTCAACTCCCGCCGCCCACCGACCAGTTCGGCTAGGCGCAACAGCGTGACCCGGGCCTGCATCTCGTCCACCACGGCGACCGGCACCTCGTCGGACAGACACCGCAGCACCAGATCGGCGTCCTCGCGCGAGTCCACGGCCCGGCCGAGCCCGGCGACGAGCGACCCCAGCGCCGCCCGCACGGGCAGCCGCAGCGCCCCGCCCGCCCGCTCCACGATGTCCTGCGCGAGCCGCTTGTGGCGGGCCGCGCCGCGCTCACCGGACGCGGGCAGCAGCGCGTACACCACCCCGTCGAGCAGCACACAGGCGTGCCGCCCGTAACGCGCCTCGCAGTGCAGCCGTACGAGGTCGAGCAGGCGCAGCGCGGTGCGCGCCACGTCCGGCGCGGATTCCGGGCCCGCGGGGGCGAACGCCGCGACCCGCACCGGATCGTCGCCCGCGCCGAGCCCGAGCCGGTGCGCGGCGCCGCCCGCGTCGACGGTGCCGTCCAGGACGCGGCGCAGCAGATCACCGCCGAGGTGCCGGGAGAGTTCCTGCGCGGCGCGCGCCCTGAGCAGCAGCAGCGCCGCCGTGGAGGCGCCCCGGGCGAGGGCGTGCTCGGCGTCCGGCGCGAGCCGCCCGCCGTCCACGACCCAGACCGAGCCGAGCGTCTCGCCGCCCGCGCGCACGGCGACGGCGAGCCGCGGCAGGTTCTCGTCGTCCAGGGCGGGCAGCCGCAGCGGGGTCCCGGCGGCGAACAGGGAGCGGTACTGCTCGGTGTTGGCCGGGCTGTCGGGCACCTGGAGCCCGAGGATGCCCTGCCGGCGGTCCTCGTCGACGGCCTGCCCGGCGACCGTCGAGTAGGCGAGGATGCGCTGGCGCGGGTCCTCGATGGCGGTGGCCCCGCCGGTCGCCGCGGCGATCGCGTCGGCCAGCGCGAACAGATCGCCGCCCGCCGCGGGCGCGGGCCCGGCGCCGGCCGCCGAGGACAGCAGCAGATGGACCCGGTGCCAGGCGGCGTCCTCGTCGACGGAGAGCAGCGCGATCCCGCCCCGCTCGGCCGCCGCGGTCACCGGGCCGTCGTCGTCCGGCGTGCCGCGGACGACGACGGCCGTCATGCCCGCGTCGGCGGCGTCCCGCACCAGCCGGGCGACCGCGGCCGGGGCGCGGACCCCGACGGCGAGCAGCACGGCGTCCGGGGCCTGCGGGAGCGGCGCACCGGCCTCGTACAGGAGCACCTCGCCGACGGGTACGGCGAGGCCGGCGGGGGCGGTGAGCGCGCGCACGGACGAACCGCCGAGCACATCGAGCAGGTCGCTCAGGGTGACGGTGTCCACGGGGGCCTTTCCGCTGGGACGGCCGGGCAGGTGGGTTTGGCCGATCGCAACATGACGATAGGGGGCTCTTGTGGCCCCGGCCAACCCGGACCGGCTCCGGCCCACCGAGACTCGGAGCCATGACCGTCACCGTCCGAGCGATCCACGAAGTGCCCCGTATCGCCGCCGTCGCCGACTTCTTCAGCGACGTGTGGCGGACCCCGCGCTCCACCCCGCCCTACCCGGCCGAGGTGCTGCACAGCCTGGTCCACGCGGGCGGCGCCGTGCACGCCGCGTACACCGCGGACGGCGAGCTGACCGGCGCCGCGGTCGCCGTGTTCGGGGAGCCCGCGGCCCGCGACGTGTACTCGTTCGTGGCCGCCGCCCGCACCAGCGACCGGGGCGTCGGGCACGCCGTCAAGCAGGCCCAGCGGGAGTGGGCCCTGGAGCGCGGCGCCCGCACGATGCGCTGGACCTTCGACCCGCTGGTCGGCCGCAACGCCCGCTTCAACCTCACCAAGCTGGGCGGCGCCGCCACCGAGTACCTGGTCGACTTCTACGGGCCCATGACCGACGGCCTCAACGACGGCGACGAGTCCGACCGCCTCACCGTCACCTGGGACCTCACCGCGGCCGAGGCCCGCCCCGAGCCCGCCGCGCCCACCGGTGACGTCCTCGCCCTCGCCCCCGACGGCGACCCGCTCGCCCGCACCGACGGCACGGTCCTGTGGTGCCGGGTCCCCGCCGACATCGTGAAGCTGCGCGCCGCCGACCCCGCCCTCGCCCTGCGCTGGCGCCACGCCGTGCGCGACGTGTTCACCGCCGCCTTCGCCGAGGGCCGCACCGCGACCGGCATGTCCCGCGACGGCTGGTACACCCTGACCCGGGAGGGACAGCCCGCATGAAGCTCGAACACGTGGAACTCCTGCACGTCGCGATCCCGCTCGTCACCCCGTTCCGTACGTCCTTCGGGACCATGACGACCAAGGACACGTTCCTGCTCCACGTCGTCACGGACGAGGCCGAGGGCTGGTCGGAGTTCGCCGCCGACCCCGAGCCGCTGTACTGCTCGGAGTTCGTCTCCGGCGCCGAGACCGTGATCCGCGACTTCCTGCTGCCGCGCGTCGCCGCCCTGCCCCGGCTGACGACGGCCGCGGTCGCCCCGGCGACGGCGAAGATCAAGGGGCACGAGCTGGCGAAGGCCGCGCTGGAGACGGCCGTCCTCGACGCCGAGCTCCGCGCCCACGACATGTCGCTCGCCACTTACCTGGGCGCCACCCGCGACCGGGTGCCTGCTGGCGTCTCCGTGGGCATCAAGGAGTCCGTCCCGGCCCTCCTCGACGACGTCGAGCGCTACCTCGCCGAGGGGTACCTCCGGATCAAGCTGAAGATCGAGCCGGGCTGGGACCTGGCCCCCGTACGGGCCGTGCGCGAGCGGTTCGGGGACGGGCTGCCGCTCCAGGTCGACGCCAACACCGCGTACACCCTCGCCGACGCGGAGCACCTGCGGCGCCTGGACGAGTTCGGGCTGCTGCTCATCGAGGAGCCCCTGGAGGAGAACAACCTCCACGCCCACGCGCTCCTCCAGCGGCGCATCGCCACGCCCGTCTGTCTGGACGAGTCGCTGCACAACGCGCGGGACACCGCGTCCGCGATCGCCATGGACGCGTGCCGGGTCGTCAACGTCAAGCCCGCGCGTGTGGGCGGGTACCTGGAAGCGCGGCGGCTGCACGATGTCGCCGCCGCGCACGGGGTGGCCGCCTGGGTCGGGGGGATGCTGGAGACCGGGATCGGGCGGGCCCCGAATCTCGCCCTCGCCGCCCTCCCCGGGTTCACGCTGCCCGGTGACACGTCTGCTTCCAGCCGGTATTTCGCCGAGGACATCACGGAGCCGTTCGTCCTCAGCGACGGCCACCTCCCCGTCCCGACCGGCCCCGGCATCGGCATCACCCCACGCCCGGACACCCTCCACCGCTTCACGACGACCCGCAACACCCTGTTCCCGTCCCCGGCCCGCTGACGGCCGGCCCCCACCGGAGCCGCGGGCGAAGGGCGACGGGCGGTCGCGTTAGATTGGGCGGGTGCTCAATCGCCTCAGCCGACCCAAGGCCCTCGCCCTCTGCGCGCTCCCGGTGATCGCGCTGCTCGCGATCACAGCCCTGGCCCCGCTGCCGTTCTCGGTGGCCCAGCCGGGCCCCACGACGAACGTGCTGGGGACGTCCGGCGGCAAGCCCGTCATCAGGATCTCCGGCACCGGCACCCGCGACACCAGCGGCCAGCTGCGTGCAGTGACGATTCTGGCGACAGGACCCGACGCCTCGATCCACCTCTCCGACGTGGTCGACAGCTGGTTCCGGGACGACCGCGCGGTCATGCCGCGTGACGCCGTGTACCCGGCGGGCGACTCCACCAAGGAGATCGAGAAGCACAACCAGGACGAGATGAGGGGCTCGCAGGACGCCGCCACCGAAGCCGCGCTCGGCTACCTCGGCGACCGCGGCAAGGACGTCCGGGTCAGCCTCCAGCTCGGCGACGTCGGCGGCCCCAGCGCGGGCCTGCTGTTCTCGCTCGGCATCGTCGACAAGCTCGACGGCGACGGCAGCGGCGGCGACCTGACCGGCGGGAAGTCCATCGCGGGCACCGGCACGATCGACGCGAACGGCAAGGTCGGCGCGGTCGGCGGCGTCTCGATGAAGGTGCAGGCCGCCGACCGTGACGGCGCCACCGTCTTCCTCGTACCGAAGGCGGAGTGCGCGGACGCGAAGGCGTCGGCGCCGAAGTCGATGCGGCTGATCCCGGTGACCACGCTCAAGGGCGCGGTCACCGCGCTGACGGACCTGGAGAAGAACTCCGGCACCGTCCCCGCCTGCTGACCTAGCCGTCGCCCTCCTTCACGAAGCCCTCCTTCACCATCCAGTCCAGGGCCACCTGGTGCGGGTCCTCGCCGTCGACGTCGACCTTGGCGTTGAGGTCCTGGGCGACGGAGTTGGTGAGCTTCTTCGAGATCGGGTCGAGGACCTCGGCCATCTCCGGATACTTCTCGTACGCCTTGGAGTTGACCTCCGGAGCCGCGTTGTAGTTCGGGAAGAAGTGCTTGTCGTCCTCCATGACCTGGAGGTTCATCGACCGGATGCGGCCGTCGGTGGTGTACACCTCGCCGAAGGTGCAACTGCCCTTCTTCACCTGCGTGTAGATGATGCCGCTGTCCATCTGCGTGACGTTCGACGCGGGGATGCTCATCCCGTACGTCTTCTCCATGCCCCGCAGCCCGTCGGCCCGGTTGGCGAACTCGCTCTCCACGCACACCGTGACGGCCTTCGGGTCCGACTTCGCGAGCGCGGCGACCTCGGAGAGCGTCTTCGTGCCGTACTTCTTGAAGTTGGCCGCGTTCATGGCGAGCGCGTAGGTGTTGTTCAGCGGGGCGGGCGGCAGCCACGTGATGCCGTTCTTGGCGTCCGCGTCCTTGACCGCCTGCCACTGCTTCTGCGGGTCGGTGATCGGATCGGAGTTGCCGAGGTACGTGATCCAGGCGGTGCCCGTGTACTCGTACATGGCGTCGGCGTCACCGGACTTGATGGCCTCGCGGGCGCCGACCGAGCCCTGGATGCCGGTGCGGTCGATGACCTCGGCGCCGGCCGCCTGGAAGGCGATGCCCATGATCGCGCCGAGGACCAGCTGTTCGGTGAACTCCTTGGAGGTGACGACGAGGTTCGCGCCCTTGAGCGGTTCGCCCTTGCCGACGATGCCGGGGGAGACGTCGTCGACCATCGGGCTGCCGCTGGTCAGCCCGCACCCGGCGAGCAGGGCGAGCCCGGCGGCCGCCGCCACGGTCACGCGCATACGGTGCTTCATGTTCGCGCCTCCAGTCCGCGCGGGCTGAGCAGCACCTCGGCCAGCGACGCCAGCCAGTCCACCAGCAGGGCGAGCGCGATCGTCAGGATGGAGCCGAGCAGCAGGATCGGCATGCGCTGATTGGTGATGCCGGCCTGGATGAGCGTGCCGAGGCCCCCGCCGCCGCCGAACACGGCGAGGGTGGCGGTGCCGACGTTGAGGACGAGCGCGGTGCGCACGCCGGCCAGGATCAGCGGCACCGCCAGCGGCAGCTCCACCCGGGCCAGCACCATCGCGGGCGACATGCCGATGCCGCGCGCCGCCTCCATGAGGGTCGGGTCGTTGGCCTTCAGGCCCGCGATCGTGTTGGAGAGCACCGGCAGGATCGCGTAGATGATGATGCCGATCAGCGCGGACCGCTGGCCGGTGCCGAGCCAGATCACCAGCAGCGCCAGCAGACCGATCGCCGGGGTGGCCTGGCCCATGTTGGCGAGGGCGAGCGCGAACGGCGTCGCCTTGCGGAACATCCTGCGGGTCAGCAGGATCCCCAGCGGGATCGCGATGATCAGCACGAAGAACGTGGAGATGACGGTCAGCTCGATGTGCTGCTTGAGGTCCTTCCAGACCTGGCCGCCGGAGAGCGCGTTCTTCGAGATGGTGTCGAGGTCGGCGTTGCGGAACCACAGCCAGGTGATCAGCAGCACCACCGCCACCAGCGCGGGCAGGAACGTCAGCTTCTGCCAGGTGAGGCGGCGCGGCTCCTTCGGTGCGGGCGGCGTCGCCTCCCGCTCGGCGGCGTCCTCGCCGTCGTCGCGGAACGCGAGACCCATCACCTCGTGCTCGCCGTCGGGCCTGGCGCCCTTCGGCGGCGCGCCCTTGCGGTGCTTGCCGGACGGCTGACCGGTCGGGCCGCTCACGCCTGCGCCTCCCCGTCCGGGGCGGTGGTGCCCTCCTGTTCCGCCTGCGTCTGCTGGGCGCGGAGGTCCTCCAGCTCGTGCTGGCTCTCGATGGCCTCCAGACGGTCGGCCTCCAGGAGTTCGTGCACGGAGTTCATCAGCGTCTCCATGTCGACGACGCCCTCGTACTCGCCGCGCCTGCCGGTGACCGCGACCCGGCCCGCGTTGTCGGTGAGGACCGCCTCCAGCGCGTCGCGCAGCGTCGCGTCGTACGTCACCGTGTCGTGGACCAGGGTGCCCGCGCGGGCCAGCGAGCCCTTGGCGCGCATCAGGTCGCCGCGCCGCAGCCACTTGTAGGGGCGGCCGCGCTTGTCGAGCAGCAGCAGTTCGTTGGTGCCGGCCGCGCGCAGCTTGTTGAAGATGTCCTGGAGCGGGTCGTCGACGCTCACCGTCGGATAGTCGGTGACCTCCACGTCCCGTACGCGGCTGAGGTTGAGCCGCTTCAGCGCCGCGCCCGCGCCCACGAACCCGGAGACGAAGTCGTCGGCCGGGTTGGTGAGGATCGCCTCCGGGGTGTCGAACTGGGCGATGTGCGAGTGCTCCCGCAGCACCGCGATCCGGTCGCCGAGCTTGATCGCCTCGTCGAAGTCGTGGGTGACGAACACGATGGTCTTGTGCAGCTCGTGCTGGAGCCGGATCAGCTCGTCCTGGAGGTGGTCGCGGGTGATCGGGTCGACGGCGCCGAACGGCTCGTCCATCAGCAGCACCGGCGGGTCGGCGGCCAGCGCCCGGGCCACGCCCACGCGCTGCTGCTGACCGCCGGAGAGCTGGCGCGGGTAGCGGCCCTGGAACTCGCCCGCGTCGAGCCCGACGAGGTCGAGCATCTCCTCGACCCGCGCCTTGACCTTCGACTTCGACCAGCCGACCATCTTCGGCACGAGGGCGATGTTCTGGGCGACCGTCATGTGCGGGAAGAGCCCGGAGGACTGGATCGCGTACCCGACCTTGCGGCGCAGCTTCACCGGGTCCATGTCGGTGACGTCCTCGCCGCCGATCCGGATCCGGCCGCTCGTCGGCTCGATCAGCCGGTTGATCATCTTCAGGGTGGTGGACTTACCGCAGCCGGAGGGGCCGACGAAGATGATGAGTTCGCCCGCCTTGATCTCCATGTTGACGTTGTCGACGGCCGGGTTGGGGTTGCCCGGGTAGATCTTGGTGAGGTTCTCCAGCTCGATGCTGGCGCCGGAGGTCTGCGGCGCCTTCGGTGCCTCGGCCGGCTCGCCGGCGGGCATGGTCTGCGCGGTCGGGGTGGTCTCAGACACGGATCCCCCTCGGGATGGTCAGCCGCCCGATCAGGACGTACACGGCGTCGAAGAGCAGGGCGAGGATGATGATGCCGAGGGTCCCGGCGAGTACCTGGTTCAGTGCGTTCTTGCTGCCCAGCGAGGCGATCCCGCGGAAGATCTCGTTGCCGAGGCCCGGTCCGGAGGCGTAGGCGGCGATCGCGGCGATGCCCATCAGCATCTGCGTGGAGACCCGGATGCCGGTCAGGATCGGCGGCCACGCCAGCGGCAGCTCCACCCGCACCAGGCGGGCCATCCGGGACATCCCGATGCCCTTGGCCGCGTCGATCAGCTGCGGGTCAACACCGCGCAGGCCCACGATCGCGTTGCGCACGATCGGCAGCAGCCCGTACAGCGTCAGCGCGATGACGGTCGGCGCCACGCCGATGCCGACGACCGGGATGAGCAGACCGAGCAGGGCCAGCGACGGGATGGTCAGGATGGTGGAGGTCGCCGAGGTGGCGAGGTTGCCCGCCCAGTCGCTGCGGTACGTGATCACGCCGATCAGCGCGCCGATCACGGTCGCCAGCAGCATGCACTGGAAGACCTCGCTGGCGTGCTGGTAGGCGTCGAACAGCAGCTGCTGGTGATGGCTGCCGAGATAGTCCCAGAAGTTCATCGCGCCTCGCGCCGGGCGCTGTTCGTACAGCCGCCGGGAATCTCCCGGCGGCCCCACGTCAGGAGTCGCCCGACGCCTGCTCCACCAGCGGGATGACGCGCAGCGGAACGGGGTTCTCCATGACGATCGCGGTGGAAGCCCGGACAATGCCATCAAAACCGACAACCAGGTCGATCACCCGCTGGAGATCCGCGTTGGAGCGGGCCACGAGCCGGCACAGCATGTCCCCGCTGCCCGTCGTCGTGTGCAGCTCCAGCACCTCGGGAACGGACGCCAAGTGGGCCCTGACGTCGGCTCCTTGCCCCTGCCGGATCTGCAGCGTGGCGAACGCGGTGACCGGGTAGCCGAGCGCCGCCGGCTCCACCTGCGGACCGAACCCGCGGATGACTCCGTTCGAGGTAAGCCGGTCGAGCCGGGCCTGCACCGTGCCGCGCGCCACCCCCAGCCGCCGGGACATCTCCAGGACCCCGATCCGCGGCTCGCGCGCGAGCAGCACAATGATCCGGCCGTCCAGCTGATCGATCGCCATGCCCGCCTCCGCAGTGGTCACCCTGTACACAAAGCCCGCCGATACCGGCTCTCCACTGGTCAGATTGCCCAGCGAATACGCAAACTATTGCGCACCTTGTGGAACGGCGGGAGCCTCCAGACATGACTGAGACAGCAGCCCACACTCCCAGCACCGCGCGCGAGGCCGACCCCTTCCCGGTGAAGGGAATGGACGCGGTCGTCTTCGCCGTCGGCAACGCCAAGCAGGCCGCGCACTACTACTCCACGGCCTTCGGCATGAAGCTCGTCGCCTACTCCGGACCGGAGAACGGCAGCCGCGAGACGGCGTCCTACGTCCTGACCAACGGCTCGGCCCGCTTCGTCTTCACCTCCGTCATCAAGGCCGCCACCGACTGGGGCCACTTCCTGGAGGAGCACGTCGCGGCGCACGGCGACGGCGTCGTCGACCTGGCCATCGAGGTGCCGGACGCGCGGGCCGCGTACGCCTACGCCGTCGAGCACGGCGCCCGCGGCATCGTCGAGCCGCACGAGGCCAAGGACGAGCACGGCACCGTCGTCCTCGCCGCCATCGCCACGTACGGCAAGACCCGGCACACCCTGGTCGAGCGCACCGGCTACGACGGCCCGTACCTGCCCGGCTTCCAGGCCGCCGCCCCGATCGTCGAGCCGCCCGCCAAGCGCACCTTCCAGGCCGTCGACCACTGCGTCGGCAACGTCGAGCTCGGCAGGATGAACGAGTGGGTGGCCTTCTACAACAAGGTCATGGGCTTCACGAACATGAAGGAGTTCGTGGGCGACGACATCGCCACCGAGTACTCGGCGCTGATGTCGAAGGTGGTCGCCGACGGCACGCTCAAGGTCAAGTTCCCGATCAACGAGCCCGCCATCGCCAAGAAGAAGTCCCAGATCGACGAGTACCTGGAGTTCTACGGCGGCGCGGGCGTCCAGCACATCGCGCTCGCCACGAACGACATCGTCGCCTCGGTCCGCGCCATGCGCGCCGCGGGCGTCTCGTTCCTGGACACCCCCGACTCGTACTACGACACCCTCGGCGAGTGGGCGGGCGAGACGCGGGTGCCGGTCGAGACGCTGCGCGAGCTGAAGATCCTCGTCGACCGCGACGAGGACGGCTACCTGCTCCAGATCTTCACCAAGCCGGTCCAGGACAAGCCGACCGTCTTCTTCGAGATGATCGAACGCCACGGCTCGATGGGCTTCGGCAAGGGCAACTTCAAGGCCCTCTTCGAGGCGATCGAGCGGGAGCAGGAAAAGCGCGGCAACCTCTGACCGAGGGGTGCCGGTCGTGCGGTTCCCCGGCGATTCCGGGGGCGTACTTCGTCCTCGGGCCGGTGGCCGCTTCTCGCGCAGTTCCCCGCGCCCCTGGACGAGCGGAGCTCGTTTCAGGGGCGCGGGGAACTGCGCGACCAGCCACGACGCGGCCCGCGCCCGCCCACCGGCCGAACCCCTAGCGGCGCTTCGGCGCGACCCGATGGGACGCGGCAGCGACCGGTGGCTTCGGGGGCCACATCTGCGGAACCCCACCCTCGGGCGGCGAGCCCAACGCGTCCAGCGCCTCCCGGGCATCGGGCCCGTACAACGGCGAGAACCCGGGATTGATGCGCAGCGCCTCCCCGAGATGCCGCCGGGCCGCCCCGTACAACCCCAACTCCCGCTCCACGACCCCGAGATGGTACGAGTAGGACGCGTTGCGTACCGTCCCGCCCTTCTGCCGGTCGGTGGCCCGCCGCAGGAACCAGTGGGCGGCATCCTCGTCCCCGGCCCGGTGATACGCCCACCCCAGCGCGTCCGCGACAGCGATCCCCGGCGCCCGCGACCACTCCGCCCGCAGCCGCGCCACGGCCGCCTCCGGATCCCCGTGATCGGCCTCGAACCGCCCGAGCACCAGCGCGTCGTCCACCCCGTGCGCCCGCTGCGCGGCGACCCGCGCCCGCAGCACCCCGTACTGCGCGTCGGCGGCCCGCTCGTCCCCCAGCGACGCGTACAACTCGCCCAGCTCCAGCGCGTACTCCGGCTCGGGCTGCTTCGCCAGCGCGAGCCGATACGCCTTCACCGCCTCGGCCGTCCGCCCCAGCGAGGCCAGCGCCCGCGCCCGCCCGGCCAGCGCCGCGTGCGCGGACGGATCGGCGGCGAGCGCCGCGTCCTGGTGCCGCAGCGCGTCGGCCGGCTCCCCCCGGTCCCAGGCGAGGTCACCGCCCCGCTGCAACAGCGCCGCCCGCTCCGCCGGCGTACCGGCCCGCGCCGACGCGTCGGCGAGCACCGCGGCGGCGTCCTCCCGCCAGCCCCGGTCCCCGTACACGGCCGCCGTGCGCAGCGTCACCGCGGTCCCGGCGCCCGCCGACAGCCCGGTCAGCTTCTCCAGGGTGCGGTCCGCCGCCTTGTAGTCGCCCGTCCCGCGATAGCCGTCGACCAGCGAGACGTACGACGACCAGCGCTTCGGCGCCAGCTTCACGGCGGCCTCGCCGTACTCCCGGGCGCCGCGCCAGTCGCCGCGGGCGGCCGCGAGGGCGGCGAACCCGTCGAGCGCCTCGACGTTCCCCTCCGGCCGCGCGGCGAGCGAACTGCGCAGCGCCCGCTCGGCCTTGGGGTAGTCCGCGGTCCGCGCGGTCCGCGAGCCCCGCTCCACGTAGGCGGCCCCGAGCGCCGCCCACGACAGACCGTCCCGCGGATGCGTGCGCACCCGCGCCTCGCGCTCCCCGATCAGCGCGCTCAGATCCGGCAGCGCGGCCGGCGCCCCGACGGCGGCCGCGATCACCGCCCGCCCGGCCGGACCCGGCAGCGCCGCGGGCTCCTGCTTCTCGTCCGGCAGCAGCACCAGCACACCGCCGAGCACGGCGCACCCGGTGACGGCGGCGACGAGAGCGCGCCGCACGGCGGGGGAGCGGCGGCGTGGGGCGGCGACGGGCTCCGGCGCGGGCGCCACGGCCCGCGCGGAGGTCTGGACGTCCTCGGCGTTCTCGGCGATCTCCATGGCGCATACTGTGCGTCAATACGAAGAGCACACGGTGGAGGCCACAGACGGGTTCACACCGATGGCCCCGAGTGCGAGGCTGTGATCATGAGCCGCACCCTCATCGAACTGCTCGGGGACGGGCTGCCCGCCGAGGCGATCCTCACCGACCCCGACATCACCGCCTCCTACGCGCACGACATGGCGAGCTTCTGCGACGCGGGCGCCCCGGCCGTCGTCGTCCTGCCCCGCACGGTCGAACAGGTCCAGCACGTCATGCGCACGGCCACCGCGCTGCGCGTACCGGTCGTCCCGCAGGGCGCCCGTACGGGCCTGTCCGGCGCGGCCAACGCCAGCGACGGCTGTGTCGTGCTCTCCCTCACCAAGATGGACCGCATCCTGGAGATCAGCCCGGTCGACCGGATCGCGGTCGTCGAGCCGGGCGTCATCAACGCCACGCTCTCCCGCGCGGTCAACGAGCACGGCCTGTACTACCCGCCGGACCCCTCCAGTTGGGAGATGTGCACCATCGGCGGGAACATCGGCACGGCGTCGGGCGGCCTGTGCTGCGTCAAGTACGGGGTGACGGCCGAGTACGTGCTCGGGCTCGACGTCGTCCTCGCCGACGGCCGCCTGCTGTCCACCGGCCGGCGCACCGCCAAGGGCGTCGCGGGCTACGACCTCACGCGCCTCTTCGTCGGCTCCGAGGGCAGCCTCGGCATCGTCGTGAAGGCGACGCTGGCGCTCAAGCCGCAGCCGCCTCGACAACTGGTGCTCGCCGCCGAGTTCGCCTCCGCCGCGGCCGCCTGCGACGCCGTCTGCCGGATCATGGAGGGCGGCCACGTCCCGTCACTCCTCGAACTCATGGACCGTACGACGGTCAAGGCCGTCAACGCCATGGCGAACATGGGCCTCCCGGAGACCACCGAGGCCCTGCTCCTGGCCGCCTTCGACACCCCGGACCCGGCCGCCGACCTCGCCGCCGTCGGCGCCCTGTGCGAGGCCGCGGGCGCCACCCAGGTCGTGCCCGCCGAGGACGCGGCGGAGTCCGAACTGCTGCTCCAGGCGCGGCGGCTGTCCCTCACCGCGCTCGAAGCGGTCAAGGGCACCACGATGATCGACGACGTGTGCGTGCCGCGCTCGAAGCTCGGCGAACTCCTCGAAGGCGTCGAGCGGATCGCCGAGAAGTACGCGCTGACCATCGGCGTCTGCGCCCACGCGGGCGACGGCAACACGCACCCCACCGTCTGCTTCGACGCGCAGGACGCGGACGAGGGCCGCCGGGCCCGCGAGTCCTTCGACGAGATCATGGCGCTCGGCCTGGAACTCGGCGGCACCATCACCGGGGAGCACGGCGTCGGCGTCCTGAAGAAGGAGTGGCTCGCCCGCGAACTGGGCCCGGTCGGCGTCGAGGTGCAGCAGGCGGTGAAGGCGGCCTTCGACCCGCTCGGCCTGCTCAACCCCGGCAAACTGTTCTGATCACCTCGCCGGGCAGCGTCCCTCACTGCCCGTCCGACTCGTCCGAGCCCCACGGGTCGCGCAGGTAGAGGTCGTCGGCCGGGGTGGGCGTGAGCAGCTCGGCGAGGCCGGCGTCGATGCCGAGCCGCTCGGCCTCAGAGCCCGGCGGAACCGCCCGCAGCGTGCGCTCCAGCCAGGCCGACACCTGCGCGGTCGGCGCCTCCAGCAGCGCGTCGCCGTCCGGCGAGGTCAGCGCCATCAGCACCACGCTGCGCCCGTCCACCTTCGTCGGCCACACCCGCACGTCCCCGTGCCCGCACGGCCGGAACACCCCCTCCACCAGCAGCTCGCGCGCGAACGTCCAGTTGACCGGGTGGTCGGACCCGACGTGGAAGGTGATGTGCACGGCGTAGGGATCGTTCGTCCGGTACGTCAGCCGGGCCGGGACGGGGATGCTTCGCTCGGGCGACAACACCAGCTTCAGCTCTAGTTCGCGTTCCACCACGGAGTGCATGTCGTGCGCTTCCTCTCGCCTGTACGGGTCCACGAGCGGGCCCGTACAAGGTGAGAGGCCGATGTGGCCGCGGCATTACGCGAGTTCGCCGAAGTTTTTTTCCGGGCCCCGCGAATGCCCGGAAAGTGGTCCGTAACGGCGGAGCGGCACGGGCGGGCGCGGTGGTCTGATAGACGTAGAGGCCACAACAAGACCCCCGAGCAGATACGGGACGACGGACATGAGCGCCCCAACCCCGGCCCCCGGCGACGACAGGCCCCGCGAAGGCTACTACCCCGACCCGTCCATTCCCGGATATGTCCGGTACTGGAACGGAGCCGCCTGGGTCCCCGGCACCAGCCGCCCCGCGCCGTCCGACGGCGAACAGCTGCCGGCCCCGCCGGGCGCGAGCGCCCAACCCGGGCCCGTGGCACAGCCGTCCGCCCCCACCGCCGAGGAGACCGGCCCGGTATTCCTCGACGAGGAGCCCTCCGTCCGTACGGAGACCGGACCCGAGACCGGCGCCGTCAACAGCGTCGAGGCCCCCGCGCCGCCCGAGCCCGCCTCCGCCTGGCAGGCCGACGCCTCCCGGCAGTCCGGATTCGGCGGCGAGCAGGACCGCCGGGTCTCCTGGGGCTCTTCCGACGGCGGGTCAGCTGCCCCCGAACCGGCCGCCGACGAGCCGCAGGAGCGGCCCGACAACACCGTCTCGATCCGTGCCGTGCGGCCGGGCGCGGCGGCTCCCGTGCGCACCGAGGGCACCATGGCGATCCGGGCCCTGCCGAAGCAGCAGGCGAACCCGGCACCCGCGCCCGCACCGGCCCCCGCGCCCACGCCTGCCCCCGCCCCGGTCCAGCCGCAGCAGCAGGCTCCGCAGCAGCAGGCCCCCCTGCCCACCCCCGTCACCCAGGGACCCGGCGGCGGGCAGCCCTCCTGGGCACAGCAGGTGCACCAACTCGCGACGCCCGCGCCTGCTCCCGCGCCGGAGAGCGGCGGTCCCGTCACGCCGTTCAAGCCGGTGGTCACCGACCCGTTCCTCGCCGCCGCGCAGGCCCAGGCGAGCGCGCGGCCCGCCGGGCTCGGCAAGCGGTTCGCCGCGCGGCTCATCGATTCGGCCGTTCTCGGGGCCGTCACCGCCGTCGCCGCAGTGCCGCTGTACGGGCGGACCGTCGATCACATCGACGGGAAGATCGACGCGGCCAAGGCCTCCGGCCGGCAGGTCACCGTCTGGCTGATCGACGGCACCACGGGCGTGTATCTGGGCATCGTCCTCGGTGTGCTGCTGGTCTTCGGTGTCCTCTACGAGGCGCTGCCCACCGCCAAGTGGGGGCGCACGCTCGGCAAGAAGGTGCTGGGGCTGTCCGTCCGGGACATCGAGGAGCACACCTCGCCGACGTTCGGCGCCGCCCTTAAGCGCTGGCTCGTCTACAGCGTCCCGGGCGTTCTGGTCATCGGCGTCCTCGGAGTCCTGTGGGGCGCCTTCGACCGCCCCTGGCGCCAGTGCCTCCACGACAAGGCAGCCCGAACCTTCGTGGCCGACTAGCCCTACCGGGCGGGACCGGGCCGTTCGGCTCCCCGCGCCCTTGCCGGGTTGTTCGTTCGTCCGCGGCCCGGCGGCCTCTTCTCGCGCAGTTCCCCGCGCCCCTGAAGCGAGCTCCGCTCGCCCAGGGGAGGCGGCGCGAAGCGCCTGCCTCAGGGGCGCGGGGAACTGCGCGAGGAGCCCGCACCCGTGTGCGGCCGGAATCGAACCCCGGGTCATCCGGACGGCGGCCCGCCGGATGCGTAGGGCACGGGATCGCGGTCCACTCGGGCCATGAGTACCGAACCGCCGGACGACGACCCGTTCCGCAAGCCTCCGCCGACGAACCAGGGTGGCGGCTCGCCGTACGACAACCCCCAGGGCCCGCAGCCCCAGAACCCCTACGACAACACGGCCCCGCCCCCGCCCCCGTACAACAGCGACCCGTACGGAGCCGGAGGCCCCGGCCCGGGCGACCCCCTGGCCGGCATGCCCCCACTCGCCGAGAGCGGCCGCCGCGTCCTCGCCCGCATCATCGACATGGTGCTGATCGGCATCATCGTCGGCCTGCTGTCCTGGGCGTTCGACATCACCAGCTTCAGCACCGACGGCGACAACATCAACGCGGGCAAGCAGGCCGGCTCCTCGATCCTGACGGCCGTCCTCTACATCGCGTACGACGTCATCCTGATGTCGAGGACGGGCCAGACGCTCGGCAAGCGGCTGCTGAAGCTGCGCGTGGCCAACCTGGACAACGGCGCGACGCCGAGCGCCCAGACCAATCTGGTCCGGGCGCTCGTGCTGTGGGTTCCGTTCGCCTTCTGCTGCGCCTGCATCTGGACCGCCATCTGCGGCGGCTGGAGCTTCTTCGACAAGCCCTACAAGCAGGGCCTGCACGACAAGGCGGCCAAGACCGTGGTGGTCAGCAGCGGCTGACCGTGCGGCGCGTACGACCGGCGGGTCCGTGGCTCACGGGCCCGCCGTCTCGTGCACCGGCTCCCGCTCGCGCGCCTGCTCCGACGCGGCGTCGGCCTCCGGCGCGGGCGTCTGCTTCGGCTTGGGCACGCTCAGCGCCACGAACAGACCCAGGATGACCGCCGACATGGCGATGACGCCGACGCCCGGTCCCGAACTGGTCTGCGACAGCAGCAGCATGGCGATGGTGGACAGTACGACGGTGGCCGAACCGTAGGCGAGCTGTGCGACAGTCGGTCGAGGCATGGCGATGTCCGTCCTCGTGACAGCGGGGGAGCAGGGCGGGGCGTCCGGGGCTCGTGGCCCACCGTGCCCCAACTCTAATCCGACGTGTGCCCGAGTGGAACGACCAGTAAGCATGACCTTACCCACGGTGCAGGTGCATGGGGGGCGCACGGAGTCATTCAGTCCACCAAGTGGACGTTCGAGCGCGCCCGTTGTACTGGGAGCACTGTCCGGATACCGGATCCGCCGCGCTGCATAATGCAACGCACATGTCACAGTCAAGGTCTGTTAATTCTTTCCTACCTCCGGTCAAATGGCGTCACTTGTGATGCGTGGCTTTCCGCCACGGAGGAGGGAAAGACTCAAGTGACCACCAAGAGACGGGCGTTGAGATCCGCCGCCGTGCTCGTGACCCTGGCCGCCACCGCGGCCACCGGTTCCATAGCGGCGACCACCGCGCAGGCCGACAGCCCGGCCGCCCCGCCGAGCGGCTCGCACGGCGACAGCTACCAGGGCAAGGGCCATGTCATCGACGGCCCGTTCAGCCGGCAGCAGGCCGAGCAGCGGCAGACGGCCCTGGAGCAGGTGCTCAAGGGCAGTTCGAAGGTCCAGGAGAAGAACGGCTCGAAGGTCGTCAAGCTCGGCAAGGACAAGTACGTCGAGCTGGGCCGTGAGCGCACCGACCAGATCTTCACGATCCTGGTCGAGTTCGGCGACAAGGTCGACAGCAAGTACGGCGGCGACGCCGGCCCGCTGCACAACGAGATAGCCGAGCCGGACCGCAGCAAGGACAACAGCACGGCCTGGCAGAAGGACTACGACAAGGGTCACTTCCAGGACCTGTACTTCGGCTCGGGCAAGGGCGTCGACTCCCTCAAGACGTACTACGAGAAGACCTCGTCGGGCCGCTACTCGGTCGACGGTGAGGTCTCCGACTGGGTCAAGGTCGACTACAACGAGGCCCGGTACGGCTCCAACTACTGCGGCGCCTCCAACTGCCCGACCGTCGAGGACCTGGTCCGCGACGGCGTGAACGCGTGGGTCGCGCAGCAGAAGGCGGCCGGCAAGTCGGACGCCGACATCAAGGCCGACCTCGCCAAGTACGACCAGTGGGACCGTACGGACCACGACAACGACGGCAACTTCAACGAGCCCGACGGCTACATCGACCACTTCCAGATCGTGCACGCCGGCGAGGACGAGTCCGCGGGCGGCGGCGTCCAGGGCGAGGACGCCCTGTGGGCGCACCGCGGCTACGCCTACAGCCGCGACGACGGCAACACCGGCCCCGCGGGCTTCAAGGCGGGCGGCACCCCGGTCGGCGACACCGGCATCTGGGTCGGCGACTACACGATGCAGCCGGAGAACGGCGGCCTCGGCGTCTTCGCCCACGAGTACGGCCACGACCTCGGCCTGCCCGACCTGTACGACACCACGTACATCGGCGAGAACTCGGTCGGCTTCTGGTCGCTGATGTCGGCCGGTTCCTGGCTCGGCACCGGCAAGGACGCCATCGGCGACATGCCGGGCGACATGACCGCCTGGGACAAGCTCCAGCTGGGCTGGCTCAACTACGACAAGGCCAAGGCCGCCACCAACTCGGTGCACAAGCTGGGTGTTTCGGAGTACAACACCAAGCTGAAGCAGGCGCTGGTCGTCGAACTGCCCAAGAAGAACGTCACCACGAACATCGTGCAGCCCGCGCAGGGCAGCAAGCAGTGGTGGTCGGACTACGGCGACGACCTCGACAACACCCTGTCGCGCACGGTCGATCTGACCGGCAAGAAGACCGGCTCGCTCGAACTCGACGGCTGGTACGACATCGAGAAGGACTACGACTACCTGTACACGCAGGTGTCCACCGACGGCGGCGCGAGCTGGCAGACGATCGACGGCACCGCCGACGGCCAGGCCATCCCGCGCGACGGCGGCGACAAGCCGGCCCTGACCGGCACCAACGGCAAGTTCCAGCACCTGGTCTTCCCGCTGGACGCCTACGCGGGCCAGAAGATCGACGTCCGCTTCCGCTACAAGACCGACGGCGGCGTGGCCCAGATGGGCTTCGCGTTCGACAACCTCGCGGTCAAGGCCGACGGTGCGACCCTGTTCGCCGACGACGCCGAGTCCGAGCAGGCCGGCTGGACGAGCCACGGCTTCTCCCGCGTCGGCGCCTCGATCAGCGGCGACTTCCCGCAGTTCTACATCGCCGAGAACCGCCAGTACGAGTCGTACGACAAGACCCTCAAGGTCGGCCCGTACAACTTCGGCTGGCGCGACGGCGGCGCGAAGCAGAACTGGGTCGAGCACTACCAGTACCGTCCCGGCCTGGTCATCTGGCAGTGGGACACCTCGCAGCGCAACAACAACGTCGGCCAGCACCCGGGCCAGGGCCTGATCCTGCCGATCGACGCGCACGCGAAGCCGATGAAGTGGGCGGACGGCAAGCTGATCTCCAACAAGATCACCCCGTACGACGCTGCCTTCGGCTGGTACCCGGTCCCGGGCATGACCCTGCACAAGCTGGGCGTCGCGACCAAGATCAAGCCGCAGCTCGGCAACCCGGTCTTCGACGACCGCAAGGGCACCTACTGGTACGCGGAGAACCCGAACGGAAGTGTCAAGACAACTGACACCAACACCCGGATCTCTGTCCTGAACCAGCCCCTGGACGGCTCCTCGATCACGGTCAAGGTGGGCCCCTCCACCCGGTGATCTTGTAAAACCCCAGGTCAAAGACGTATCGGCCGCGACTTTTCTAGCTAGGGCTAGCGGGTCGCGGCCGATCGTGTTTAGGTGCGTCCTGTGAGTTCCTTATTGACACGACGTCTCACGGGGGTGTGACAGGTATGTCCGCAGGAGGGTTCTGCAAGCTGCCCGGCGGCAGTGTGGTGGTGGCGCTGACGCTGCCCGCGCCCGGCCCCGGAGAGGGCGCCGTACGGGTCCTGGTCCACGCCGTGAACCGCGCCCGCGCCCTGACCCGCCTGCGCAATCTGGGCCTGCGCGCGGTCTACCTGCGGGGCAACCAGCACCCGCCGACCCCGGACGAGATCACCGCGGTCCTCCACCACCCCGACGGCCTGGTCTGGCGCGAGGCCCCGGACCCGACGGAGGCGGCCCTCTGGCGCTCGATACGGGCCCTCAAAATCAGCCCCTCCGGCGTTTGAGGAGCGGGGTCCGGGGCGGAGCCCCGTGTCCTAGGCCACGACGGGCTGACCGGTGAGTTCGACTCCGGCATCCTTCATCTCGGCGAGCGCGGCCTCGGTAGTGGCGGCAGCGACCCCCGCGGTGAGATCGAGCAGCACCTGCGTACGGAACCCCTCCCGCGCGGCGTCCAGCGCGGTGGCCCGCACACAGTGATCGGTGGCGATCCCGACCACGTCCACCTCGGTGATCTCCCGCCGGCGCAGCCACTCCGCGAGCGACACCCCGTTCTCGTCCGCGCCCTCGAACCCGCTGTACGCCGCCGCGTACGCCCCCTTGGAGAAGACCGCGTCGATCGCCCCGGACGCGATCACCGGCGCGAAGTTCGGGTGGAACCCCACGCCCTCGGTCCCGGCGACGCAGTGCGCGGGCCACGAGTGCCGGTAGTCCGGGGCGTCCGCGAAGTGGTTCCCGGGCGCGATGTGGTGATCGCGGGTGGCGACGACGTGCTGGTAGCCACCGCCGCCGGCCTGCCCGATGAGATCGGTGATCGCGGCAGCGACATCGGCACCCCCCGCCACCGCGAGGCTGCCGCCCTCGCAGAAGTCGTTCTGCACGTCTACGACGATCAAGGCGCGGCGCATGGGCGGTTTCCTTAGCGAGATGGCGGGACCGTGAGGCTACGAGCGTAGAAGGTTCAAGTGGCTTGCGGGAGAGGGCAATTGGGGCGCGGAACCGGGCGGTTACTGGTATTCGGTCGGGATCACGGCCTCGCCCCGCGAGAGCTGCGTCGCCGACAGCGGCAGCCCGTCGCGCACGGCGATGTGCCGCTCGCGCACTGCGTCGAGGGGCTCCCGGGCCACGACCTCGCCGCCCCGGACCAGCTCGACGAGCAGCTGCCGGTCGGCCAGCTCGGCCGGCACGGCGCCGGTGCCGAGCACCTCGGCCTCCGCGACCCCGTTCCGGTCCAGGCGGCGCGCCGCCCACTTGCGGCCGCCGACGGACGTCTTGCCGCCCGCCGACTTCTTCGCGACCGCCGTCAGCGGTGCGTCGGGATCGGCGGACTCGGCGCGCGCCACCAGCTTGTAGACCATGGAGCAGGTCGGGTGCCCCGAGCCGGTCACCAGCTGGGTGCCGACGCCGTACGCGTCCACGGGCGCGGCCGCGAGCGAGGCGATGGCGTACTCGTCGAGGTCGGAGGTGACCACGATCTTGGTGTCCTTGGCGCCGAGCTCGTCGAGCTGCTCGCGCACCCGGTGCGCGACGAGCAGCAGGTCGCCCGAGTCGATCCGGACGGCGCCCAGCTTCGGCCCGGCGATCTCGACGGCCGTCTTCACGGCCTCCTGGACGTCGTACGTGTCCACGAGCAGCGTCGTGCCCTCGCCGAGGGAGTCGATCTGGGCCCGGAAGGCGTCCCGCTCGGAGTCGTGCAGCAGGGTGAACGCGTGGGCGCTGGTGCCGACCGTCGGGATCCCGTACCGGAACCCGGCCGCGAGGTCCGAGGTCGTCGCGAAACCGCCCACGTAGGCGGCGCGCGAGGCGGCGACGGCGGCCAGCTCGTGGGTGCGCCGGGCGCCCATCTCGATCAGCGGGCGGTCCCCGGCGGCCGAGGACATCCGGGAGGCGGCCGCGGCGATCGCCGAGTCGTGGTTGAGGATCGACAGGATCACCGTCTCCAGCAGCACGCACTCGGCGAAGGAGCCCTCGACGCGCAGCACGGGGGAGCCGGGGAAGTAGACCTCGCCCTCGGGGTAGCCCCAGATGTCGCCGGAGAACCGGTAGTCCGCGAGCCAGGCGAGGGTCGGCTCGTCGACCACGTTCCGCTCGCGCAGGAAGTTCAGGACGCCCGCGTCGAACCGGAAGTTCTCCACGGCGTCGAGGACGCGCCCGGTGCCCGCGACGACGCCGTAGCGGCGGCCCTCGGGCAGCCGGCGGGTGAAGACCTCGAAGACCGAACGCCGGTCGGCCGTGCCCCCGTGGAGGGCGGCCTGCAGCATGGTCAGCTCGTAGTGGTCGGTGAAGAGCGCTGTCGACGGAACATCCACCGGCAGGCCAAGGTCCGCTGTGTTCATGACGATGATGCTACCCCGAATTAGCGTCAAGGTGACGATTTCTGGGTCCGTTTGTGCGATGGCCCCCTCCTGGTGGCAGCATGGGCCGTGTGACGGCTCCAGCACCTCTTGAGATCGAAAGCCCCGAGACGACGGAGGATCTCTCCGTGGTCCCCGAGCCGGACGTCCCCTGGATCACGCTCGTCCACAACGACCCGGTCAACCTCATGAGCTACGTGACGTATGTCTTCCAGACGTACTTCGGGTACTCCAAGGACAAGGCCACCGAGCTGATGCTGGACGTCCACCACAAGGGGCGCGCGGTCGTCTCCTCCGGCAGCCGCGAGGAGATGGAGCGGGACGTCCAGGCCATGCACGGCTACGGCCTGTGGGCCACGCTGCAACAGGATCGGAAGTAAATTGCCCGGGCACTTCGAACCGGTCCCCGGCGGCGGCGCGGCCGTCGCCCTCGACGACGTCGAGATCTCCATCATCCGCTCGCTGGCCGTCCAGCTCCTGGAGCTGATCGGCCCCGGGCCCGGCGGCGAGGTGTCCGACGACCCGCTCGCCGAGCTGTTCGCCGAGGGCCCCAGCGAGCCGCCCGCCGACCCGGTGCTCCACCGGCTCTTCCCGGACGCGTACGGCGGCCCGGGCGCGCCCGAGGACCAGACCTCGCAGGCCGAACTCCAGGCGCACTCCTCGGAGTTCCGCCGCTTCACCGAGAACGACCTGCGGGCCGGCAAGCGCGACGACGCCCTCGCCGTGGTCCGCTCCCTGGACGGTCTCGTCCCGGCCGGTGACGGCGGCGCGGTCCTGAAGCTCACGCCGGACGACTCGGTCCGCTGGATGCGCGCGCTCAACGACCTGCGCCTGGCGATCGGCACCCGCCTCGACATCACCGACGAGGAGGACACCGACCTCCTCTACCGCCTCCCCGACGAGGACCCGCGCAAGCCGATGGTGATGGCGTACCTGTGGCTCGGCGGCCTCCAGGAGACGCTCGTCGAGACCCTGCTCCCGTGAGCTTCGCGTTCGCTCAGCGGACGCTCAAATCCGGATAACGATCGGGTCACCGCCCCTGCCTGCCTATGGCGCGCCAGGGCCGGTTTGACCGCTTTTTCCTGTGCTGTACGCCACAGTCGGCAGAGTCGATCACCGGGAACGGCGTGATAGATCTTCACGACCGCCCGGCGGACGCCACCCCTGTCCGCTGGGGGCGCCCTTACCGGCTGACCCCGGTAGGCAACAGCTCCATCCATCCAGGGCCCCACGCCCGAAGGATCGTCACAGTCGATCCGAGCCCCCCACGGCACGGATCGGCATGGAGAAAGGCGCATCAACATGACCTCAGCGCAGGTCGAGCAGCACGGCAAGGACTC